>CAKRRJ010000012.1 GCA_934394615.1 uncultured Lachnospiraceae bacterium
AAGGCTGCTCACTTCGGAAATAACGTGAGCCACTCCCATAGAAGATCCAACGCGATCTGGAAAGCAAACGTTAAATCCGTTAAGGTTAAAGTTAATGGAGGAGCTAAGAAGATGTATGTATGTACTTCTTGCTTACGTTCTGGCTTAGTTGAAAGAGCATAATTGGAACTGAATGCAGAGGACATGTCGTTTGACATGTCCTCTTTTTCATATGATAGGAAATTGCGTCCTATCATACAAAAAGCGCTCCGCAGGGATGCGCACTCGGCGCAATGGTAGATGGTTGCCGAAGCAACCGCGCCTCGGCGCGAGAATCCGGCAAGCCGGATTCTTTTTCATTTACCCGCAGAACAGATAATACCCAAGCGTCAGGCATCCGATAATAAAAATCAGCGTAGACAGTGTTTCCGGAATGAACAAAAGAAGCGTCATTCCGATCCCAAAACAAAATAGCATAAGCCCCAGAACACGCCTCATGACGGCCTCCTGATAAATTCTAATACCAGTATATGCCATATCCCAAAAGGTATGAACCAGGGCTTATGCTATGCTTTTTACCGTTACTTTTCCGCGTCCTCGCCTGCTGCCGCAATCTCCTGGGCAGTCTCCATGGCCTTTTCCGAAACATCTTCCTGCTTTCCGCCGACAAACTTATTCACGAAATCCGGGACCATGTCAAGAACCTTGGTCACCGCATCCTGCTGCTTGATGTTGACAAGTTTTGTCACGCCGTTCTGGATCACAAGAACTGCGCTTGGGCTCATCTTCGCGCTCATGCCGCCGCCCCCGTTGTGCTTTGCGTTATCGGCAAAGGAACCGGCAGCCATGCCGCAGGTCACATCCACCAGCGGAAGGATGATGGCGTCATCTACCTTCACGGCATCTCCAACCACTGTTTTTGTCGTTACAAACTGATCCATACCCTTAAACAGGGCCTCTACCGTTGAAACAAATTGATTTTCTGCCATATATCCTCCTTCTGGCGGCTGGCCGGATATATCCGGACCTCCTACGCGCTCCGCCATTTCCTGATCCACAATCGGATATTTTTATTCTGAAGCATCCGGAATGCCAGAAACAAAAGCGTTCCAAACCGGATGTGTCCTCTCATTTTCAGTTCTCCCTCCAGGCAGGTTTCCTGAAATTCCGGAATTACCTGAACATGCCGTCCATACAGACCATAAAACGGACTGATCCAGGTCAGGACCCGGCCGGTCATGTAGGGATCTCCGAGGCCAAACCGGACCTTTCCCTCCAGCTTTCTCGGCAAAACATGCCGGATGATAGAAAAGATCTGCCGTTTTGCCAGGCGGAATGCTGTTTTATTTTCCTCATCCTGAAGAAAAGCGCGGATCGTCTCCCACTGGGCTTTCCCGCTGCGGATCTTTTTCGCGATTCCCTTCAGGTGGCGTAACATTCTTCGGATTTTTTCTTTTATGCCTGTTATAAACTGACGAATCCGTCTGGTCACAGCGGACAGAGCAAAACGCGATTTTTTGGCCGCATGTTCTGTTCCGGGATCTACTGGGTCCTTCAGCGGCTTCGCTTTTTCCTTCCGCTCGTCTTCCTCCGCAGTTTTCTCTTCCCGAGCCAGCTTTGCCGGTGCTTCTGTACCAACCTTTTCCACTTTTTCAGAACTGCCCTTTTCGGAACGGCGCTTCGTTTCAGGAACCGGACGGTCCGTCACTTCCGTGGCTTCCACCCGCTCCTTCAGTTCCTGCTGGAGCTCATCCTGTTTTTCCCTTCCCGGATGAAACCAGAGGATTCGAAAATCCGCATGCGTTTCTCCATCGTAGGAAACGCGCAGGGAAATGAGATGGAAAAACCAGCTCACCGCGGCGCATCCTTTCAGGCTTCCATAACCTTCCGCCTCTGCCCGGTAACGCACCGGCACAAACAGTACGCTTAAGATCACTGCCAGAATCAGTCCCAGAAGAACCAGGAGCAGAATCCCGATTATTTTTAAGATTCCCAATACGATCGCTACCATACGTCAATCCCTGTAAAGCGGGCAAAGGACTCCGCTGACACCTCTCCTGTTTTCTGATACAAATCATCTACCATGCTGCGAACCACTTCCAGCGCCTCCCAGTATGTGACCGCGATTCCCAGGATCGTGCGCTCTTTCTTCTTTTCCGATGGCACCAGAAGCATCGCGGAAGGATAAATATCACAGAGATTCGCGCCGTTTTGCGGGGAGGTGATCACATAGACTTCCGGCTGCAGCTTTTCTGCCCGAATGCCCTGGATGATGGCATAACGGAGCCGCCGCGCTTTTTCTCCCATGTACAAGTGACTGTACCACTGCATCGCATCTCTCCTAGCGGTAATTATCCAGAATGGAACGGCGCAAAAGATCCAGTCCCTTTACGACCGCCTGCTCCCGGATCTTTGCCCGGTTGCCCTTAAACTGATACTTCTCGACACTGACTTTGTCCTTCATATAGGTGGCAATGTAAACCAGGCCGACCGGTTTTTCCTCGCTGCCGCCGTCCGGACCCGCAAGTCCTGTCACTGCCACACAGGCATCGGAATCGGTTGCGAACACGCCTCCGGTCGCCATCTCTCTGGCTGTCTCCGCGCTGACTGCGCCGTATTTCTTTAACGTACTCTTGCTGACATCGAGATATTTTCTCTTTGCTTTATTGGAATAGGTGATAAAGCCCTCGTTGTATACCTCAGATGCGCCCGGTACATTGATAATGCGTCCCGCAAGCAGTCCGCCGGTGCAGGACTCCGCTGTCGTCACGGTGAGCTCGTACTTCTTTAACAGCTTGACCACTGCCTGCTCCAGTGTCTCCTCCTCTTTCGTAGAGTAAACGTAATCGCCAAACCGGTTCTTGATCTCTTTGACTACCGGCTTTACCAGCTTCTTGGCTTCTTCCTCGGTTTCTGCCTTTGCCGTTACGCGCACATGGACCTCTCCGGTCTTCGCGTAGGTGGCGATTGTCGGATTCTGCTGTTTGTCGATGAGGTCGAGGAGCTTATCTTCCACCTGGCTCTCGCCGATACCGCAGATCTTAACCATCTGGGAACGGATTACCTCCGGCTGCAGCTTCTGCAGATACGGATACACCTGATTCATGAACAGCGGATATAACTCGTTCGGCGGTCCCGGAAGAAGGATCGCGGACTTGCCGTACTTCTCCAGGATCAGTCCCGGCGCAGTGCCATTGTCGTTGTCCAGGACAATGCTGCCTGCCGGAACAATAGCCTGCTTCCAGTTGTTATCGGAAATGACCTTGTAAATATTGTTTTTGAAATACTCCTCAATCCGTTCCCGGGTGTGCTTGTCCTCGACTAACGGGAATCCCATCACCTCTGCACAGACCTCTTTGGTCAGATCGTCTTCGGTCGGTCCCAGGCCGCCGGTCAGGATGATGATGTCGGAACGTTTGAGCGCAGACCGGATCACCTCTGCCAGACGGTCGTGGTTATCGCCCACCGTAACCTGATGGTACATAGTCAGACCCAGAAGCGCGCATTTCTCCGCCAGAAACTGGGTATTGGTATTTACAATGTTGCCAAGCAAAAGCTCGGTACCGACTGAAATCAGTTCTACTACCATTTAAATTGCCCCCTCTGTAAGCACTTTATGATTCTTTGCAATATAATCCACAAGTGAAATTACGGTCAGCACCAGCGCGATCCAGGTGCAGGCGGTTGTGAGCAGCCCAAGCACCGGAAGATTCACGATCATTAAGATGACCGCGATCATCTGGAATGTGGTCTTGAACTTGCCCCAGTAGCTGGCAGCGATCACAATGCCCTGCTCTGCCGCGATGAGACGGAACCCGCTGATGATGAATTCCCGGCTGACGATGATAATGACCATCCAGGCCGGAAGCTGTCCCAGTTCAATGAGGCAGATGAGCGCGGAGCAGACTAACAGCTTGTCCGCCAGCGGATCCATGAATTTCCCAAAATTGGTAACCAGATTGTACTTGCGGGCGATCTTGCCGTCGAGCATGTCCGTCAGGCTTGCCACAATGAAAATGGCCGCTGCCACATTGCGCAGCAGGCGCACTTCACCGTGAAAAGCCAGCAGGCTCAGCACAAAAAACGGAATCAGGATCACACGCATAACCGTGAGTTTATTCGGCAGATTCATCGTATACCTCCCCGATCAGATCGTAATCGTTGGAACCAGTCACCTTCACCCGGACAAAATCACCGGACATGAAGAGTTCGCCGCTGTTGACAAAAATATAGCCATCCACGTTCGGAGCATCCATGTAAGTTCTTCCCACATAAGCGGCCTCGTCAGCCACCTTACCCTCGATCATGACATCCAGGACACGGCCCACCATGGATTCGGATTTTTCGAACGCGATCTCCTGCTGAAGCTCCATGATCTCATCGCGGCGCTCCTCCTTCAGTTCCTGCGGAACCTGGTCCGGGAAGGACGCTGCCGGAGTATCCTCCTCAGCAGAGTACGCAAACACGCCAAGACGCTCAAACTCCATCTCATCGACAAAGCGCATCACTTCCTCATGATCCTCTTCTGTCTCCCCCGGGAAACCTGCGATCATGGTGGTACGAAGCGCGATATCCGGAATCTCCCTGCGAAGCTTTCCGATCATCTCGCGAAGCTGTGCCTGATTGGTGCGGCGGCCCATACGCTTTAAGATACGGTCGCTCGCATGCTGGATCGGCACATCCAGGTAGTGGCAGACCTTTTCTTCGTTCTTGATGGCCTGGATGAGTTCATCGGTGATTTCCTCCGGATAGCAGTACTGAATACGGATCCAGTAGATGCCCGGGATTTCGGCCAGCTTGTGCAGCAGCTCCGGAAGCATTTTCTTTCCATATAAGTCCACACCATAAAGCGTAGTCTCCTGTGCTACCAGGATCAGTTCGCGCACGCCCTGGTCAGCCAGCTGGTTTGCCTCTTTTAACAGGCGCTCCATCGGAACGCTGCGGTAATTGCCGCGCAGGCTCGGGATGATGCAGTAAGTACAATGCTTGTCGCAGCCCTCTGCGATCTTTAAAAACGCGTAGTGGCCGCCGGTGGTGATGATACGCTCTGTCTCTACCTCCGGAAGCGCGTTCAGGTCGTGGAAGCAGCTGATATGCTCCTCCCCGCCAAGTGCCTGCTTTAACACATTGGAGATCTCATCGTATGTGGAAGTTCCAAGGATACCGTCTACCTCCGGAATCTCGTCGATGATCTCCTGTTTGTAACGCTGTGCCATGCAGCCGGTCACGATGAGTGCCTTGCACTTTCCGGTTTTCTTTAACTCTGCCATCTCCAGGATGGTATTGACACTCTCTTCTTTTGCGTCGTTGATGAAACAGCAGGTATTGACCACAATGATATCCGCCTCGTTCTCATCGTCCGTAAAAGTATGGCCGTCCCGGTTTAAGAGGCCGAGCATCATCTCGGTATCAACCAGGTTTTTGTCACAGCCAAGGGAAACACATAAAATCTTCATAAATTCAAACTCCTGTTTTATGGAAAAAGCCATCTCGTATCACGCTGAGACGGCTTTTCTCCTTTCTTTTCTCGTATTGCCTGTCAAAAAGGGCTTCTGATTTTCGCAGTCCGCCGCTTTTTGCATCTGTCGTGCTGTTTGGCCTGAAGCTTACTCTTCGGATGCCTCAGCCTCTGCAGTTTCTGCTGCCTCTTCCGGTGCAGCCTCAACTGCCTTCACTTCGTCTTCCTCTTCCTGACCCTCGCCAAGAATCTTTACTTTACCCTCGTAAAGCTCCTGAACTGCGATGGAAAGCGGCTTTCTGCCTGCAGACTTTGCGATAAGCGGCTCATCGCCTGCGATCAGCTGTCTTGCGCGCTTGGAAGTTGCAAGAACGATGGAATAACGGCTCTGTACAACCGGCTGCTCGCCCGGCTCAACCTCGCTGTTTACTGCATTGATCAAATCTGTATAAGATGGATGTAACATGATAAAACTCCTTTCTGGGGGATCTTTTCTTCTATAGATTATTTTTTATGATAAAAACAGCCTCATTTAAAACTGCTTTAAATCCTCTTTCATTTCCGCAATGAACTCCATATTCTGGGAAGTCTTGTGGCGCTGTGCCTGAATGAGCGCATGCATTTCCTCCACGCAGGTATCCAGGTCATCGTTTACCAGAATGTAATCGTAGCGGTCCATAAACTCTGCTTCCTCTACCGCGCGCTTCAGGCGGCTTTTGATCACTTCGTCGGTCTCGGTGCCGCGGCCGCGCAGACGGCTCTCCAATTCTTTTGCGTTCGGCGGTGTGACAAATAACAGCAGAGTATCCGGGAACTTTTCCTTAACCTTTAACGCACCCTGGATCTCAATCTCCAGAATAACGTTCTTTCCGGCTTCCAGCTGCTCCATGACATAGCTCTTCGGGGTTCCGTAATAGTTGCCCACATAGCAGGCATGCTCGATCAGCGCATCGTCTGCGATCATCTGCTCAAACTGCTCTTTCGTCTTGAAGAAATACTCTCTGCCATCCACTTCGCCCTCGCGCGGTCCGCGTGTGGTGGCGGAAATGGATAACGCGTACTGGTCTGCATACTTTGAAAGCAGAGCTTTCATTAAAGTTCCTTTTCCTGCTCCCGAAAATCCGGAAACAACCGCTAAAATTCCTTTACGGCTCATACTCATTCCTCGATTCTGTACTGGTGGTATATTATTCAATATTCTGAATCTGCTCTCTGACTTTTTCAATCTCGGTCTTTAAGGCAATGGCCTTATCACAGATTTCCAGATCGGTGGATTTGGAAAGCGTGGTGTTTGCCTCCCGGTTCATTTCCTGGGCAATGAAGTCCAGCTTGCGGCCTACGCTGCCGCCTGCTTCCAGTTCTTTTCTGGTGGCATCGATGTGGCTGTGGAGACGTACCATCTCCTCATCTACACAGATCTTGTCCGCATAGATGGTGACTTCCGTTGCAATACGGCCCTCGTCAAGCGGCGTACCTCCAAGAAGTTCTTTGACCTTGTCCTCCAGTTTCTGGCGGTACTCCGTTAAGATGACTGGGGAACGCTCCTCGATAAAAGCGACCAGGCCGCTCATGTAGTCCAGCTTGCCAAGCAGATCTGCCTTTAATTTTTCGCCTTCCTGGACACGAGAGTCCACGAACTTCTTTGCGGCTCCTTCCACAGCTTCGGAAAGCTGCTGCCAGATGCGGTCCTCGTCCTCCGGGACCTGATCCATGGTCAGGACCTCCGGCATGCGGGCCAGTCCCGATACGGTAATGTCGTTTTTGATGCCGAACTGCTCTTCCATCTGTTTGAAGCAGTTCATATATTCTGCAGCAAGGGAACTGTTGTACTTTAAGCACATCTTCTCTTCTGTGTAGTCTTCATAGTTGATGAACACATCTACTTTTCCGCGCTGGATATAGGTTTTTAACAGGTTGCGGATGCCTGCCTCAAAGTAGTTGAACTTCTTTGGCAGTTTGATACTTAAGTCGAGATAACGGTGATTGACTGCTTTCATTTCTACGGAAATCTTATACTCCGTGGTAACAATCTCGCACCGGCCGAATCCGGTCATGCTCTTTATCATGATGTCCTTGCTCCTTTGCCATAGATAATTAACATTATAATTCAAATAGAAAAACAAGTCAACGGCTTCGCATTCCAAATTGGCAAAATCCATTTTCCAAGTGCAAAAATTTTGTTACTGTACACGGGTAGGCATTTTCTGAACTGAAAATGCCGTATGATACAGTGGTGGCAGCAGATTTTGCCGATTTGGAATGCGAAGCATCGGCAAAATCCGTTGCTGTTTGCGCAACGCGTGAACAGTAACAAAATTTTCAGGCACAGTCAGACTCCACTTCTGCACATCCTTGTAAATCAGGTAAAAATCCTGTATAATTGGAACGATTGTACCTGCCCGGCGTTCTGGCAGGCATCAGAATCATTTATTTCATAATATAAAGGAGCTATATTATAACATGGCATTTGATGGAATTGTAATCGCGAACCTGGTTCATGACATCCGGCAGAAATTAGAGGGCGGCAAGATCAACAAGATTGCCCAGCCGGAGAAAGATGAACTCATGTTCACGGTAAAAAACAATAAAGAAACCCTCCGTCTCTCGGTTTCTGCCAGCGCAAGCCTGCCGCTTGTATACTTCACCGAGACCAACAAACCAAGCCCGCTTACCGCGCCGAACTTCTGCATGCTGCTGAGAAAACACATCGGAACCGGACGCATCGTTAAAGTATCCCAGCCGGGACTGGAGCGTATCATCGAATTCGAGATTGAGCACCTGGATGAGCTGGGAGATCTGAGAAAGAAGCGCCTCATCGTGGAACTGATGGGCAAGCACAGCAACATCATCTTCTGCAAGGAAGATGGTACGATTTTAGACAGCATCAAGCATGTCTCCGCTCAGGTCAGCTCCGTGCGCGAGGTTCTGCCGGGACGAATGTATTTCATTCCCCACACCACCGATAAAGAAGATCCTCTCACCATCTCTGAGGAAACCTTTGCAAATGTGATTGGCAGCACCCCGGCTCCGGTACAGAAAGCCCTGTACCAGAAGCTCACCGGCATCAGCCCCATCATTGGCACGGAGATCTGTCATATGGCCTCCATCGACGGGGACCGTTCCGCCAACGAGCTTTCCCCGGCAGAGCTGACCCATTTGTACCACATGTTTGACCTGCTGATGGAGGATGTCAAAACCGGCAAGTTTACGCCAAACATCATCTACCGAGGCGAGGAGCCAGTGGAGTTTGCTTCCGTGCCGCTGACCTGTTATGAGTCCGCAGAGTATCAGACAAAGCCGTTCGAGTCCATCAGCTGCCTGCTAGACTCCTACTACTCTGAAAAGAGCGCAGTCACCCGAATCCGGCAGAAATCGGTAGACTTAAGAAAGATCGTCCAGACCGCCCTGGAGCGAAATTATAAAAAATACGACCTGCAGGAAAAACAGTTAAAGGATACCGAAAAGCGCGATAAATACAAGGTATACGGCGAGCTGTTAAATACCTACGGCTATGAGCTAAAAGGCGGGGAAAAGGAACTGAAATGCCTGAATTACTACACCAATGAGGAGGTAAAGATTCCGCTGGATTCGCAGCTTTCCGCCCAGGAAAACTCCCAGAAATTCTTTGCCAAATACAACAAATTAAAGCGTACCTTTGAGGCCCTGAGTGACCTGACGTTAGAGACAAAACAGGAAATCGACCATCTGGAGTCCATCAGCACCGCCCTGGATATTGCGCTGAAGGAGGACGATCTGGTGCAGATCAAGGAAGAGCTGATGGAGTTCGGCTTTGTGAAGAAACGTCCTTACGGCGCCAAGAAACCGAAAATCACCAGCCGCCCGTACCACTACCGCTCCACGGACGGATTTGATATCTATGTTGGAAAGAACAACTATCAGAATGAGGAAGTTACTTTCAAAATTGCCAACGGCAATGACTGGTGGTTCCACGCCAAAGGCATTCCGGGTTCCCATGTGGTAGTCCGCACCGAAGGCAAAGAGCTGCCGGACCGCACCTTCGAAGAGGCCGCTGCCCTGGCCGCCTGGTACTCCAAAGGCCGGGATAATGATAAAGTCGAGATTGACTATATCCAGAGAAAGCATGTAAAAAAGGCCGCTGGCGGCGCTCCGGGATTCGTCATCTACCATACGAATTACTCGCTGATGGCAGAGCCAAAGCTGGTGCTGCAGGAAGTAATGAATTAGCGGCAATCCGCTGATTCACAACGAAACACTCCCGCTGTTTAAAAACTGTTACAAACAACGAAAGCCGTCCCATGAGTTTCATAAACCATGAGACGGCTTTTCCTATGTTCAGCAGGACGGTTTCCGCAGCGCATCCTCTGTTTTCGATGTTTTATTTTCCCATTTCTCTAGTTTGTTAAATCTACCATCTTTTTCACTGCAGTAGTAATTAACATCGTTTTCTCTTCTCCTTTACAGTGCTGTTCCCTTCTTTGGAATGAAAAAGTGACTCATATCCGTGTGTTCGAGCTTAAGCAGCGCAACCTTTTTCTCAATTCCGCCTGCGTACCCCGTCAGGCTGCCGTTGGTTCCCACCACCCGGTGGCAGGGAATGATAATGGAAACCTCATTGTGCCCCACGGCACCGCCTACGGCCTGCGCCGACATATGGGAAGTTCCCTGCCGGGCAGCCAGTTGTCTGGCAATCTCCCCGTAGGTTGTGGTCTGTCCATAGGAAATCTGCAATAAAATCTGCCATACTGCCTGGCGGAAATCGGAACCAGCGGGATGAAGCGGCGGAGTGAATGTCGGCTCTTTCCCGGAAAAATAAATATCCAGCCATTTTTTTGCTTCTGTCAGAACCAAAGTTTCCTGAGAAATGTGTTCGTCTGGAAGTGTGTTGGCAAAATATTTCTGCCCGATAAACCATAAGCCGGTAAGACCGATTTCATCTGCAGCCAGTAAAATTTCTCCCATTTTTGATTGATATGTACATGTGTATACCATGTTTTCCTCCGATTTTGTTTTCATATCCGCTTGTTTTCTCTGCTATGATTATACTATATATGCTGCCTTTTTCAAACATACATTCGATTTCATTCTGATATTTCAGGCAGGACTTTCTTCAAATTTTTAATCAAACATTACCGAAACAAAAGCAGCGCGCAGACTACCGTAATGACTGCTCCAATCCCACTGGCCACGGTATAGATTTTCTTTGCTTCCGGGTCATCTTTTGCCGTTGTAAGATAGTAAATTCCTCCGCCAAGCAGTAATACTCCGATGATCAATCCAATAATTTTCGCCATTATTTTTTCCTCCACTTCAATAAAAATGCTGAGTTTGTGATAACCAGTACCGACCCTCCATTATGTACCAGCGCGCCCACAATCGGGTTTAAAACTCCGGTTATCGCCAGGATAATGGCGATGAAGTTTAAGGTCATGGAGAAGGTCATATTGAGCTTGATGGTGGTCATCATGCGTTTGGACAACGCGATCAGGTGCGGAAGTTCCCGCACTTCATCATCCACCAGAGCAATGTCTGCCGCGTCTACCGCAATGTCACTTCCCACGCCGCCCATGGCAATGCCAACATCTGCTTTTTTCAGAGCAGGCGCATCGTTGATGCCGTCACCGATCATGCAGACCGGCATGCCTTTTTTCTGATACTCCCCGATGGAGTTTAATTTATCTTCCGGCAGGCAGTTGGCACGCACGGCTCCGATATGAAGCTGGGAAGCAATGGCATGCGCCGCGTTTTCGTAGTCTCCGGTCAGCAGCACTGGCTGAACACCCTGACGGGAAATGGCATCGATGGTTGCCACGCTCTCTTTTCGCAGGGTATCGGAAAGTGCCAGGTATCCGGCAAATTCACGGTTGATTGCGATGTAGGTGATAGTACAGCCCTATTTCCGGTAGTTCTCCACACCGGATGGCAGTTTTGTTTCTACACCGTGCTCCTGCAGCAGTTCCGGATTGCCTGCCAATACTTCTGCACCATCAATCTTTGCGCACACACCGCGTCCCGGAATCATCTGAAATTCTTCTGCTGCCGCAAGACTGCCCTTCTGCTCTTTCTGAAAGCAGTTTACAATGGCCTTTCCCAGCAGGTGCTCGGAAAGCTGCTCCGCGGATGCTGCCAGACGGTAAACCTCATTTTTATCATGTTTTCCGGAAATGCTGTTTACTGCTACAACCTTCGGAGTTCCGTAGGTCAGGGTTCCGGTCTTATCAAAGGCAATCACCTTTGCTTTCGCCAGACGCTCTAACGCATCGCCCTCCCGCACCAGGAAACCGTGCTTTGTGGCATTTCCAATGGCCGCCATGATAGCCGTAGGCGTAGCCAGAACCAATGCGCACGGACAGAACACAACCAGAATGGTCACGGCTCGGATGATTTCTCCGCTGATCAGCCAGGTCAGTGCCGCCGCAGTCAGGGCAATCACCACGATCCAGGTGGCCCACCGATCCGCCAGGCCGACGATCTTCGCCTTTCCGGCATCCGCGGACTGTACCAGGCGGACCATGCGCTGAATAGAACTGTCCTCTCCGACTTTCGTGGCTTCCATCTCAAAAGCTCCGAACTGGTTCACGGTACCGCTGGATACCGTATCGCCCACCGTTTTATCTACTGGCAGGGACTCACCGGTCATAACCGCCTGGTTGATGGAAGTCTGCCCGGAAACGATCACACCGTCCACCGGAATGCTCTCCCCCGGCAGTACCCGAATCTGGTCACCGATCTGAACCTGCTCCGCCGGAATCATGGCTTCTGTTCCATTTCGCAGCACCCTTGCCGTGCGGGGAGTCAGATGCACCAGTTTCTCAATACCGGCTCTGGCCTTCGCTACAGTCAATTCCTCTAAAAGGCCGCCAAGCTGCATAATGAAAGCTACCTCACCGGCAGCGAAATCTTCCCCGATCAGAATGGATGCGATCAATGCCAGGGATACCAGCACATCTGCCTTGATATCGAACTCCGTCACCAGGCCAATGACTGCTTCCAGAATGATAGGCAGACCGCACAGCACAATGGCCACCCACGCCATATCAAAAGGGAATGGCTGAATCTTTAACAGGCTGCAGAGCACGGCAATTCCAGACAAAATCAGAAACGCAATGTCGCGCTTTGTGCCGCCAAGCTCCAGCAAATACTCTAACTTTTTCATATGTGCCTCCTTTTTATACCCTATGGGGTATAGGTACAGTATACCTATAGGGGTATATGCTGTCAAGGGGTCTGAATAAAAAATATTCCAAAAAATCAGCGGACGCGCCACTGGTGCCTCCTCGATATGCATAGCAATAGAAAAGCCCCATAGAATGGCATAAACACCATCCTATGAGGCAAACTCTGCTGTTATTCGCAAACAAAACAACCAGAAAGCGGGATTTTTTGTCAGACAACACGAAAATACATCCGCATCAGGTCATATTCGCAAAGCGTTCTACTGCTTTTGTGAAATTTTCTATCGTCTTATCTGCGTCACCATGCTCAATGCCATCGCGGACGCAGTGTTTGATATGTCCCTCCAGAACCACTTTTCCGCAGCCATGCAGCGCAGACTTCGCGGCATTAATCTGGGAGAGAATGTCCTCGCAGGGAACATCTTCATCGATCATGCGGTCAATCGCCTGCACCTGACCGATGATCTTCTTTAACCGACGGTGCAGATTGTCGGAATCCATACACTGTTTCATAATTAAATACCTCCTTAGCCAAACTCCATCGACTATTTTACCGGTTCAGATTCCGGTCGATCGTCCGGAGCACCTCTTCCATAACGATCGGCTTGGAAAGATGCGCGTTCATGCCTGCATCCAGCGATGCCTGAATATCTTCCGCAAACGCATTCGCTGTCATGGCTATGATCGGGATTGTCTGGCCATCCGGCCGGTTTTCCATAGAGCGGATGGCCCGGATGGCCTCATAGCCGTTCCTGCGCGGCATCATGATATCCATAATTGTCAAAACCTGGTCGGCCTGCTCCGCGAGATAAAAATCGCTGATCATCGGACCAGCCATATCGACCTCCCCGTCACGGACTGCCTGACTCATCTCATCAAGCGTATCGTAAGGGATTGTCTCAACTTCCACCCCGAAAGACTCATGAATTGCCTGGACAACCGTCTGCATGACGCCGATCATCTGCCCGTTTTCCTCGTAACCGGATCCGTGCTTATACTCGCCTTCCCCGCCTTCCTCATAGTTCAGTGCATTGACATATCCCACCCGGACTGTTTTCTGCTCTGACTCAGCGGCATATGCGGTTTTAGGGCCAGTAATTCCTAAAAGGACAAGCGCCCAGACGGCACAAAGGATGCACAACACGATTGCGGTGAACCGGCTGCCTGTTCCAGTCCGTTTTCTATCGTAATCCATGTCTGATATTTTCTCATTATCCCCAAACACAGTAAAAATAGTTTATCAGAACTGAGGAAAAAATTCAATGCGTGAAAAACCGGTTATGGCTGTTTTGCGTCTTTTATGTTTAAGATCCGGTCACAGCCCGTCAGCGTGCTTGCGCGATGGGAAATCAGCAGCAGCGTTTTTCCTGCATACTCCGTCTCCAGCGTATGGAGCAGTTCCTTTTCATGAAGCGCATCCAGGGCGCTGGACGGCTCGTCCATCAGGCAGACATCCGGGTTCCGGAGAAGTACCCGGGCAATGCCGATGCGCTGGCGCTCGCCGCCGGAAAGCCGTGCGCTCATCTGGCCCATATCTGTGTTATAGCCGCCCGGCAGTGTATCAATAAACTCAGCAATGCCTGCTCGTTTTGCCGCCATACGGATTTCTTCCATACCAGCCTCCGGCTTCGCGATGCCGATGTTCTCCGCGATCGTCGCGTCAAACAGGTACGTGTCCTGTTCCAGGAACGCGATCCTGTGATGCAATTCCTCAAAGCTGATCTGCCCAATCGGAATGCCATTGATAAGAATCTGCCCTTCTGTCGGCGCATAGAACCTTAACAGCAAACGCAGAATCGTAGATTTTCCCGCACCGGATTCCCCGGCAATGCCGACCCGGTCACCTTTTTTAATCACATAGTTAAAATGCTCCAGAATGTTTTTCTGCGTGCCCGGATAAGCAAAAGTGACATCCCGGAACTCAATCGTCTCGATCTCGCCGCAGGAAACCGGATGTTCCGGCTCCTTTGTCTCCGGCTCGCTGTCCTCAATCTTGAAAATACGCTCTGCCGCTCCGTAACTTTCCAGAAGGCTTGTGACTACAAAGGTCAGGCTGAACGTAGAAGACAGCGATGCTGTTGCCGCAAAGGACAGGGCAATGGTTCCCACCGGATGGCTGATGCCGCGGGATGCCAGCACGCCGGCGCACACCAGGATCAGGATTCTTGCCAGATACACGAAAAAGTTCGGGAAGGAAGCAATGGTCTGGCGGTGCAGTGTTAATCCAAACGCCGCCTGATTCACCTTCTCGTTGGCTTTTTCCACCACCTGCATCCGGCGCCCTCCCGCACCGAAGATCTGGATATCGCGGATGCTGTACACACTCTCCAGAATCTTCGATTTCAGGCCGCCCAGCTGTTCCCGGTATCGCATGCCGATGCTGCGGCCGGCCTTTAATGCCACAAGCGGAAGCACCACGCTGATGATCAGGTAAATCGGAATCAGCACCAGCGCATACATCGGGTTTACGCACCAGGCGATCACAACCGTAGTCGTCGGAAGCAGGATCACCGTAAACATCGGCCCGATGGTGTGGGCGAAAAAGTATTCCAGCGTCTCGATATCGGACACCGCGATGTTCATCACGTCACCGGTCTCCCGCCCAATGAGATATGCCGGCGCAATGCGGTCGATTGCGTCAAACAGATGCACCCGCATCTTCGCCAGAATGCCGTAAGCGCCCAGATGAGAAAATACCCCTTCCAGATACCGGCAGACCGCAATGAGTACCGCACAAAGGGCCGTAAGGGCCGCATAAATTCCGGCTCCGTCACAAAATCCTGCCGCAGCCAGAAGCCACAGCGCGCCAAACCCCATCAGTCCCATATGAGACAGTGCCCCAAGGGTACTGGCGATTGTGGAAATCGCAATATACTTCCAGATTGGCCGTCCCATCATCAGAAGGCGGCCAGTCATCTCTTTCATGGAATAACTGAATTTTCGCTTCATTCTGCCACCTCCATTGCCTGCTGCCGTACAACCAGTTCTTTGTAAAGCCCGCCCTCTTCCATCAGGGCTTCATGGGTTCCATGCTGTGCCACCATGCCATCTTTCAGCACATAAATGCAGTCCGCATTCTGCACGGAAGACATACGGTGGGAAATGATGATGAGTGTCCGGGTCTCGGCCAGATGCCCGATGGTCTCCCAGATTTCCTTCTCGCTCTGCGGATCCACGCTGGAAGTTGCCTCATCAAAGATCATATACTCTGCTTTGGAAAGCAATGCACGGGCAATTCCCATCTTCTGGCGCTGTCCGCCAGATAAAGAGCTTCCCGCATTTCCGACATCAGAGTCCAGTCCATTGCTCTGAGAGCGGATAAAGGGACCCAGTCCCGCTTCCTCCAGTGCCTCCAGCAAATCAGCATCCTCTGCGTCCGGATCTGCTAACAGCAGATTCTCCCGGATCGTGCCGGAAAACAGATTGACCTGCTGCGGTACCATAGCAATGTGCTTTCGCAGTTCTTCCGGTTTCATGCTGCAGTAATCTTTTCCTTCTATATAGATAGATCCCGATAAAGGATCACAGAAACGCATCAGCAGGGATGCCGTCGTAGATTTTCCGCAGCCGGATAAGCCAACCAGCGCAGCCACGGTGCCCTTCGGAACGGTCAGGCACATATCCTGCAGCGCCCTGCTTCTGCCTTCATAGCCGTAGGAAACATGGTCCATGCGGATTCCATCAAAATGTTCCGGATCTGCCGGAAGTGACGGATCGTACGGGCGTGATGTGTCCGTTTTCAGAATCTCTTCCACCTTGCCTGCAGCAGCAATTGCTGTCAGCGCACTGTGAGACGCGTTCATCAGTTCTTTCGCAGAAGAAAAATAGCTGTAGGAAAGCATCAGCACGATCAGCGCCTGGGCAATGGTCATGCTGCCTGCAGCAATACGGCCCGCAGAATTTACCAGTGCGAACAGGATGGCTGCGTAGATCATGGCTTCCGTTACCAGGAAAGACGTGAAATTGACCTTCATAAAGCAGTTGATGTTGTAATTTAACACATCTGCCTTTTCTCCCAGAATGCGGGAATGTTCTTTGTCCTGGTCGAACAGCTTTAACGTGGTCAGGCCGCGCAGGCTGTCCATGTAGTAGCCGGTCATGTCGTCCAGCGATTTCCAGTAACCTTTGCGGATCTGCTCAATCCGGCAGCGGAACAGGTTGTTCACCGGAAGCAGCACCAGAGACACTACTAAAAGCAAAAGCGCCACCGGCATGGAAATGTTCTTCAAATGAAAGAACAGATAGATTGGTGCCAGAATGCTGCAGATCAGGCTCGGCAGATAGGTACTGAAATACATCTGCATCTGCTCCACCGCGTCCACGGAAGCAGTGATGGCAGAAACCGGTCCGATCTTCTCAATGCCGCCCGCATCCAGCTCCATCACTTTGGAAAAAATCATCCGGCGCATGCTGCTTCTGGCTTTGGCTGCAGTCTTATATTCCAGAAGTCCTTTTGCCATCTGCGCGCAGAACGTGAACAGCGCAACAAGCAGGGCTGCGCGGATGGCGCTCCCAGCTGTATTCAGAATCGCCTGCGGTTCAAACAGACTGCCCAGGAATCCGGCAATGATCTCGGCCAGCGCAGTTGTTCCAACCAGTGTCAGAAAACTTACACCTGCGATTGCCAGGATCCAGAACCACAGGCCCCGGGCCAGCCGCAATAATGTTTTGTTCATGAAAAGCATTGTTTTGTTTCCCCTCAACTTTCTCTTGTTCTATCAGCGTATACACTGCGCTAAAAAGCGGCGCAGGACCATGTCCCGCGCCGCCTTTTCCGCAACGCATTTACCTATTAGTATATCCGTTTTCTGCAGATGTAGCAATATGCAAATGAACCGTATTATTGAGAATTATTTTGCAGCACGCTTCACTGCTTTGATCACCTCATTCAGGATGATCACCGTAAACGCAGTCGCCATCATTTTCAGCCACATGCCTGCAGACAGTGCCACGGTCTCGAATACTGCACCGCCAAACTGGGTGATCACAAACTGAAGGATCAGTACCAGCAGGAAAACGCCCAGCATCAGCTTGTTCTTCATAATATTTTTCCACACCGGCGTCTCATCCAGCTCCCGGCAGTTGAATGCGTTAAAGAGCTGGAACAGTACAAACAGGGTAAACAGAACCGTTGCCTCTTCCTCCGGGGCTGCGCCCAGGAAGTTTTTGAAATGCTGAAGCATAAACACCACAGAGATGAAAATACCATTGGTAAAGATCCGCACCAGCATAGAACGGGAAATGATGTTCTCGTTTCGCCTGGTCGGTTTGCGTTTTAACAGATCCGGTCGGATTGGCTCTAATCCAAGGGTTAGGGCTGGCGGACCATCCATGATGATGTTGATCCACAGAAGCTCCAGCGCCGTAAACGGTGCTGTAAAACCAGCCAGGATCGAAGCAATAACAACAACTACGGAAGAAACATTTACGGTCAGCTGGAACTGGATAAACCGCTTAAAGTTCTCATAAATTCCGCGTCCCCACTGCACCGCCTTGATAATGGTAGAGAAGGAATCATCCAGAAGCACCATGTCACTGGCCTCCTTGGTGACATCCGTTCCCGCGATACCCATGGCAATGCCCACATCAGCGTGCTTGATGGCCGGTGCATCGTTGATGCCGTCACCGGTAACCGCTACAACGTTCTTCTCCTCCTTTAAGAGTTTTACCACACGCATTTTTACCAGCGGCGTGCTGCGGGCGATAACCTGAATCTTCTTTAACGCAGCTTTCAGCTCGTCATCGGACATGTTTTCAATTTCCGATGCCTCCACTGCAATGTGATCCTCATCCAGCATATGGAGCTCGTTGGCGATGGCTCTTGCCGTACGGATGTTATCACCGGTAAGCATCTTCACTTCAATTCCGGCACCGCGGCAATTCTTAATCGCCTCGTACACATCCGGACTCAGCGGATCAGAGATTACTACGAAACCATCGTAAAGCAGATCCTGTTCGACTTCCTCCTGTGCTTCCCCATGGTAAGCATTCAGTTCCTTGTGGGCAAACGCCAGCAGACGGCCCGCCTCACTCTGGAACTGCTCCATGAGTTTTAAATTCTCCGCTTTCTCTTCTTCGGAAATATTGGAACAGAGGGACAGAATCTTCTCCGGGTTACCCTTGGTATAAAGGATGGTCTTTCCATCTTCCTGAACGATGGTGCTCATGTCCTTATTCTGGGAAGAGAACGGGAAGACCCGGACTACATCTGCATCGTGACGGCGCTTCTGGTAATCCATACCAGCTTTCTGCGCTGCCACTAACAGAGAGCACTCCGTCGGATTGCCGATAAAGGACCAGGTGCCGTCCTCCAGGGAAACGTTGGCGTTGCTGTTGATGCAGTAGTTGTTCAGAAGCACCTCATCCTTTAAGTTTTCCGGCTCGATCAGCGTGCCGTTCGTGTAAATCTTCTGAACGGTCATCTTATTTTCCGTCAGGGTTCCGGTCTTATCGGAACAGATGATGTTGACACAGCCAATGGTCTCGCAGGCGATCATCCTCTTTACCAGTGCGCTCTCTCTGGACATCTTGATAATATTCAGTGCCAGGGAAACCGCAACGATGGTCGGAAGTCCCTCCGGAACTGCGGCCACGATCAGGACAATACTGGTGATAAACGCGTCAGAAACTGTATCCAGGCTTAACTGACCGCGCATCATAAACTGGATGACCTCAATAGCAAATACAATGGCTGCCGCAGACGCGCCCAGCACCGTAATCTGCTTGCCCAGTTTGTCTAATTTTTCCTGCAGCGGCGTGGTAGTCTTTTCAATGGAAGAAAGTTCCTGGGCGATCTGGCCGAACTCGGTGTCATTGCCGACACCGGTAACCAGCATCTGACCATTACCGGCAGACACAAAACAGCCGGAATACAGCATGTTGGCCCGCTCTGCCACCGGAGTCTGTGCGGTGCAGACCGCATTCGCGTCCTTGTTCACCGGAAGGCTCTCTCCGGTCAGGGCCGATTCATCCACCGCCAGATCATTACTCTCCAGCAGGCGTCCATCTGCCACAATCTTGTCGCCAGTCTCTACCATAATGATATCGCCGACTACGATTTCCTTCTGGGTAACCAGCTGCGGCTCTCCGTTCCGGATTACCTTGATCAGGGTATCCTCGTTAATCTTGTTCAGTGCCTCAAATGCCTTGGCACTCTTTCCCTCGGTGATAATGGTAATGACCACAGACAGCGCGATCGCCGCGAAAATGCCGACACACTCCAGGAAATTGTAATCCCCTCCCGTGAAATAGCGGGTGATGTTGACAGCCAGGGTAATGATCGCCGCAAAGATCAGCATCAGCAGCATGGGCTCTGTCGATGCGTCCCAGATCTTTTTCGCCAGGGACTCGTGGCTCTGGCTGATAAAAGAGTTGGAACCGTAGGTGCCGCGGGATTTTTCTACCTGCTCCGGGGTCAGGCCCTTTTCGCGGTCTGTAGCGGTTTTTGCAAGCAGCTCTTCCAGTGTCATCCGAAATGCTTCTTTCATCTCGTCTCCTCCTAATGTTTGTTTCGCTTTACGGGCCGCAACCAGGCCGGCAGACAACTCCCGCAAGGCCTGAGCAGGTGCACACAGCGAAAAAAAGAGACCCATGTATAGCCCAAATAAGCTATACATGAGTCTCGTTATTTAAGACAAGCCAGACCAGCGGTCAGGATGTTGACTTGTCACGCTATGCGCCACTACTCCCTCAAATATAAATCTTTATCATTAAAGCACAGGGCAGCGCGGTTAGTCAAGGATAACCTTTCTTTCTAATTTTACTCTACCTTTCCACGCCCTTCAGCCACCCGCTTTTTGCTCTTTCTTCCGTATCGTCATCCTCCTCGTATGCGTCATAGGGCGCCGCCGGATCATGAACATGCTTTTTGAACGTAGAACAAAGCTCATTCTTATGGCCAAACGCAAAGTCCAGATTGTCGGTCCAGCCAGTGTGTCCGGTGATGACATACTATTTGCCACCCACTCCCGCACACAGGCCACATGTTCATCAATCCAGCCGGTATTGAGTGGCTTGAAAATTTCCCGTCCACGATACAGCCTGCTCATGGACTTTTTCTGAAATTCCGTTGCCTTTTTTGACATGGAACCACCTCCCCAATTTCTGCACTTCCAGCAATATGCACATTGCAATCTCTCTGAAAATGATTATAATACGGGTTGTAAAAAATGTGAACCGAAACAAATATCAGTAACCGAGGTGATCCGCACCACATGAAAACAAACATTTCCTTATCTTCCAGACGCAAAAAACTTCTGGCCGACACCATCCGGGAGCTGGCGCTCCAGGGAAGATTTTATGAAGAAAAAGAGGCCATACAGCATGGCTGCACGACCATCTACCAGCACAGCGTCCACGTGGCGTACGTCAGCCTTTTTCTCATGGAAAAATGGCAGATTCCACTGGACGAAGCGTCCCTTGTGAAGGGCGCTCTGCTGCACGATTATTTTTTATATGACTGGCATGAAAGCGATGCATCTCACCGGCTTCATGGCTTCCGCCATCCGGGAACGGCATTAAGAAACGCCATGCGGGATTATAACCTGAACCAGCGGGAACAAAACATGATCGCCCAGCATATGTTCCCGCTGACTCCCATCCCGCCGCAGTGCCGGGAAGCATGGCTGGTCTGCCTTGCGGATAAATGGTGCGCCACAGAAGAAACCCTGCGCCCGGCACTCCGCAGCCGGAAAAATCCACTGGGAATGCTTTATCGCAAGCTGCCGAAAAATCCCACGAAAAAACGTTAACCTGTTTTTCTAAAGCGGGAATTTATGATGTTCCACATCTCCAGGCTCTCTCGCTGGCAGCGTGACTGTAAACCGGCTTCCGCGGCCCACTTTGCTCGTAACCGTCACCGTGCCCCGATGAGCCTGGACAATGGCTTTCACAATCGCAAGGCCGATTCCGGCTCCCCCTGTTTTTCGGCTGCGGGAAAGATCGGTCCGGTAAAACCGTTCAAAGACCAGTGGCAGGTCTTCCTCTGCCATGCCGATTCCCTGATCTTCCACGATCAGAACTGCCTTCTTTTTTTCCTGTTTCACCCGGATCTGGATCATTCCGCCTTCGTTGGAATATTTTACTGCATTGGAAATCAAATTGAAAATCACCTGATGCAGCCGCCTCTGATCTCCCGGCACCAGGGCTGTCTCCCCGCTCACTTCGCAGGTGAGTTTTTTCTTTTCTAAGTCTGGCTCAAACGCGGTCACCACGGCCTGCGCCAGTTCCAGAAGATCCACCGGTTCCAGCTCCAGATTCATATTTTCGTCTTCGATCTGCCGGAGCTTCTCCAGATCGGAAATGATATCAGAAATCCGGCCCAGTTCGTCATAGCAGTTCTGCAGCCGCTCTGTTTCCGGCTCCCAGACGCCTTCCAGCATCATTTCCAGATTCAGTGAAACATTCGCCACTGGGGTGCGAAGTTCATGGGCCACATCGGAAGTCAGGCGCCTGCGAAGTGTCTCCTGCCGTTCCAGGCTCTCCGCCATATGATTGACTGCGCCGCTTAATTCTGCAAGTTCCTGTGTCTGCCTGCTTCCGGTCTCCAAGCGCGCTCCGTAATCCCCATCTGAAATTTTCCTGGTAATTTCTGTCATCTTAAGCAGCGGAACGGATAAACTCTTTGCAAGCACCACGCCTGCCATAGCCGCAGCTATGACTGCGCAAACTCCTGCCACAAAAAGAATCCGGTTTAAAGAATCCAGGAATCGGAAATCACTTTCATTCAGATAATAGGGACTGTAATAACTCACATCCAGATATCCGATCACCGCATCGCTCTGCTTTACCTCATAACGGTGCGTTTCAAAATTTCCATTCAGTCCCGGGCGTTTTTCCGCCATCTGTGTACGAATATCCTGCATGATCTGATGGCACAGCGTCATATCGTGATTTTCCGCATCCCAGACCACCTGTCCATCTGCATCGGTCAGCCGAATCAGGTAGCCATCTTTCAGGGCATACATACCAAGACCATGAATATAATCCACATTCCAGGTTCCATCTTTCGCATGGTACTGATAGGATAAGGACTGCGCCAGCTGCTCGGATGACGTTTTCCGCTGCCACGCCACATACTGCTCAAACTGATGGCTGATCAGGCCATTTGCCGTGATGCTGATGACCACAACCGTAATCAGGACAATACAGGCAAAGCCTGCCGCCAGCTGGGTGCTGATCTTCTGTTTCATTCCCTGGAACCTCCGAATTTATATCCCATTCCGTGAACCGTGCAAATGTAGACTGGCTGTTTTGGGTCCTCCTCCAGCTTCTTTCGCAGGTTCTTCACATGGGTATCAATGACCCGGTCATAGCCGGAAAAATCCAGGCCAAAGGCCAGCTCAATCAGATCTTCCCGGGTGAATACTTTCTGCGGATACCGGATGAAGGCAGTCAGAAGCTTCCACTCGATGGGCGTAACCGCAACCGGTTTATCCTGTTTACGGACCTCTTTCCGGTCCCGGTCGATCACAAGATCACCGTGATTCCAGGAGTCGCGGCTGGAAACAGATACCGAATGCTCCAGCGTCCGCCGCCAGACTGCCTGCATCCGGGCATACAGATTTTTCAGGCTGAAGGGCTTGGTAATATAGTCATCCGCACCGATATTCAGACCATTCAGCATATCTGTTTCCATAGTCTTTGCCGTCAGCATAATGACCGGCACCCGGGACTCTTTGCGGATCTGAATACAGACGTCTTCCCCTGAAAAATCGGGGAGCATCAGATCCAGGATCACAAACGCGATGGATTCCCTCTGAAAAATCTGCAGCGCTTCCTGCCCGGTTTCCGCCTGAAACACATGGCAGCCCTGCTTTTCCAGATAAGCAGAAACCGCCTCCCGGATTATTTGTTCATCGTCTACAACCAGTATATTTTTCCTTTCCGCCATCCTGCTTTCTTTTGCAATTCCGCTTTCTCCTGACATCCTGTTCTCTCCTGCTGTTTTCGTCCTACATTTTCTGTTTTTAAAGGAACCGCATGGGAAGTCCCTAAAAACCTCCTCCACAACAGCCCATACCCGAACTTCCAAAGCTTCCAGCTCCGGTATCCGGCTGCGCGTCAGAAGCTTCCGGTGCCTCACCGATTCCATCTGTCACGAAAATATTACCACGGATCATGCCCATCCAGCAAGTGTAGGGAATGGTTCCCGTCTTTTCCGGGGTGAATTCAATGATATTTTCGCCCTCAGAAAACGTGTGGGTGATTCCATAGGCGTTGAGCAGCATACGGTAATTGCAGCCGTTTAAGGCTCCCTTCGGTACCTGGATGATCCAACGGACCGGAATTCCGGCTGTCACGGTGATGTTAGGGTAACGGCCACCGGTGAGTGTACTCTCAATAACCTGAACGCCTTCCTCAACCGTCACACCGGAGTCCTTTGTTCCTGAACCATTTGTGCCCGGGTCAGCCGCTCCGGAGTTCTGCCCTTCTGTTTTCTGCTGATCTGAGCCCTGTACTCCAGCTCCCTGCACCTTTGTCCCGCTCTCTCCAAACGCCGCATATACCTGCTGCCCCGCCGTGTTCCATTTCATTCCGCTGTAAAAAAGTCCGGACAGATTGCCGCCCTGGGACAGCATCGCAAGTCCCAGCACAACCACCAGAACCGCGCCGGTCTCCATCACCTTTGCAGAAAAGCGCTTTCCCAGCATAGCCACAAAGGAACCGAGTCCCAGCATCAGCGGCACCGTGCCCAGGCTGAATGCCAGCATGGACAGTGCTCCGGCAACCGGATTTGCCGATGCCAGCGCCACAATCTGCATGGACTGGAGCGGCCCACATGGCATCAGGCCATTTAACAGGCCGATCACAAATGGCTGGCTGCTCTTTGCCTTTTTCTGATTCACATTTTTAACCAGAAACCGCGGAAGCTGCAGCTGAAACCGCCGCAGCCACGGAAAGATTCCCAGCATGTTGATTCCCATGATCACCATGAACACACCGGCAATCATCTTTAAGATTCCCTGGAAAAACGGAGAAATTCCTGCACCAGTAGTTTCTCCGACCAGCATTCCCACAAGTCCCAGCAAAAATCCGATTCCCGTGTAGGAAATCACACGGCCAAGGTTATACAAAACAGCAGACCGGAATGCTCCGAACCTGCTGTCCTCGTTTTCGGCGCTCTTTGGAATGCACTGGGACAGATTGATGCCGCCGCACATGGCAATGCAGTGCACCGATGTGAGGATTCCAATGAGAAACAGCATCCCGTATCCCATTCCGGTATCTGCAAGTTCACTGGGAACCAGCAAATTCAGAATGTCAGAATGCTGCAGCATCCGGTAAAGGAAAAAGATCAGGATCAGAATGGTCGCTGTCCTTCCGAAATCCGTTTTTCTGACAGCCGGTTCCAATAAGACCTCATACCCTGCCCTGCGGATTACCTGCTGGAGTTCTTCCAGCGTCACCCACTCCGGATCAAAGGCAATGTCTGCCATTCCCTTCTGATAACTGACCTTCGCGCTCTCAACGCCCGGTGTCTTTTTTAACGCCTCTTCTATTTTATTCTGGCAGTTTACGCACGTCATCCCGCCAATGTAAAGTCTTTTTCTGCTGATATTCACGTCTTTCGCACCTCCTGGCGTGAATCTTAACAGAAAGATGTGTGATTTTTATGTGGATTTTAACTGTTTTTCTTCATCTTTTCCACAAGTTTTCCATATACGCGCTCCACAAACCAGGGTTCTGTGGATTTTTTCAGAGCTTCTTCCAGCGTAAACCAGGCCACGCCGCTGTTCTCATCTTCCTTCACCGAAACGTGCTCTTCTGAATCTGCTTCCAGCAGATAGGTAACGTTTAAATGAAGATGGCTGGATACATAGCTTCCCCGCTTTACATGGCCGTCTACCGTCAGAGACTCCAGCGAAAAGATTTCCTCTGATACCGGGCGCACATTGGAAATCCCGGCCTCTTCCTTCACTTCCCGGATTGCCACCGCCAACAGATCCGTCTCCCCGTCTGCATGTCCGCCCAGCCAGGACCAGGAATTATAAATATTATGATACACCATGAGCACCTTGCTACGGTCCTTGTTCACCACCCAGGCCGAGGCCGTCATATGCGCTACGGTATTATCCCTGGAAAACGCATTCTCCTGGGTCTTGATCCAGTTCAGGATCAGCGCTTTATCCATTTTCTCCTGCTCATTGAAAGGCTGGTATGCCTTTATGGTCTCCATCAGTTCCTGTCGGTTCATTCCCATTCTGGTACACTCCTTTGTCATTTGTCCGCCTGCTGCCAAACGGCTGTCTTTTTTGCCAGATTTCCCGAACTTCTTCATTTTAAAGCTTCAGCTGCATCTTGATATGTGGAATTCCATCTTCCAGAAATTCTTCCGAAATCTGTTCAAATCCCAGTTTTTCATAGAGACTCCGGGCATAGGTCTGCGCCTCGATGGTAATTGTTTCCGCAGAGAACCGGCTTTTTGCCACCTGAATTGCTGCTTTCACGATCTCACTTCCCAGTCCGCACCTGCGCTTCACAGCAATCACTCTCCCGATTGCCGCTTCCGGGAACACTTCCCCCGGCGGGAGCACACGGGCATACGCCTGTATTCCTTTCTCATCCTGCAGCCAGATATGGTACGCCACCTGATCTGCATGGTCAACCTCCTGATAAGGGCAGTTCTGCTCCACGACAAAAACCGCGACCCTCAGTTTATAAATCTCATACAATTCTTCTGTGCTCAACTCTGAAAAATGCCGTATTATCAGCTCCATGTTATTCTGAATCTTTCTTTTTTGTAAATATTTTTCTATTTTTTTATATCATGTCATTGCTGAACGTTCCTATATTGATCGTCACTGCATCACCTGCAAGCATTCTGACTGTTTCTGGGCATTCTGATTCTGCTGATATTCACGGGATAAACAATCCCACTCATCAATTAAAATGACAAACGCACATTTCGTTTTCGCGTAAATGTCTTTCATTACCTGAATCAGATTGTTTTCATCACGAAAACGGACATCCGTAAAATGATCCATCAGATCAAACACCAGATATTTTTGCAGCATGGCCAGCATTTCATCCATGCTGTTTGTCATACTTAAAAATTCCTGCATATTCACCTTGATCACATCATACTGATTCCGGTGCTTCTGATAAGAGATGGCCTTACCGATATTCAATGAATCAAACAGTTCAGCTGAATCTTCCCCTCGATCATAATATGCGGCCAGCATGTCTGCAGCCATAGACTTTCCAAAGCGCCTTGGACGGCTGACGCAGAGGAATTTCTGGCGTGTATTGAGAGCCGCATTGGTTTTTTCAATCAACCCGGTCTTATCCACATAAATCTCTGAATTTAGGCTTTCCCGAAAACCTTTATTTCCTGGATTCAGATAACTTCCCATGCACATTCCTCCCATCAGAAAGACATTCTTCTGTTCATTATACTTGATTGCATTTATAATCACAAGATATAAGTCTGCCTGCTGTCATATCCATCCTTCGATCTACCGCCTCGATTCCCTGTTTTTGATTTCTTTTCTGCGTCTTTTTATTCTTCCTCCGGATATTTCAGTCCCCATTCTTTTCGAAATTCCGTCATCAGATCCATAACATCTTTTGTATAAGACAGGCACATACAATCCGCATCTCCGCCGATTGCCCGCTCCATATCTGCAAGTTCATATGCCAGCGCGTCGGCATGCTCTCCGGCTTTCACCACTTCTTTTTCTCCAGACTCTGTGTAGGTGAGCACGGCTTCCCAGGCTCTCGGATATTCCATAATTTCAATGTAACCTTTCTCACAGGACACCATGCCCCGTTTCGGCTGTTTGGAGTGCAGGGAAAGCATAACAGAGGCCATCTGTCCGTCCGGATTTGTGAGAAGCAGACCGGCCTGCTCATCCACTCCAGTGGGTGCCGGTTTCATCTGCGACAAAATCTGATCTGGTTTGGAACTCATAAAATAACGGATGAAGGAAAGCGCGTAAACTCCAATATCCAGCATGGCACCACCCGCCAGCTTCCGGTTAAAAAAGCGGTTATTCATATCATAGTCCTTGAAACTTCCGAAATTCATGGTGATCAAATTCACTTTGCCCAGTTTTCCGGAATCGAGAATCTCCCGAAGTTTTTTATACAGCGGCATATGGTAAATGGTCATAGCCTCTCCAACTACAACTCCATGTTCCTTTGCAAACGCAATCGCTTCCTCCAGTTCACTGCTGTTTAAGGTAATGGATTTCTCCACCAGCACATGCTTTCCATTCCGGATTGCCTGCTTCATAAATTCGATGTGGGTATTGTGGGGCGTTGTGATATAGATGACATCAATATCCGGATCGGTAAACATCTCATGAAAATCATCATATACCTTTTCAATCCCGTATTTTTCCGCAAAAGCAACTGCTTTAGCCTGCGTCCGATTCCCCACTGCGCTGATATTCCGGCCATTCTTCTTCAATGCAGCCGCCATCTCATTGGCAATTACGCCGGTTCCAAGAACCGCCCATCTGATCTCTCTCATGTTCAATCTCCCTCACATTCCTGCTTCACTTCAAACAATTTATACTCCGTCCAGCCAGGATTTGCCTAATCCATTGCTTTTGCCCGAACAAATCTGCTTCGTTCTAATCATATACATTCATGTATAAATCACGCTCCGCTCCTGCGTCAACCGCTGTCAGTCCTGCATAATGTGTAACTGACACTCCAACGGCTAAAGCTCGTTGGGATTCTTATATACATAAACTTCCAAATATACTCGAAAGTATATAAGACTGGTTTATTTCTATAAGACTTTCATTGCCAATTGCTCCTATTTTTTATAAAAATGAAAATCGCAGCAATCTCCACCATAACCCAGAGTCTTTGTGCGAGAAAAACCTAATTTTTTCAGTCCTCCATAGGTCGCATTGTCCACATCACAGAACAGCCGACACAACTCCGGGCATCCGCTTTCCACGCAGGCCGTGTGCCAGAGACATTTTTTCATGGTCACATCGAAGGAATTCCGGTCATGTTTTTGAACGCTTTCCCATAAATCCGTAGTGCGTACAACACGCAGAAAAATCCTGCTGTACAGGAAATAAAATCCCGGTATCCATTCCATTTTTTCTGTGGAAGCATGCTTCTTTGCACCAACAATATCCAGCATGTATCTTCTCATGCATGCCTCTAAATCTTCTCCGGAAAGACCTGTTTCCGGCAGGATCTGGTACATGGCTATGCGGGGAAGGATGGTCTGAATCAGCGTTTTTCTCTGGTTCTCAGACTTATTTTCAATTTTTTCAATCAGCACGTCCAGTGTTTTTTCCTGCTGTTCAAACAGTGCGTTTCCACGTTCTTTTCCAAATGTTTCCACCAAAAATTCCTTGATTTCTTTTTGCTGTGCGATTTTCATTGTCGTAACACCTCTTTATCCGCCCGTTCATCCGATCAATCTCAGAATTTCCGCTATATCAGATTATAAATCTCATGCAAATCTGTAATCTCATAATCTATCCGCACACCGTTTTTCGGCTGCTTATGCTCCGGATTGTACCAGCAGGTGATAATTCCGGCATTGTTGCCGCCCAGAATATCACTGGACAGGGAATCTCCCACAATCATGACCTGTGTTTTGTCCGTCAGACCCGTCTGTGCAAATACCTGTTCAAAGAAATGAACATCTGGTTTCTCCACACCAAGCTGTTCTGAAAGGAAACTACCATCCATGAGTTCTCCCAGCCCGGAACGTCTTAATTTTTTCGTCTGGGCAGTAATGGTTCCATTGGAAACCACATACTGCTTTACTTTTCCGCGAAAAGATTTCACAATTTCATAGCTGTCATCATAGAAAACAATTGTATCCCCAAGACTTGTCTGGTAGCGTTCATTAAATTCCGGCGCAGCGGAAACATCCAGTCCTTCTTCCGCAAAGAAATCCCGGAATCTGCCCTCCAGAACTTCCTGCCTGGTGACTTCTTTCCGTTCCAGCCGCTCCCAGTAATTTTTATTGATCCGGGAGTAACGTTTCAGCATTTCATCCGTGCATACTCCAAATCCAAACTCCTGAAACAATCCCCGGATTGCTGCTTTTTCTGCTGCCTCAAAATTCAGCAATGTTCCATCCACATCCCACAAAATCGTTGTTATCATAATCTGTCTGTTTATCCCTCCACTTCGTATCCGGCGCCGGAAAGAATTTCCAGAGCCTTCTGATAATTTTCTTTTTTCAGAAACACGTAGTCCGTATTATAAGTAGAAACCGCGAAAATGGAAATCCCATGTTCTGCCAGAATTCCCGCAATCTCTGCCAGAATCCCAACCAGGGAAAAATCGAGAACGCCCTGGATGCGAAACCCGTTCCAGCCGTCATCCCGCTCTGTCGTGTTGGACGGGACCTGGCTTGTCGGGCAGACCAGAGAATGTTCATTTCTAAAAATCAGCCAAGACGTTTTCCCGTCTCATGCCATAGTATAGGCCGTCCTGACAGTGACCGGCTGCCTCATAACCCATAGCTTCATAATACTCGTTTCATGCCGGATTGTCCACCGCACAATCCAGCCGGATTCCTGTCCCAGCAACGCTTCCTATCCTCCTCTGTAATCTTTCGGATTACCTTGCATGGATTTCCTACTGCCACGGAGTTATCCGGAATGTCTTTTACCACTACACTTCCGCCTCCGATCACCACATTGTTTCCAATGGTAACACCTGGCATAACGTGGACGCCGCCTCCAATCCAGACATTATCTCCAACGGTAATCGGGTAAGCGTACTCCAGTCCCTGGCTGCGGCGCTCCGCATCGATTGGATGGCCTGCCGTGTAGAATCCACAGTTCGGCGCAATAAATACATTGTCACCAAATGTCACCTTTGCTGGATCCAGAATCACCAGGTTGTGGTTTACGAAGAAATTCTCACCAATCTCGATATTGTAGCTGTAGTCACACCAGAACGGCTGCATGATGGTGAAATTCTCTTTTGTTTTTCCGAGCAGCTTCCGCATGACCGCCTTCTGCCCCTGTTCGTCTGACGGGCGAAACTGGTTGTACTCATAACATAAATCCTTCGCCTGATTTCTCTCCTGCAAAAGTTCTTTATCATAGTTCGCATCGTACATCATCTGCTTTAACATCTTTTCTTTTTCTGTCATAATTCCTGCTCCTTCATCGCAAATAACCATTTGCATCCTAGTAAAAAACATTCTATAATGACCCCTATGACAAGTCAATCACAAATACTCAACCAGAAAGGAACACATACCATGGAACACCATTTATCTTTTTCCTGTGACTATATGGAGGGGGCGCATCCGCAGATTCTCCAACGTCTGATAGAAACCAACCTTGTACAGACTCCTGGCTATGGTCTGGACAGCTACTGCGCATCCGCCAAAGAAAAAATCCGCACTGCCTGCCAGGCACCGGACGCGGACATCTTCTTTTTAACCGGTGGGACCCAGACCAACGCTACGGTGATCGATGCCGTATTAAAAAGCTATCAGGGTGTCATTGCGGCGGACACCGGACACATCAGCGTACATGAAGCCGGAGCCATTGAGCTTGGCGGCCACAAGGTTCTGACGCTGCCGCACCAGAACGGAAAAATCAGCGCCAGCCAGATCCGGACACTGCTGGAAACCTACCAGAATGATGCCAACCACGACCACATGGTTATGCCCGGCATGGTCTATCTCTCCCACCCGACCGAATACGGAACTCTGTATTCCAAAAAAGAGCTGACCGAAATCAGCTCCTTATGCCGGGAATATCACATCCCGCTCTATGTGGACGGCGCACGCCTGGCCTATGCCCTGGCCTGTCCGCAAAATGACCTGACCCTGGCAGACCTCGCCGCGCTCTGCGATGTCTTTTATATTGGCGGCACAAAATGCGGCGCGCTTTTTGGGGAGGCCATCGTGGTTCCAAAACCAGACTTTATCCCGCACTTTTTCACCATCATCAAGCAGCACGGTGCCTTATTCGCCAAGGGACGTCTGCTGGGTCTCCAGTTTGACACCCTGTTCACGGATCATCTGTATGAGAAAATCGGGCGCTCCGCGATTCAGACCGCGAATCAGATCCGGCAGGCGCTCATCCAGAATGGCTACCAGCTTTGCTTCGGGTCTCCCACCAACCAGATTTTCTGCGTGATGGAGAATTCCGTCCTGAAACAGCTGGCTGCGCAGGTGGAATTTGGCTTCTGGGAAGCATACGATGATTCCCACACCATTATCCGCTTTGCCACCAGCTGGGCCACCACGCCGGAACAGGTAGAAACACTATGTCATCTGCTGGCTGCTCAGCATGCCTGACGCAGTGTTCCGACCATGTTTTCGTACGGCCTGCATAGTAAACACGCAGACTTGCCGAACCATTAGAAGTACTGATACCGCTTCCGCTTTGCCACCAGAAAGCCCACCGACACAAGGGCGGACATGCCCTCTGCCACAATGATGGCGCACCAGATTCCGTTCAGACCAAAGATCAGCGGCAGAATCAGGACGCACGCACTCTCAAACACCAGGGCACGGAGGAACGCGATCACTGCGGACGTAAAGCCATCTCCCAGTGCCGTGAAAAAGGCAGAACCAAAGATGGAAAAGCCGCAGAATAAGAACGAAATCGCGTAAATGGAATAGGCATGCGCGGTCATGGCAAGAAGTTCTGCGTCATATCCCACGAATACGCCTGCCAGCGGCGCAGCCATCAGTTCCGAGGAAAGCAGCATCGCCAGGGACGCTATCGCAATCAGAACACCGCTCCGCTTTAACAGATTGTTCAGTTCCTTTTTATTTCCGGCGCCGTAATGGTAGCTGATTACCGGGGCCACACCGGTTGCGTAACCGATAAAAATGGCCAGGAAAATGAAGTCCACATACATGATGGTACCGTAAGCCGCAACGCCATCTTCCCCGGCATACCGCATCAGCTGCGCATTATATAGCATGCCGACAATGGACATGGAAATGTTGCTCATAAGCTCTGACACGCCGTTGGTGCAGGCACGAAGGAGCGCTTTTGCGTCCCATTTTGGCTTGCGGATCTGCAGGCTGCTGCTGTTCTTTCTAAAGAAGTAGATGAGCGGCACAATTCCTCCGACAATCTGTCCCATAGCAGATGCCATGGCTGCTCCGGCAATACCCCAGCGGAACACGCCCATAAACAGCGCGTCCCCGGTCATATTGAGAATTCCCGATACGATCGTCACGATCAGTCCAAGTTTCGGCTTCTCTGCTGTCACGGACAGACTGGAGAACGCATACTGCAGCATCAAAAACGGCAGCGCCACCAGAATGATCCGGCCATACCGGACGCAGTCCTCCAGCATCTCGCCCTCCGCTCCCAGGAACATGGCAATCCGACGCAGAAAAACAATGCTGATGACCGCAATCACCACACCGGATACAGCCACCGCACAGATCAGCAGGGAAAAGATTTCCTGCGCTTTTTCCCGCCTGCCCTCGCCCATGGTCCGGGCAATGAGGGCGCTGCCGCCGGTACCGAACATAAAGCCCATGGCACCTACCACCATCAAAAACGGCATAATAAAATTAACCGCCGCAAAAGGTGTTTTTCCCACGAAATTTGATACAAAAAAGCCATCCACCACACCGTAAATAGAGGTAAAGATCATCATTAAGATAGAGGGAATGGTAAATCGGATCAATCGTCCATAGCCGAAATGATCCGAAAGCTGAATACTCTGTTTCATAAAATTCTCCTGTTATATTCTCAAGTGTTTCTCTGATTTTCTTCATCCAAACCCAGCTGGTTACAAGGTTTCCATCTGCTCCCGCAGCGTCGCGTCATGCTTTTTAATCAGTGCAAGATAGACCCGCAATTCTTCCTCACTCCAATGTAGAAACGCCGACCGCTCTGCCTCAAGCAGCCTGCCCCTGTCTCTTTCGCGCGCACGCTTCCGCGTTCCGTCAGACGCACAAGCTCAGAAGCACGATCAGCATGAACTCTGTACCGGTCAGATAGTTTGCGACCATAATTGTCCTCTTTTCATTCTATTTCCATTCCAGCCGAAACATTTCCGATCTGTTCCAGCACCCACTTCGCCATGTCACGCACCTGCGCATACTCATCCTGGCAGGCATCACAGCCGTAGATCCATTTGCCGAATTTATCCCGCAGCGGTTCCTTCCTCAAATCCCAGCCGTCCCATGTAGTCAGGCAGGAAACGCAGGTATTTCTGCACATCATATAGGGCATTTCCAGGGAACCGGTTGGGCAGGCTTTCATACATAAATTACAGGTTTCAGCACATGACCGGAGCTGATTTTCAACCACATGCCGGAGCGGCGCATCAATCAGAAACGCTTCCAGATATTGATAAGAACCTTTTTCCGTGTAAAAGAAGTTATTTTTTCGTATGATTCCGATTCCCGCCTGCATTCCAGCCCACCGAAGGGCAGTAATTCCAAAATCCCGTTCCGTTGCCACCTGGAAGCCGCAGTCATTCAGATACTGCTCCAATGCCACACTGGCCCGATAACCTTCGGAATTCACATTTCTTCGCCCATCTGTCAGATAATACTTTGCGATGCGATCCTGGACTCCTTTCGGAATCCGATATTTTCCATACCAGAATGACTCAACCACAATGGCTTTTGCCCAGGGATACTTCTCCTGTAAATGGGCAAAGCTTCGAAATGATTCATACTTTTCCTTCGTCTGCGGGAAATGTTCCATCCGCTCTTCCAGCCATTTTTCATATCCCTGCATCAGTTCCACCGGAATGATGCCGCATTAGTCAAAGCCAAGTTCTTCTGCTTTCTTTACGATATCGAACGCATTCACAGTCATATGTACTCCTTACTCAACATACTGGTATAGCATCAGAGGGATTTCAGGATCTCTGCGGCGCGGCGGATTTCTTCCTCATCTGTGCGGTAGATGGTAAACTCGCTTAAACCTTCAAGTCCCATATGCACCCGCTCATTCCGGTAACGCATGCCGCTGGGAAGCATCTTTTTTCCAGACATGTGAAACGCACGCACTCCGGTTTTTGCCGCAAGTTCGGCAAGATTCGACGATGTTACTCCCCCACCGGCCATGATAGTCAGACTGCAGGAATGTTTCACAAGTTCTGCTAAAAGCCCGCTTCCCGCAAGGCAATCCGCTTCCTGGCCCGAAGTCAGAATAGTGTCCACACCCAATTCTGCCGCTTTTTGCATGGCAGCAATGGGATCCACACATACATCAAAGGCACGATGCAAGGTAATTCCACAGTTTCCCGCGGCTTCGATCATCCCGCGCATCTGCTCCTCCTGAAGCGTGCCATCCGCATTCAGGCTTCCGATCACAACGCCGTCTGCGCCTGCCTGCGCAAAATGGCGGATGTCGCAAAGCATCTGCTGATACTCATACTCCGTGTAAAGAAAATCCCCGAATCTTGGGCGAATCAGCGTCCGGACAGGGAGACCAGTCTCCCGTTTTACCTGCTCAAACAACGCATATCCGGGCGTTGTTCCTCCAATGACCAGATTGGCACACAGCTCCAGGCGCGTTGCCCCGCCCAACTTCGCGGCCAGCGCCGATTCCACACCATCCACACAGACCTCTAACATATAATCTTCCATAGTTTTCCCCATTCTTCCTCGTCTGATGCGCGAAGTGATACTACGCATAAACAAATAACGCTTATACTGAGTATAGTACAACAGCTGACAGAACGCCAGCAGATTATTTTCCTGCCCGATCCTCTCTCTAAACCAAAATGGGACTGTTGCCCAGCAAAAAAATATTTGCTCATGCAACAGTCCCATCATTGCCTGCGTTTTTCGCATTTCTTATATCGCCTATGCTTCCCGTTCCTTCACCGCAATCCAGATCTCACACTGATAATCCGGATTTGTTACATCTTCCGAAGAATACACCTCAAATTCCACATTCTCCGCATATTCATACTGGGTACTCTGCGGAAAAAATTCCGTGACGATTCTATGGTAGGTCTCAATAAACGCATCCGGCATCTTTCCTTTGCTGGTAAATACTGCATACGTATTCGCCGGAATGGTTACGACTTCCAAATCCTCATCCACCTTTCTTCCGTCGTACTCCACACCAATTCCATAAGGGAACTGCTCCGCATTCAGTTCCGAAGAAAAACAGATACCCAAAAGCCCCTTCATGACCGGCTCTTTCGGCAGACATGCAATCAGCTTTGCCATTGTTCCGTCAGCTCCGTACTCCTGCCACATTGCGGTAATATCCGGGGTTGCCGCAGCCGACTGCGGTTTTCCCACCCGTTTTCTCTTGCACACAACCTGAAACGCGTCTCTTTTTTCAATTCTGTAATCCATTTTACTTCCTCCTGTCAAAATCAGTTTTACGGAAAGAGGAGTAAAGATCCTGACCTTGCCGCCGTGTTTTGCCTCACTCGGCGCAATGCCATGAAACCGGGTAAAAGCGCGGGAAAAACTCTCCGGTGTATCGTATCCGTATTTCAGGGCAATATCAATCACCTTCGCGTGTCCTTTTGACAGTTCCTCCCCCGCAAGGGAAAGTCTGCGCATACGGATATAATCTCCCAGCGAAAGACCACACAGAATTCCGAATACTCTCTGAAAATGAAACGAAGAGGAGCAGGCCTGCTTTGCAGCTTCCTCGAAATCAATCTCTTCTATTATATTCGCTTCTACATAATCAATCGCACGCTGAATTCCCTGTATCCAGTTCATCTGTTCACTTCCTCTCTGTGATTACAGTGTAGCAAAATACTGTCGGCGTTTCCTGATTCTGTGTGCTTTGTGATGTTAGCAATTCTGTTTCTGACACTCCATTACCATCTTCTCACACAATTCATATCCCAGCTGGGAGCTGTTCAGGCACAGCGTATAATTCGCTGCCATCCCCCATTTCTGGTCTGTATAAAAATTATAATTGCTCCTGCGGCGCTTGTCGATGTCTTCCATCATCTTTTTCGCCTCTGCTTCGCTGACATGATAAAGTCTGCAGATCCGTTCTGTTTTTTCCGGCAGATCTCCATGGATAAAAACATTTAACACATCAGTCCGGTCTTTGAGAATAAAGTCCGCATTTCTTCCAATGATCACGCAGGATTCTTTTTCCGCGATTTCCAGAATCACCTTCCGCTGTGCCTCATACACCATGTCCTCTACGGATTTTCCGGTGCGGTCACGTCCTGTAAAGGCATAGGCAAACAAGCCCTTCTTCGGAGAAAGTTCCGATTTTTCCTGAATGTATTCCGGGGAAAAGCCGGATTTTTCCGCAATCTGGCCGATGATATCCTTGTCATAGTAGGCGATTCCAAGCTTCTTTGCCACCTCTTCCCCGATAAATCGTCCGCCGCTTCCAAACTCTCTGCTGATCGTAATGATTCTCTTTGTCATAGCCGGTTCCTCCTTAATTGAAACGCTCCACTCTGTTTGTTCTGATTTTCTTTAAGAATCCATATCCCACCAGACAGGCCACAGCCTCTGTAATCGGAAACGCCCACCAGATCATGGATACTCCCATCTGCCCGTTTCTGACAAAGATGGAAAAGATTCCGGCTAACGGCAGTATGATCACCAGCTGCCGGAGCAGGGAAATCACAAGAGACTCCAGTCCGCCATCCAGCGCCTGGTAAATTCCCTGATAAGCCACATTGATTCCCGCAAAAATAAAGCTGATGGAAATTACCCGCATGGCACTGATAAAATAGGTTCTGGACTGTCCTGCATTAAACAATGACGCAAAGAATCCAGGAAATAATTCTGTGATCAGAATACCGAAGATCATCAGTCCAATGGTATACAAAAGGCCATATTTGATTCCGTCCTGGATTCTCTTTTTGCTTCCCATTCCGTATGCAAACGCGATGATCGGCGTGATTGCGTCTCGCAGGCCGAATGCAAGAAACAGGACAAACTGCTGTACTTTGTAGAACAGTCCGTATGCAGTCTGGGCGGAAGGGCTGAATTTCAGGATCAGGTTCATCACATAAACCATGATGGACATCAGGGCCTGGGCGATGATAGCCGGTAGGCCGATGCTGTAAATCTCTCTTATGATTCCGGCATCCGGCTTCATGAACTTCATTCCGTGCTCAAATTCCTTGTTTAATTTCATATGGAACACAAACAACAATACAGCCGATGCCACCTGTCCGATGACTGTCGCATAGGCGGCACCCTCCACGCCCAGTTCCGGCACCGGACCAATTCCATAGATCATGATGGGATCCAGAATGATGTTTACCACAGCACCCACAACCTGGCCGATCGTGGAATACAGGGATCGGCCGGTGGCCTGCAGCAGTTTCTCAAACAACGAAAAAAAGATAATTCCGAAGGAGATCATGCAGCATATTCTTAAATAGCTGGTTCCCATGGAAAGAACTTCTGGATCCACAGTCTGGGATGCGATATAGGACTTTACTCCGAATATTCCAAACAACAGGCAAACCACATAAATAATTGCGCCAAGGAACAAACTGTTTCCCGCCACCTTCGCCGCTTTCTTAGCATTTCCCTGTCCCAGTGTTCTTGCAAGAAGCGCGTTAGTTCCCACACCGGTTCCGATTCCAACTGCCACCATCAGCATCTGAACCGGGAATACCAGGGTAAGGGCGTTTAACGCCGACTCACTTCCCACCTTCATGTTTCCTACGAAAGCACTGTCTACAATGTTGTAGACCGCCTGCAAGGCCATGGATAAAATCATGGGGATTCCCATCTGCACCATGAGCCGGTTCACCGGCATGTCTTTCATTTTGCTGCTTTCTACCATTACTACTGACTCCTCCTCTTTCTTGCCACAAGAATGCGCTCAGCACATTCCTGCTCCACAGGGGCTGCGCCCCAGGAAACAAAAAGTGTGCAGACTTATCGCATAAGTTGGACTTACGCTGATAAGCTACACACTTTTTTATGGCATTCTCTATTTATTTTTAAACGAAAAACGAGCAGCAAAACTGGATTTACGCTAGTCTGCTACTCGTTCGGGGATTATTATATTTTAATTTTGGGGAAATGTCAAACGAAAATCTGCTTGCCTGACGCGGTTACCTCTTTTTATAAAGCACCAGTTCCGGATCTTCCCCCTTTGCTCCGTAGGTGCTGATCATGATAAAATCCATATTGGCCAGGACTCCAAAGCACCGTTCGCCGCCAAACTCCGATTCCAGCTGATTGCCCAGATAAGTTTTCTCATCATCCAGGAATTTCACCTTTTCACCATTTGGAAGTCTATATTCCAGATTCACATAGGCTCCAACCAGTGCATTCAGCTTTTTCACTTCCGGGAGTCCTTCGATATGGAGATCATTGATTTCTCCGATCAGCTTCCGTTTGAATTCTTCAAATTGACCTTGGTCACTGAGTTCTTCGTAGCGTTTCCAGTAATCCAGTTTCTAGCACCAAGCACCGAAAGGTGATTTTGTGAAAATGAGTGAACCTGTACAGGTTTACACTGCTTGCCAATTTGTGAAGGGGAAAAATATGGCTCTAATTTATTTCCAACTTGGGAATAATTCCGCTATGCCACCTGTGTCCAATTCGTCCACAAGCCGAAATGTTCTTTTCCCATATTTGAACTTGTGCCCAACTTGGGTACAAGTGAAATTAAGAGTTCTCACGATCGGACCTGTTCCCAAATCGGGAACAAGTCAAAGAGCAGGAACCGTACCTCTCGCCAATTTGGCGAGAAGTTATTTTTATTCCCGACGAGTTGTCGGGAAGCTGTATGGTAACTTCAGACCAACTTGGTCCTAAGAAATATTGTATCGTTGCAGAAAAATGACTTCGTCCCAAATTGAGACGAAGTCATTTCATATAATTTTTATACTATGCTACCCAGTTATAACCAGTCATTGCCTGATCCACAATATGGTCAAATACAAGCGTACTTTTTCTCAAGAGAGGGTGTAAAAATTCTTGTGTCTATGGAAAGTAAATCTTTCTGATAAGAAATAGATATGTAAAATTTTGCTG
>CAKRRJ010000013.1 GCA_934394615.1 uncultured Lachnospiraceae bacterium
GGTGTGCCATACATCTGGGATTCCATCACAGAGAACGGGCAGTTCTCATACCACTCAGACGGGTAGATAGAGAAGCGTGCCTCACGGATGAGCTTTTCCAGTGCCTCACCCTTCTGGAAGCCAACGTTCTTGATGTTCTTAATACCATTTACTGTCTCTTCCAGAGGACCGGTGCCGGCGAAGATGAACTGAACATCCGGCAGCTCCTTGCAGACCTTAATGAGCGTGCCGATGCCCTTCTCCTCAGAGAAGCGGCCAAAGTAGAGGACGTAGTCCTTCTTCACGGTTTCTTTCCACTCCACCTTATCGATGAAGTTGTGCATTGCCACGGTCTTGGTCGCAAACAACGGATTGCTGTCCATCTTGCTCTTCATGAACTCCGAGCAACAGATCATGGTATCAATGTACTTATAGGTACCCTTCCACTTCCAGAATTCTGCTTCCATCATGCCGATGGCAGATTTTGCCGTGGAACCGTGGATGCACTTGCCTTTCATGCAGTTCACGAAATGACCGCCGAGGCACTTCTCACAGTTCTGGTGGGTGTTCGGATTGTTCAGCATGTGGTTCGGGCAGACCAGCTGGTAGTCATGTGCCGTGAAGATGATCTTGCAATCTCTTCCGGTTTCCTTACGCCACTTCACGATTTCCAGGATGATAGAAGGTGTCAGCTGGTAGTTAAAGTTGTTCAGGTGACAGACATCCGGCTTGAAGTCGTCCAGAACTTTTCTCAGTTGCACCCGTGCTTCCTTGCTGTAGATGGTCTTGATCGGGTAAGTCAGCTTACTCAGCTTGCTGCCACCGTGGAAATCCATATCAGATGTATAAGCATTGACCCGGTTGCCCACGCAGCGGCCTTCGTGCTCCATACCGAAGTACTGAACCTCGTGTCCGTGCTGCTCCAGCGCCTCACCCAATTTGAATATATACGTCTCGCTGCCGCCGTTTCGGTGCAAAAATTTATTCAAAATCAGCGTCCTCACGTTAATTTTCTCCTTGTTCTATGTTCTATTTCACTACCTCTGTTCAGATGAAGCACTTCCAATGTATTGTTCATAAACCAGAGTGCTCCATACAAACGCAGGTAGTGATACTGAAAGTTCTTATGATAATTTCATCTGCTGTTGCTGAACCTAGGTAGCGAGATTAAAACTGCTCTCGCAACTCTACCTATCTCTCGAAAAGTGCCGTAAATACGCCATTTTTCCGGCGTTTTCACTATGTACATCTCACTACCTGCGTTCGGTTAGAGGAGATTATTAATCATCAATACTCGCATCTACTCTCCACTCCCATATAAATCTAATGTCGCTGATGTCACATCATCCCAGTTGTACTTCCTGCAGATATAATCTGCTGCTTGCGCTTTTAACACTGCTACATTATCTGAATGATCACACGCAAATTGAAGCTGTTTGCGAAGATCTTCCACATTTGACTTTTCAAACACCAATGCCTGCTTTTCCACAACTTCTGTACATTCCGGAATATCTGATACCAGGCAGCAGTCGCCATAGCTCATTGCCTCCAGTAAGCTAAGCGGCATTCCTTCCAGATCAGATGGAAGAGTATAGAGATAAGCATTGCTATACAATTCATCCAAAAGCTGGCCCTGAACAAACCCCGTAAAAAAGATCCGATCGTCTGTCTTGGCCAGTTCATGTAACTCCTGGGCAAAACTTTCCGTATCACTGGAGCCACCTGCAATTACAAGTTTTTTCTCTGTATTCACATTTCGAAACGCCTCAATCAGATAATGAATTCCCTTTTCCGGAACAAGACGTCCAAGAAACAGTATATAGGAATCTTTTTCCAAGCCAAACTGTTTTTTTATCATATCAGCCGATCGAATCTGTGGACGATTCACGCCATTCGGAATAAATCTTGTTTTTCTTCCATAGGTCTTTTCAAAATACTCCTGCACACCACGGCTCAATACAATAATTTCATCGGCATATTTAACCGCGTTTCGTTCTCCCTGATGAATGTACTTGGCGCCAAAACCACTTTTCCACTTTGCCCTGGACCAGTCGAGCCCATGTACTGTGACAATTACTCGTTTACCAAACAACTTCGGAATAAAGCTGAAAAACGCAGGTCCCTCTGCATGAATATGGACCACATCATAATTTCCAAACGCACTGCAGAGAGCTGCGAAAAAGGACGAGGTCACTGCGGCCATTCCTTTTTTATCAATCGTAGGCGTTGTTTTCAAACGCACTCCCTTATATTCCGATCCTGCTTTTATATCATACGCTGCACCACTCACATGATGTGCTGAACGATTGTAACAAGTACAGGCATAACCAGCTTTTACCATTCTTGTAGAAAGTTCTTCAACGACAATTTCAACGCCGCCTTCTCTGGAAGGAATATGCTTGTGCCCAAACATTGCAATCTTCTGTTTTTTCATACACGCTCCCTATTTTATTTGTTATTACAAGGACAAGCCTGTATGCAGATATCTTTCTGCATACAGGCTTGTCCTTGTACGTTTTTATTCTGCATGTATCTATGTACATTCCATGTTGTCCTCTACCTATGCAGATAAAACCGAAAGACAAGCAAAACGTTACATCGCCCCGTCATGCCTCAGCACAACGAGCACGGTTTTCAATAAAATCTTAATATCCAATCCAACGCTCCACTCTGCAATATACTTCTTATCGAGTTTTACTACATCCTCAAAATCAGTAATATTGCTTCGACCGCTTACCTGCCACATACCGGTAATGCCTGGTTTGGTCGCAAGTCTTGCGCGGTGGTGCAGATCATATTTCTCCCATTCGTCCACAGTCGGCGGTCTGGTTCCAACCAGGCTCATGTCACCTTTCAGAACGTTAAAGAACTGTGGGAACTCATCCAGACTCCAGTCACGGATGCGGTTGCCGATTCCCTTCTTAATGGTCCCATCTGGAAGTTTTTTGCAGCCAATGATACGCGGGTCCCATTCCAATTTAAACATCATGCCGTCTTTGACACGGTTTTCTTTCATAAGTTCTTTCTTGCGTTCCTCCGCATCCAGATACATGCTACGGAACTTGTAAATCTTAAACTTTCTGCCGCCTTTTCCCACACGATACTGAGAGAAAAAGATCGGTCCCGGAGACTGGATGTAGATAAGTGGTGCCAGAATCACAAACAGGACTGCTGTGATCAAGCAGCCGACCAGACCTCCAGCAATGTCCAACGCCCGCTTAAGGAAGAGCTGGCGGTCGGTAGCATAGTTGATACTGGTTGTCAGCACTGTATAATTTCCCAGACGCTCCACAAATTTGCGTTCGCCTACCAGACCGGAAGTTTTCGCCAGCTTCATGTGAACCACAACGCCCATCTCGGTGATCTGGTTTACGAGTTCTAACGGATACGGAACCTCATCCGGCAGGTTGAAGAACACTTCATCAACCCATTCACGGCATACATAGTTTGCCACGGTTTCCCGGTTTGCCACAACCGCGATGCCATCTTTGCTGAATCCGGTCATATCTTCATCTATAATGGCAATTCCGGCAATGTGAAACATCTGGTAATTGTAATTCTGGATATTGTAAATTACTTTATCCAGCATAGCTTTCGTTGTAATGATTAAAAGAGCGCGTTTTCCGCCAAGCTCCATCAGGCGCTGTAAGCGTTTCTTCCACAACAGGCGCACTCCATAGGAAAAAAGCAGGTACAATACCATCATAAACAACATAGTGACCCTGGAGTAATCCTGTCCGCTCTTTATGTAAAACAGATAGAATGTGGCAACCAGAACTACCAGAACCACATGTTTTATGGTAGCGGTTAATTCCTTGTATCTGCCACGTTTTAATACATTTTTCATGGACTCAAAAAAGATCAGCACTGCCACATCAATGACAGTCAGAACCATTGCCATGCCCCGGTACAACTCATGCTCATACGGGTTACTGAGCCCATTTCGGATCATATAAGAAATCATAAATGCGGCCTGCAGACAGAGCACATCCAGAACCATAAAATCCAGATGTTTTTCCCAGCCTCTCGCGCTTTTTCGATACATGTTCTCTCCCCAATCTTCTTCTCATTTGAAACCGAATATTTTTGTCAGTCAGAGCCGGAAATTTTCCGGCTCCTTCCTAAGTCTACGAACCGTGAAATGCACCTGTGATGCATTTTAAGCCGTATTATTTTGCTCTGAACTGAATGGTGCAGGAACCCGGAACGGTAAAGGTTACCTTCTTGGTTGCCGGATCTACCTGTGCAGTCAGCTTGGTCCACTGGCCAGTGGCATTGCTCAGGCAGACAACTGCTACCTCACTAACATTTGCCGGCAGAGAACTTACATACATTGCAACAGTAGTCGGAACATCAGCACCAGCAGCATTCTTGGAAACAATTGCACGGGTAGCACCTACCTGTGCATATCCACCAAGTCCCAGAGACGGGAGAAGCGTATTGATGTCAGCTCCACTGTTTAAAGCAATGATGGTGTTTGTTGCAGTAGCATTGATTACATCAAGACCAGCTGTCTCTGCCACACCAGTCTCTACACTTACTGTTGCACCATCAGATGTTACAGCTCCATTTCCAGCTGATTCACCTACCAGACCCATGGTGGTTCCAGTTACATCTTTCGTCGTTCCTGCTACAGTTACCTTAGAACCGCTTTCTGTTACCTGAACTGAAGGCTGTGTTGAAGTAACCACTGTGCCGGTTACAGAGCCAGCTGCATTGCCTGTTCCAGGCACAACAGTACCCGTACCAACAACCACAGTGCCAGTAGAAGTGCTGGAGGAATGACTTGATCCGCCACCGCTGTAATGAACACTTCCAGCAGCGCCAGCTACAACCGGCATTGCTGCCATAGCTGCTGCAACAGCCATAGCTACTAAAATTTTCTTTCTCATTGGTTTCACCTTCCTTCCCTTTGTGAGGGATATTTATTTCAATAAACAGCATGTTTCCACACTGATTATTGCGTCATGAATTATTCTTCCCGGTAAAACAGGTTTAAGACAATCGGGATGATTGCCTGGCGGTCTGCCTTGTAAACATCATAGGTCTCTGTTGTTTCTCCAGTTCCCGGTACAGTGTAGAAATCGTCACTTTCCAGACTTCCGGCATCCAGGCCATCCATCGCAATCTTCAAATACTGATCTTTACTCATATCGGTTACCATATAGTCCTGGATCAGATCAAACAGATGCGTTACAATCTGACTGTTCGACCGAGATGCTGTTTTTACCGCCTTGAAATACTGGGTAATGTACTCCTGCTGCTGATCCATGCGGTAAAGTGCGGAAAAATCCTGTTTGATATCACGATAACGCACAAAGGCTTCTGCCTGGTCTCCGTGGAGCGTTACCTGGCTTCCCTTTACAAATGCCGGATCGCGCTGTTCCATGCCATCCGTTGGAATGGTTACCGTTACGCCGCCAACGGCATCGTTCAGCTTTGCAATCACAGACGTATCAACTGCAAGGTACTGATCAATGGAAAAGCCGCTTAACAGTTTCTCCACGGACTGTACGGTGTTCTCACAGCTCTGCTCCCGGCCATCACCGTAGGCAAAGGCCATGGTCAGCTGTGTGATCATGGTGTCGTTGACGGTCCGATCCTCATTCGTGATTGGAATTTCCGTCATGGTGTCACGCGGAATCATGAGGATCTTGAGGTCATGATGCGCGGTGTCCTGGGCAATGAGGAAAATGCCGTCGGACTGGCCTGCTTCCCCAAGGTCTTTTGTTTCCGTCATGGTGTCGCTGCGGTCTACGCCCATGCAGAGGATTGCCTTTACATACTGGTTTCTGCGGTATGTTTTCCCGTGATAGTTCACGGTACTTTCGGCCAGAATTGGTTCCAGGTTCAGGTCTCTTGGATCTGCTGTGAATTCTTCCTTCTGGCCCGGCGCAATGGGAATGTCTTCCATATTTGTATCCAGTGCCTGGCTGGTCTCCGCTTCTGTTTCCCGCAGCTGTTCCTGCCTGCGCGCCTCGATCATCAGCTCTGTGGCACGGCGATTGCGGTACAGACCAACGGTCCACCAGCCTCCTACCGCAAATGCGATAACCACTGCGCCAATACAGGCATTCTGAATCTGGCTTTTATGTTCGTTCCACCAGTTCTTTCTCATCGCTTTCTTCCTGTTTTCTATGGTTATTTTGCAGATTCTTTGCTGCCGCGGTCGTACTGGTCGTAAGCGCCATATTTTTTATACTTGCCATAACGGCCGTATTTTCCGTAGTACTTGCCATAGCGGCCATACTTGCCGTAATAACCATTTTCATGCACATCTACTTTATTTAAGACGGCTCCCAGAATGCGGCAGCCGGTCTTGTCTAACTGGTTCTTTACCTTCTGCTCCAGGCGGTAGCTGATGGCTCCGTTTTCGATAACCATTACCGCTCCGTCACAGTATCTTGCCACGATTGCTCCATCGATCAGGTTCGCCATCGGCGGAGTATCGATGATCACATAGTCAAACTCTTCGCCCAGGGTATCGAGCAGGTCTTCAAACAAAGCTTCCTCTAAAAGCTCTGCCGGATTCGGAGAATATGGACCCGCAAACACCACACTGAAATTCTCGTAGTTGGTATCGTAAATGATGTCATCCATATTCTTCTGACCGCTCAAATACTGGGAAAGGCCAGAAATTTCTTCCTGCAGCTGATAGCGGGATGCCAAGACCGATCTGCGGATATCCGCATCGATGAGCACTACCTTCTTACCGATCTGTGCCAGGGACATGGCTGCCGCAAAGGCTACGTCACTTTTTCCCTCATCCGGCATGGCACTGGTAAACATAATCGTATGGATATTGCTTCCGCAGAACTGGATGTTGGTTCGCAGCGTTTTGATGGCTTCATTGTAACCATAGTCATCTTTCATTTCGCGTTTGAGCGAGGTTATTTTTCTGTTCATGCGTTATTTCCTCCAGTTTTCTTTGCCCCTTTTTTGCGGCTGGAAGCCTGTTTTTTCGTCAGCTTGTTTTTGTCTTCTTCCTGTTCACCTTCACGCAGTGGAACGGATGCTAACACGGTAAGCCCCAGGTATTTCTCTACATCCTCCTCGGACTGTACGGTATCGTTTAAGAGTTCTTCCGCTACCGTAATGCCGCACACCAGAACAATTCCGAGCATTGCTCCAAGCATTGCGTTTTTGCTGTTGCTCGGGCTTGATTTGTGTTCTGCCACAACGCCAGCCTCGATGAGTTTCGGCGGAACCATCTCCATAATGTCGCCAATATAATTGGAAGAAGTCTTTGCCACTTCATCCGCAATGTTTTTTGCCAGAACCGGATCCGGATCAGTTGCGGTGATTGTAAGGATTCGGGTATCCGACGGGTTGTTGATGGAGATTTTAGAAGCCAGCTGCTCATAGGTCAAATTCATATGCAGTTTGTCGATGACTTCAGAAAGGACCGGGCGGCTGGTTACGATAACCTTGTAATCCTGGGTCAGCTGGCTACCGATCTGCAGGTCTGCAAGGGAAGTCAGCGTGGTTTCCTTGGATAAAATATAAACCATGGCCGTGGAAGTGTACTGCGGAGTAATAACTACCTTGCTGTACACGCCAAAAGCCCCGCCAAGGATGACTGCGGCACCAATGATCCACAGGATTCGTCTCTTTAATGCATAAAAAAGCTGTAGCAGATCAATCTCGATCTCATCGTCTTCTTGTCTGTTGATTTCTTTGTTCATGTCTCTTTTCCTTATTATAATGTTTTCGTTGTTTGGGTCTCGAAGATTAGTCTAAGATGTTTGTTATTCGTGTTCGATCAGCCTGCGTGGGTTGCTCCACGTGAGCTGTTCCAGATATTCCGGGCTGATGCTTCGCTCCAGCCATTTGATGGCCTTCTGAATCTCAGGCGGACGGTAATCGGTCCTGTGCATGTCTGTGCCGAGAAGATCAATCTGCTTTTTGCGGATCTGCGCGCGGCACCAGCGCACCTCGGAATCAAACGGAAGCCCTTTTAAGCTGTCATAATTCATTTGGAGCAGGCAGCCGATTGCCTTTAACTCTTCCATGCCTTTCCGGCGAAGGCAGGCGTAACGTTCCACATGCGCTACCACCGGAAGAAAGCCGGCCGCGCTGATGTTGCGAAGTCCCTGGAACATGCGGCTGTACGCCACATCCGGTGAAAACTCAATTAAAACATAACGGCCGTTTGCGTAAGTCATTGCCTGACCGTTTCGAAGCGCGGCAAGCAGATCATCGTGGTAATACGTTTCCTGGCCAAGCCAAAGTTCGAAACCAGGGACCTGTTCCTGTGCAAGCGCTTTCAGTTTTTCCAGCTTCTGCTGGTACTCCAGAGGTGTCTTATGTCTGCTGTAATGCGGCGTTGCCACTACTCCGCAGATTCCCTGTTCCGCTGCATGCTTCAGCAGACGGATTGATTCCCCCATGGACCTGGAACCATCATCTACCCCCGGAAGGATATGGGCATGTACATCGATAATTCCATGCTCATTCATAGGATTGCATGATACATTTTCTCATGTATCCCCCCTTTTTCCATAATTGTAAAGTCAACTCTATACTAGCTCATATCTCGTTTTTTGTCAACGAGACGAACGGTTCCCGTGATTTTTTGTCATATTCTGCATTTCCTTGTCAAATTATGCATTTTGTTTGTTATTTCCACCCAAAACCCGCATTTTTTTGGATGTTTTGTGTATTTTTGCCAAATATTGTTCTAAAAAGAGAACAGAGCATCCTGTTTTCTTTTGGCAGGAAGCTCTGTTCTTTTTTCCATACATTTTTCTTAACGATTTTTTACTTTCGCGATGTCGATCAGGGTCAGCTCTTTCGCACGGTTCTCCAGGCTGGTTGCCAGGGCTCCGGCGGTGTCAAGGCTGGTGAGGACATGCACACCGGTCTCGATGGCGTTGCGGCGGATGACGAAGCCGTCGCGGCTGCGCTCTGCACCCTGCTGCGGAATATCGATGATCAGGTCGATCTCGTGTCCCAGGATCAGGTCGAGGATATTCGGGGATTCCTGTTCCAGTTTGCGTACGGTCAGTGCCTTTACGCCGTTTGCGTTTAAGACTTTGGCGGTACCGCGGGTTGCGAAAATCTTGTAACCAACGTTCTGGAAACGTTTTGCGATCGGAACCACATTCTCTTTCTCAGAATCACGGACGGTGATGATCATGTTTTTATGTTTCGGCAGTTTCAGTCCTGCGCCCTCGAAGGCTTTGTACAGCGCCTCGTTGAAGGTGTTTGCGATACCCAGGCACTCACCGGTGGATTTCATCTCCGGTCCAAGGCTGATATCTGCACCGCGGATCTTCTCGAAGGAGAATACCGGCATCTTGATGGCGATGTAGTCGGCTTTCTTCTGCAGTCCCGGCTCATAGCCAAGCTCTTTTAAGGTATGGCCGCAGATGACCTGGGTTGCCAGCGGAACGATCGGGATTCCGGTTACCTTACTGATGTACGGCACAGTTCTGGAAGAACGCGGGTTTACCTCGATGATGTAAACTTCGTTGTCTGCCACGATGAACTGGATGTTGATCATGCCTTTGACATGCAGTGCGCGCGCCAGTTTCTCGGTGTAGTCTACCAGCTTCGCCTCAATCTCCGGGGTGATGCTCGGTGCCGGGTAAACGGAGATACTGTCGCCGGAGTGAACACCAGTACGCTCGATGTGCTCCATGATACCCGGAATCAGGATGTCTTTGCCGTCACAGACTGCGTCGACCTCGATCTCCTTACCTACAATATATTTATCTACAAGGATCGGGTGATCCTGCGCGATCTGGTTGATGATGCCGATGAACTCGTCGATATCGTTGTCGCTGATGCAGATCTGCATGCCCTGTCCGCCCAGGACGTAGGACGGTCTTACCAGAACCGGATAGCCCAGGTCGTTGGCTGCTTTCTTTGCCTCTTCCGCGGTAAATACAGTGTGTCCTGCCGGTCTCGGAATCTGGCACTGTTCCAGGATCTCATCAAACAGTTCCCGGTCTTCGGCTGCGTCTACATCCTCGGCTGCGGTTCCCAGGATCGGCACGCCCATCTTCATGAGGGACTCGGTCAGCTTGATGGCGGTCTGTCCACCGAACTGTACCACTGCGCCATCCGGCTTTTCAATGTCAACGATGCTCTCTACATCTTCCGGGGTCAGCGGCTCGAAGTACAGCTTGTCCGCAATATCGAAGTCGGTACTTACGGTCTCCGGGTTGTTGTTGACGATGATGGTCTCATAGCCTTCCTTCTCGAACGCCCAGGTGCTGTGTACGGAGCAGAAGTCGAACTCGATACCCTGGCCGATCCGGATCGGGCCGGAACCAAGGACCAGAACTTTTTTCTTCTTATGCTCCTCTTCTACCTCGCTGATGCCGTCGAAACAGGAGTAATAATATGGAGTCTCTGCCGCGAACTCTGCCGCGCAGGTATCTACCATCTTGTAAGCGGCGCGGATGTTGTTTGCGTGGCGCATTGCCTTGATCTCATCCTGCGGTACGCCGGTCAGTCTGGAAATGACATTGTCCGGGAACTCGATGCGTTTTGCTTCCTTTAAGAGTTCCGGGGTCAGCGGGCCATTCTTTAAGGCGTTCTCCATCTCCACGATGATGGCCAGCTTATCGATGAACCAGTAATCAATCTTGGTGATGTTGTGGATTTCTTCATAAGAAATACCGCGGCGCAGGGCCTCTGCAATGACCCAGATCCGGCGGTCATCGACTACATGAAGCTGTTTGATGAGTTCGTCGTGGTCCAGTCCGATAAAGTCGTAGGAAAGCAGGCAGTCTACATGCTGCTCCAGGGAACGGATAGCTTTCATGAGAGCGCCCTCGAAGTTGGTACAGATACTCATAACCTCACCGGTTGCCTTCATCTGGGTTCCCAGGGTACGTTTTGCGCTGATGAATTTATCGAACGGAAGTCTCGGCATCTTGACAACACAGTAGTCCAGCATCGGCTCGAAACTTGCGTAGGTTTTCTTGGTAACGGCATTCTTGATCTCATCCAGGGTGTAGCCCAGAGCGATCTTCGCTGCCACTTTCGCGATCGGGTAACCGGTTGCCTTGGAAGCCAGTGCGGAAGAACGGCTTACACGCGGGTTTACCTCAATGACGCAGTACTCAAAGCTGGTCGGATGCAGAGCATACTGGACGTTGCAGCCGCCGGTAATGCCCAGCTCACTGATGATATTTAATGCGGAGGTACGGAGCATCTGGTACTCTTTATCACCCAGGGTCTGGGACGGAGCCACAACGATGCTGTCACCGGTATGAACGCCGACCGGATCCAGGTTCTCCATGTTGCAGACGGTGATGACGTTGCCGGCGCTGTCGCGCATGACCTCGTACTCAATCTCTTTCCATCCGGCGATGCAGCGTTCTACCAGGACCTGACCTACACGGGAAAGACGCAGGCCGTTTTCCAGGATCTCGCGGCACTGTTCCGGGTTGTCGGCAATACCGCCGCCGCTGCCGCCCAGAGTGTATGCCGGACGAAGCACAACCGGGTAACCAATCTGGTCTGCGATGCGAAGGCCATCTTCCACGTTCTCTACGATGTCGGACGGAGCAACCGGCTCGCCGATCTTCTCCATGGTCTCCTTGAACATCTCACGGTCCTCTGCCTTTTTGATGGTCAAGGCGGTGGTACCGATGAGACGGACGTTATTCTCTTTTAAGAAGCCTGCTTCTTCCAGCTCCATGGCGAGGTTCAGTCCTGCCTGGCCGCCCAGGGTCGGAAGCACGCTGTCCGGTTTTTCTTTCTTGATGAGCTGCTCGACCACTTCCAGGGTCAGCGGCTCGATGTAAACGCGGTCCGCGATGTCTTTATCGGTCATAATGGTTGCCGGGTTGGAGTTTAACAGAACAACCTCGATGCCCTCCTCCTTTAAGGAGCGGCAGGCCTGGGTTCCGGCATAGTCAAATTCAGCAGCCTGGCCGATGACGATCGGGCCAGATCCAAGTACGAGAACTTTCTTAATATCAGGATTCTTTGGCATTAGTTGTTTCCTCCCATCATGTTAATAAAGCGGTCGAACAGGTACGCGGAGTCCTGCGGTCCCGGGCAGGCTTCCGGATGGTACTGCACGGTGAAGATGTTCTTTCCGACATATTTCAGGCCCTCGTTGGTTCCGTCGTTGACGTTGGTGAAGGCCGGGACAGCGATGTTCGGGTCGAGGCTTGCCGGGTCAACTGCGTAGCCGTGGTTCTGGGATGAGATGATGGCACGTCCGGTCTCGGCATCTTTTACCGGATGGTTGCCGCCTCGGTGGCCGTATTTTAATTTGAAGGTATCGGCTCCGGTTGCCAGTGCCATGAGCTGGTGTCCAAGGCAGATCGCGAAGATCGGCACATCGGATTCGTACAGTTTGCGGATCTCTTTGATGATCTTGACATTTTCCTTCGGGTCTCCAGGGCCGTTGGACAGCATGATGCCATCCGGGTGGGATGCGAGGATTTCTTCTGCAGTTGTGTCACAGGGATAAATGGTGACTTCACAGCCACGCTTTGCCAGGGAACGGGCGATGTTGCGCTTGGCTCCAAGATCCAGAAGCGCTACTTTTTTTATCGGCTTCTCAAATTCGTCGGATGCCGGAAGGATGTACTTTTCTTTGCAGGAGGTCTTTTTTACGACTCCGGTTACGGTGTACGCATGCATGCGGGCAATCGGGTCGGTCAGATCATCGTACTGTTTGGTGGTGATCATACCGTTCATGGTGCCCTTCTCACGCAGGATTTTGGTGAGCGCGCGGGTATCTACGCCGCTGATGCCCGGGATGTCGTATTTTTCCAGGAAATTCTGAATGGTATCCTCACTGCGGAAATTGCTGGGAATGCGGGACAGCTCGCGGACAATGTAACCGTCCGGCCATGGTCTGTCGGATTCCATATCGTCATAACAAATACCGTAGTTGCCGATGAGCGGGTAAGTCATGACTACTGCCTGTCCTGCGTAAGACGGGTCGGTCAGAACCTCCAGATAACCGGTCATAGAGGTATTGAATACGATTTCGCTGATGACTTCGCGGGTGGAACCGATGCTGGTTCCCTCGAATACGGTGCCATCTTCCAGAATAAGAAATGCTTTCATGTGGGAGTACCTATCCTTTCTTTCATCCGTATTGTGTATGGTATGGGTGCTGCTGCCTGCGCAGCGCGAAACAGCAGCTGCGGGTGATTCTGCTTTTGGGTGGAATTCGCCTTGTATACAATGGCGTCCGCCCAAATTGATAGAATTATACATGATATGCAATGGTTATGCAAGCTGATTTATTTTCTTACTTTCTTATTTTTAGTTATCCTTTTTTATTGTTTTATATTGTTGGTTTCCGACTGTTCTCCTGATACGCTTTTCGGTACAATTTCTGTCCATTCGGCGTTTTCACACACCGCCTGCCTGCCGCATATCCTGTTATGATAAGCCAAACCAAATGTTCAAGGAGTCCTCATGCCAAAATCCATCCGTATCGCATCGACCGAACTGCCATCCAGCGGCCTCTTGCAGGTCAATGTCGTAAATGTCCAGAATAACTTTCCGATCCGGAACGCTAAAGTTACCATCTCATATTCCAGGGAACCTGCTGCCCCGCTGGAAGAACTCTCCACCAATGCTTCCGGCCAGACGGAGGAGGTGACTCTGGCGGCGCCTCCGCTGGAATACAGTCTCCGCCCCGGCGAAGGCCAGCCTTATGCCGATTACAACATTACGGTGGAGGCACCGGGATTTAAGCCTGCCACCATCGAAGGGACCGAGGTGCTGCCGGATGCCACTGCCATCCAGCCGGTTCGCCTGGAACCGGAAACCGACAACGCGCCGGAGGAAAATCCCATTGTGATCCCGGAACATACGCTGTATGGCAACTATCCGCCTAAGATCGCGGAGGCAGAGATTCAGCCGGTCAATGAGAGCGGCGAGATTGTCTTAAGCCGCGTGGTGGTCCCGCAGACGATTGTCGTGCACGACGGGCCGCCCACCAGCAATGCGCAGGATTACTACGTGCCGTACCGGGATTACATTAAAAATGTGGCATCCAGCGAGATCTATGCGACCTGGCCGCAGGCATCCATCACCGCGAATGTTCTCGCCATTATGAGCTTTACGCTGAACCGGGTGTACACGGAGCATTACCGCAACCGGGGATATGATTTTACCATCACCTCTTCCACCGCGTTTGACCATAAGTGGATTCCGGGGCGGAATATTTTTGAGAGCATTTCCGTGATCGTGGATGAGATCTTCGACAACTATCTGTCGCGCCCGGGCGTGCGCCAGCCGATCCTGACCCAGTACTGCGACGGGCGGCAGGTGCAGTGCTTAAACCGCGGCTGGATGACCCAGTGGGGTTCCTGTTCACTTGGAGAGCGCGGCTACAGCCCGATCGAGATTCTGCGGCATTACTACGGGGACAGTATGTACATCAACACCGCGGAGGAGATTTCCGGCATTCCGGCATCCTGGCCGGGATATGATCTGACGATCGGTTCTTCCGGGCAGAAGGTGATGCAGCTGCAGGAACAGCTCGATGCCATTGCCACCGTTTACACCGCGATTCCGCGGGTACGGGCAGATGGCGTTTACGGGCCGTCCACCGCCGCGTCCGTGCGGGAGTTCCAGTCCATCTTCGGGCTTCCCCAGACCGGCGTGGTGGATTTCGCCACCTGGTATAAGATCTCACATATTTATGTGGGGGTATCGGGGATTGGGGAGCTGTATGGGGCGTGAATCATATCCCCAGACAACACACGAGGGTCCGGCATTGCCGGACCCTCAAATATGTCTTTGCAGTATCACTGCATACTATTCTATTATTTTCCCACGATCATACTTCCAAACAGTTCCGCCGGCACATATGCCTTTACGGCGATGCCGTCTGCCTGATATTCCTCGCTCAGCAGTTCGCCGTACTTGCGGATGGTCTGGATTTTTCCGGCTTCCTGGTAGGAGAAGACGCGTTCCAGGTAGACTTTCTGGCTGCGCAGGATCTGTTCCAGGGTATTTAAGAGCTCATCTACACCGGTGCCGGTCTTTGCGGAGATCTGGACCTGGTAGTCGGACTGGAGGTCGCGTGGGAACTCGCCGTCTTCTTTCTGGTCGATCTTGTTGAATACAGTGACGATGATCTTGTCTTCGACTTTCAGTTCGCGCAGAGTCTCGTACACGACGTGCATCTGCATATCCATGTTTGGATTGGAACAGTCTACCACATGGAGGATGATGTCGCTGTATTTTGCCTCCTCCAGGGTACTCTTGAACGCCTCGATGAGGTGATGCGGCAGCTTGCGGATAAAACCGACGGTATCGGTAAGCATGATCTGCTGCCCGCTCTCCAGTTCCAGGTTGCGGGTAGTCGGATCCAGTGTCGCGAACAGCTTGTCTTCTGCAAGAATGCCCGCATCGGTCAGGCGGTTTAACAGGGTGGATTTGCCTGCGTTGGTGTAGCCGACAATGGCTGCAACCGGTGTATGGGCTTTTTCGCGCTGCTTTCGGATGACATCACGGTGGCGTTTTACTTCTTCCAGCTCGGATTTTAACTGTCCGATGCGCTCGTGGATGAGACGTCGGTCCATCTCCAGCTTTTTCTCGCCCGGTCCTCGGGTTCCGATTCCGCCGCCCAGACGGGACAGGGAACTGCGCAGGCCGACCAGTCTTGCGGCGCGGTATTTTAACTGTGCCAGCTCGACCTGGATCTTGCCCTCGCTCGTGGTCGCGCGGGACGCGAAAATATCCAGAATGACCATGGTACGATCCATAACCTTGGTGTCCAGCGCGTCCTCCAGATTGCGAAGCTGTGCCGGGGAAAGCTCATCATCGCAGACAACGCCGGTTGCCTGCAGCTCCCAGATGCGCTCGCGCACTTCGTCGATCTTTCCTTTTCCGAGATAGGTCCCCGGATGGATGCGCTCGCGGTTCTGGATCATCTTGTCTACGGTGACACCGCCCGCGGTCTTTACCAGCTCTTCGAGCTCATCTAATGAGGCACGGGTGTCGTCCTCATCGTCTGTGCTGACGGCAATGAGGATGACGCGCTCCTCGATCTCTTTCATATCAAATAATTCTGCCATAAATTTTCTTTACTCCTAGTTATTGCCCTGGCGGGTCTTTAAAAACGCAAGCTCGCGCGCCGCGTTTCCCTCCGCCGTGTATTTCTGGTCATAATCCTCCAGAATCTCCAGCGCCTTCTTGTAATCGCCCTTGTACTCCCAGGCAACGGCCTGGTTAAAGAGCAGCTCTTTTCTGCCGACATCATCGGCTCCGGCCTCGGCAAATCCGGTCTCGATGGTGTTCAGCGCATCGTCGTAATTTCCGGCATTGATCTGGTCTTTTGCCTTGCGGTTGTAGATCTGGCCCTCGATGACGCCAAGCGTCAGCGCCTGGTCGTAATCGCCGGTTTCCAGAAGACAGAGGGCAAGGCCTGTTTTATAGGTTTCATTTGTATTGTCTTTGCCATACAGCGTCTCGTAAGATTTTAATGCCGCCTGATAATCGCCGCTGCGGTACTCTGCCTCTGCCCGGTAAAGCATCATCTGGCTCTCAAAAGTTCCGATGCGGCCGTGTGTCAGAGCAATGGCATCGTTGAACGCGGTGATGGCCTGCGCGTAATCCTGATTTTCCAGATATGCGATACCCTGATCCGCGTACTCCTGGCGGTGTTTCTGCACATAGGCCTGGCGCGCGCCAAATGCGCCTCCTCCGGCAAGCAGAATGACTACCGCGATCACCGCAGTCATCTGACGGCGGCGTCTCTGGCGCTGTCTGCGGCGGCGGGCTGCCTGGCGCGTGCGGGACGGAGCGTAGGCACTGCCGTCCAGGGCGCTCACCGGGCGGGTTCTGTTGCCGGATGTTGCCTGAGAACGGCCTGCTGCCGTTGCTGCTGAGCTCGTCCCCCGATTCGAAACTGGTCTGCCGGAAGCGCCTGTCCGGGATGCAGATCCGGAAACGGACTTTCCAGCGGTGGTTCGGGATGCAGAACCGGAAACTGGCTTTCCAGCAGCGGTCCGTGATGCGGCTCCTGCTCTCTGTGCTGGTGCTCCCGTGCCCATTCGGCCTGCTGCCGAATTCCCACTCCGCGCTGCAGAGGTCCTGCGGCGTTCTGTATTCTGTTCTTTTTCCATAATGTTTTACCTTCTTCCGGTACTTCCGATGCCGCCCCGGTCTTCGTTCTCCAGGGAATCCGTCTCTTCAAATAAAATGGCTGGCTGATGCTCCATGATGCGGAACTGGCAGATGCGGTCTCCCTTGCAGATCTTGGTATCGCGCAGCGCATATGCCGGGAAGAACCACTGATCGTTATCTCCACAGTAGCTCTCGTCAATCACGCCCATATGATTAGTCTGGATGATGCCGAAATTTTTGTAGGTGCTGCTTCTCGGAACCACATGGGCTTCGTAGCCCTTCGGAAGCTCCATGGCGATGCCGAGCGGTACCAGCTTGAACTCGCCTGCTTTCATCTCCACATCTTCTGCCGCGCGAAGGTCGATCCAGTCGGATTTTCCATCGATATAGGTCAGTTTCTCCATGTCTTTCTGAAAATATTTGATTCTGATCTTCTGCATGTTATGTCCTCTTTCTATCTATGCCAAAATTGCAATGATTTATTTCTCTTCGTCCAGTTCAGCAAGCACTTCTGCTGCTTCCTGCTGTGGAGTTTCTGCTGGTTCTTCCTTTTGCACGTCGAGCCGCATCTGGAGTTCCTCCTCCACTTCCTGAATGATTTCCTCTTCCTGTTCCGGATTTACGGTCGGAAGATCGACCATGGAGCTGATGCCGAACCGGCGCAAAAACTCCTCGGTCGTCGCAAACAGTGCCGGGCGGCCTGGCGCGTCGAGGCGGCCAGCCTCATACACAAGGCCGTATTCCACCAGGCGGTTGACCGTGTGATCGGAACTGACACCGCGGATCTTGTTGATCTCCATTTTTGTGACTGGCTGACGGTACGCGATGATGGACAGCGTCTCCAGAATAATGTCGGAGAGCACATGTTTTTTCGGCGCTGACGCTACCCGGATCAGATTCTCGTAATAGTCGGCACAGGTGCACATCTGGTAGGCGTTCTCCAGTTCCAGAATGCGCATGCCGCGCTGTTCGGTTTCGTAACGCTGTTTCAGGCGCTCCGCCACGCGCTTTGCGACCGGCTCGCTCTGGCCGATGGCGGCGGCAAGCTGCTTTACTTCCACGGATTTTCCCATGGTAAACAAAACAGCTTCCACGATGGATTCCCAGTCATGTACCTGGGATGCATCCGCCTGAGCAGTCTCTGTTTCCTGCGTATCTGCTGTTTTTTCATCCGCTTTTTCGGGTTCTTCTTCGCCCTTTTTCAGCTTTTCCTCTTCTTTTTTCCGTTCTTCTTCCGCTCTCTCCAGCGCCTCCTCGGCTTCCATCTGCGCGTGTCTTGCTTCAACCGCGGCAAGATCTACCGGATCATCATCGTCTTCATCAAAAAAATTACCCATATGCCTTTTATCCTTCCAGTCCGTCAAGATCTTCCAGGGTCAGGTCGGTCTCTTCGCCTTCCTTTTCCAGTGTTTCGATCCACATGTCGTCAAACGTGTGCTCCTGCGTCAGATAGATCTTTCCGATTTTCATAAGTTCGAGAACCGCCAGGAACGCGACCACAACTTCCAGCTTGTCTGCCTGGCGTTCCAGCATCTGGCGGAAACTGAATTTCCGGTGTTTTCTGGCGTACTGCATCACATCCATGATTTTGGACTCCAGGCTGATCGGCTCCCGCTTGATGACACCGAATTTGCTTCGGATCGGATCAACCTTTTCTTCCTGCCTCCGCATGACGGAGTCGAAAATGCGCTGCAGTCTTGCAAGTGTCAGTCCGTCCAGCAGTTTGTCCAGATCGACCGGCGGCTCATATTTCGCGACTTCTTTCGGGATCGTCGGATCTTTAAAAAGGACGTCTCCTGCCGCGTCCTCCAGATCGCCGAGTTCCTGCGCCAACAGTTTGTATTTCTTATATTCCAGAAGTCTGGCAACGAGCTCTGCGCGCGGGTCTTCCTCTTCGCCCTCTTCCACCTCCGGCGCAGGCAGAAGCATGCGGGATTTGATATCCAGGAGCGTGGCCGCCATGACCAGGAAATCGCTGACAATATTCAAATCTTCTTTTTCCATCTGGTTCACGTAGTCCAGATACTGCTTTGTGATCTCCACGATGGGGATGTCGTAAATATCGATCTTATTCTTTTCGATCAGGTGTAAAAGAAGGTCCAGAGGGCCTTCGAATTTTTCCAGCTTGTAAGAAAGTGCCATAGTGCTCCAGTCTGGAACTGCAGCAGACGATCCTGCTTTTGTTCCGTTCTTTTGGGGTTGTCGCGATGGGCACCTTCACAGCAAACCCTCGCGACAGCTTCACATAAAGCATAGTATAACAAAAATCCCCTGTTCTGTAAACACACAAAACAGGGGGCAATTATATCCGAATCTTCTAATAAAGATCCTCTTCCGTTTCCTCCGGCTCCGGCATCAGATGCACTGCCAGAAGCTGTGGGCGGTTGCCGAAACGGATGTTGATGGAGTGGGTTCCGAGACCGCGGCCCACAATCATATGCTTTCCGTCCTGCTCAAACTCGCCTGCGCAGTAAGGGTGGAAAAACTGGTACTGCGGGGTCATGACACCGCCCAGAAGCGGCAGGCGGATGGTTCCGCCGTGGAAATGTCCGGACAGGGTAAGATCCGCGCCCCAGTCCGCGTACTGCTGAAAGTAAAGTGGGGAGTGAGCGAGCAGAATCTGGAAGCGTCCCGGGTCAGCCGGTCCGAGATGACGCTGTATGTAGTCCTCTTTCATGCGTGCCGGAACAAAATCGCGGTAGTACGGCTGGTCGAGATTCAGCCCGCTGATGCGGATTTCCTCATTTAAATTCACGGACCGGTCGGAAAGATACGCGATGTTCCGTTCCTTTAAGAGGGTACGCAGCTGGCGGTACAGATCTCCATAAGTCTCGCTCTCTCGTCCAAGACGCTGTTCGTGGTTGCCATTTCCATAATAAATACGGTACGGCTTTCCGGTATTGCGCCCGGTTGTCTGCGCCTGCACACGGCAGAGTCCATCCAGAAAACGGGTTGTTACATCCAGATTTGCCTTGTGTGGTTTTGCCACCATAATATCTCCGCCAATCAGGATGACATCCGGGCGGATGCTCCGGATAGATGTGAGAAGCTGTTCATTGCCCTCCCCAAACTCTTTATCGTGCAGATCGGTCAGAAACACCAGGGTTCTGGGATTGCGGATCTTTTTGGAACAGATCACGGTTTCTTCTGTCACAAAATGCCTGCGCTCATAGCCGGAGCGGATCAGGCCGGCCGCTGTGACGGCGGCGCCTCCGGCCAGAACAGCCGAGAGGACTTTCATTTCTGTATTCAATCTGGTTTCCCTTTCTTACATTAATATGAGAGATTCCGGGCAGACAGACACTCCGATCAGATCTTGCCTGCCGCGTGCAGCGCAAATCCGTAATCCAGCATTGCTTTCGTATCGGTATAGTGGGTGCCGCTCGCTTTCATAACCACGGCGATCAGGCGCACACCGTCCCGCTCCACCGCGGTTACCAGCGTATTGCCTGCTTTGGAAGTATATCCGGTTTTTCCGCCAATAATGCCTTCATAATAGCGGGAATCGGTTTTGTACATCATTTTGTGCCCCATGGTGATGATCCGGGCTGCGGAATTCTTGATAGCCGGAAATTCATAGGACGTGGTGGTATCGATCCGGCGGAAAGTATCGTTCGCGACTGCAGCGCGCAGGATCAGCGCCATGTCGTACGGCGTGGTCTTGTGGTTTTCGTTGTTCAGGCCGTGCGGATTCGCGAAATGGGTATTCTTGCATCCCAGCTCTTTCGCTTTTGCGTTCATCAGGTCCGCGAAGGCGCTGACGCTTCCTGATACATGCTCTGCCAGGCCGTTTCCGATCTCGTTCGCGGATTTTAACAGCAGTCCGTACAAGGACTGTTCCACGGTGAGCTGGTCACCAGCAGAAACGCCGAGTGCCACCGCGCCGGATTCCAGGTTGGTCGTTGCTGTCTCGGAGAAAGTTACTGTCTCATTTAAGTCACAGTGTTCCAGAACAACCAGGGCTGTCATGACCTTCGTAATGCTCGCCGGATAAAACTGCTGGTCCTGATTTTTTCCGTAAAGGACCTCGCCAGTTGCCGCATTTAAAAGGACTGCGCCCTCCGCTGCCACTTCCGGCTGCTTGATGTCGGCTGCGGAAATGGATGGCTGGGATGTTCCGCCTGCTGTAACAGTTCCGCTGGATGAAGTTCCGGAAGAAACGGTTCCAGGTCCGGATGCGCCCGGAGTCTGGACCGCTGCATTCGCTGCCGGACTCTGGGTGGAGGTGTCTGTTCCGGCTGCCGGAGTCTGGGAAACGGTTCCTGCTGCTGGGGTTCCTGCTGTGACCGTACCGGAACTCTGCTGTGTTTTTGACACGCCCGGACCGGAATGCAGGATTACTGCCTCCAGATCAGCTGCCGTCGTGCCGCCCACTGCCGGAAGTACGGTCGGATAACTGGTGGTTGCCGCGCTGCTGCCTGATGCAGCTGTGTCCGTGCTGTTGTTTGCTTCTGTACTGCTCTCTGTCTGCGCCGCATTGCTGCCTGGTGCCTGTCCAACGGTTACCGTGCCGGATGCCGCAAGCGCGCCGGCTGCCTGGGAAAGCGCCAGTGCCAGTCCAAGACCAAGTATCTGTACTTTATGTTTCTGTCTCATGTTCCTTCTCCTTCATCTGCCCAAAATCATATTCTGACTCATTTGCGCCCATTATAGCATAGAATCTTTACCGGAAACATGACAACTTTCTTAATCTTGACAATCTATTTTTTTAACTTGTTTTTGAAAATTCCTGCCATGTGAAGGATTTTTCCTTCTGAACCGGTATTTTCTTCCATAAATATAGAAGCAAGAGTATTCTTCCCGGAGGACTGCCATGCAGTTTTTCCCTCATCCAAAACGCCTGATCTGTAAAAAACTGGCCGCTGTCACTGCCTTGTTCCTGCTTGCCTTCTTTGCAGGAGGCGTGCTCGCGCATGTCCGCACATCTGACCGTCCAGCCACGTCAAAAGCTCAGACAACACAAAACCACCCGACATCTTCTGGCACTTCCGTTCCGGCCGTTTTTCCTGCCGACATCGATGCTTCCGCTTCTGCCCGCCCGGACTCTCCCGTCATTGCCTCCGCAGATCTCACCAGCGGTCCTGCTGCTTCCATCCCCGCTTCCTGCGACAACTGGGGCCTGAGCTTTCAGCAGGAAGGAAAACCGCCCGTTGCCAACGCGACAACCGATTACTTAAAGCAGTTTCAGGCGCATTACATTGGAAACAATACAGATCCATCCTCCCCGGTCCTCTACCTGACCTTTGATGCCGGGTACGAAAACGGCAACACCCCGGCAATCCTGGATGCTTTAAAAAAACATCACGCCCCGGCGGCGTTCTTTCTGGTCGGAAATTATCTGGAGACCGCTCCGGATCTGGTACAGCGCATGGCTGCGGAGGGACATACGGTCGGAAACCACACCTGGCACCACCCGGATATGTCGAAGATTGCGGATCAGGCATCGTTTCAGCAGGAACTCTCCATGCTGGAACAGAAATTTAAGGAAGTGACCGGGCAGGATATGAAAAAATATTACCGTCCGCCCCAAGGAAAGTACAGTGAAGAAAATTTAAAGATGGCAAAAGACATGGGATATCACACGTTTTTCTGGAGTCTCGCCTATGTGGACTGGTACGAGAACAAACAGCCGACACATGAAGAAGCCTTCAAAAAGTTACTCGGACGCATCCATCCAGGCGCGATCGTGCTGCTGCACAGCACCTCAAAGACGAACGGGGAAATTTTAGATGAACTGCTGACGAAATGGGAAGAGATGGGATACCGGTTCGGAACGCTGGATGAAGTGGTAAATGAACAGTAAATAACGCACCATCCATCTATACAGAAAGAGCAAAGTTATTGGCATTTCCTGTGCATTCATGGTATGATAACTCCCAGAAAAGGAGGGATTCTATCATGCATGCATTTACTTATCATTGCCCTACGGAGATTGTTTTTGGAAAAGATACCCAATTGCAGTTGGCGGAACAGATCCGCAAATACGGCGGAAGCCGTGTGCTTCTCGTCTATGGAAGCGGAAGCATTGAACGAAGCGGGCTGCTCGGCCAGCTCTGCCAAGTACTGACAGACGGCCAGATTCCCTATGAATTGTTTGGCGGTGCCAAGGCAAATCCAACGCTGGAACATGCCAGAGAGGGCGTAAAACTCGCCCTGCAGTCTGGCGCTGATTTCGTGATCGGTGCCGGAGGCGGTTCCGTGATCGATACTGCCAAAGCCATTGCAATCGGCGCAGCCAACGCCCCGACCGATATCTGGGAGTTCTGGATCAGGGAGAAAACGCCGCACCGCGCGCTGCCGGTAGGTGCCGTTCTGACCATTTCCGCTGCCGGAAGTGAATCCAGTGACTCCGCAGTGCTGACCAACCTTGCCACAGGCGTAAAGCGTGGCTTGGGAACAGAGCTGAACAGCCCGCGTTTTGCCATCATGAATCCGGAACTGACCATGACGCTCCCGCCCTACCAGGTTGCCTGCGGCGTGACCGACATTATGATGCACACCATGGACCGGTATTTCAATCCTTGCGAGAATGAGCTGACCGATGCTATCGCGGAAGCGCTCCTGCGTACCGTCATCGCCAAGGGCCGCATTGCCGTACAGGATCCGACGGATTATGATTCCATGAGTGAACTGATGTGGGCCGGATCCCTCTCACACAATGGGCTGACCGGACTCGGCGGAATAAAGGATTTTGCGGTGCACCAGCTGGGACATGAATTGTCCGCCATGTTCGACACCGCCCACGGCGCTTCCCTGGCAACCGTGTGGGGTTCCTGGGCAAGATACGTGTACACCACAAAACCGTCCCGGTTCGCGCGCTTCGCACGGAATGTATGGGGTGTCACCGAATCCGATGAGACCAAAGCGGCTCTGGCCAGTATCGAAAAGACGGTTGCGTTCTTCCGCTCCATCGGCATGCCTGCTTCCATGGAGGAAAACCAAGATGTGGGCCTGCAGGATGAGGTAACCCTCCACGATCTCGCCTACCGCTGCACCTACCACCGGACGCGGACCATCGGATCGTTCCGGAAGCTGGGCGAGGAAGATATCTTCCAGATTTACAAAGCCGCAAACCATGCGGAAACTTTCTAAACACAAAATAAAAAGCAATCACATGAGTCCGAAAGGTCCTGCCCCCGCTGTACATGAACGCATTTGGGTGGAAATCCTGTATTCGTGTTGCTGCGCCGCCTATTGTCAGAACTGCGACCAAACTCTCTCGCTTCGCTCGTTCAAACAAGGTCTCCGTTCCGACACTATGCTCGCACACGAAAGGCTTTCCAATCAAATGCTTATCACGCACAGCGGGAGCAGGACCTTTCTACTGTATTGGCTTTTCTAGAGTAAAAATACGGTCAAAAAGTAGAAGGCGGCATGCCGGGATGACCGCCTTCGGACTCTATCGGTCCTTACATCATTCCATCCCGGATCACATCATGATCCCGGAGGACTTTCTCGATTACGGTTCCCTTTAATTTCTTTAAGAGCGGTTTCTTTAACATGTTAAGCGGTCCTGGCAGTTCCATCTCAAGCGGGGACTTGCCGTCCATGAGTTTTACGGTGCTGTCTAAGAGGTTGCGGATGTCGTAGACGCTTCCCCATACCTCCGGCACGCCGCGGTCCACGCCGAGCAGGCCGTAAACGGATTCCATTGCGGTGCGGACGGAATACTCGGTGGTGAAGATGGTGTCACGCGGGGTCTCGGCGAACTGGCCCAGGAATGCGAAGTTTACGCAGCCATCCGGGATGACATCCGGGCGGTCGCCTTTTCTTCTCGGCATGAAAAACGCGGTGATATACGGCATCATGGTCGGCACACAAACAGTGTGGTTCTCTGCAAGCTCATCGATTTCTTCAGCCGGAACGCCCAGATGATACAGCCACTCCGCGGTAATTTCCTTACCGGTACACTCTTTCATCGGCTTTTTGATGTAATCGCCCGGCACGTCGGTGAACAGGCTGTACACCCACACGCAGATCTCGTCCTTTTTCTGGTTTTTGAACTGGCCCTGACGATTAATGGTCCAGCTTAAGAGCCATTTAGAATCCTGGCAGCTCACGATGCCTCCGGTTACCACGCGGCCGCTTCTCGGATCGCGCTTGCAGATCTTCTGGATATAGGAAATGATCTTCTCATCGGAGGTGGTAACGGTTGCGGACTCCCAGTTGGTCTTTTCGATATTGGAGCAGAACTTCTCCGGATGTCCGAAGGACGGATCCTGCTTCGCGATGTTTTTCCAAAGCTCCCAGCAGCCGCTGACGCGTTTTTCCGCATCGCCGACCGGAGCATGATTCTGGTCACCGTAGATGGTACCCTCGGTGCAGCTTCCGTTGGTGACAAATACCAGGTCATTTTCGGTCAGCGGAATCTCGGTCTCCATGCCGTTTACGGTGCAGAGAATTTTCTTCGCGGTCTTCTTTGCGCCCTCGATATCGAACAGGACATTGGTGACTCTGGTGTTAAACTGGAACTGCACGCCGGCATCCTCCAGATATTTCTGCATCGGCAGGATCAGGGAATCGTACTGGTTGTACTTGGTAAATTTCAGTGCGGAGAAATCCGGAAGGCCGCCAATGTGATGGATGAAACGCTGGAAGTAGAGCTTCATCTCCAGGGCGCTGTGCCAGGTCTCGAACGCAAACATGGTGCGCCAGTACAGCCAGAACGTGGAGTCAAACACTTCGTCATCGAACACGTCCTCGATCTTCTTATCGTAAAGGTCCTCGTCGCGGGTGAAGAACAGCTTCATGATCTCCATGCAGCCTTTCTGGCTTAAGTTGAACTTGCCATCGGTGTGCGCGTCCTCGCCGCGGTTTTTGGTGGCACGGCAGAGGGAATAGTTCGGGTCGTGCTTGTTCAGCCAGTAATACTCGTCCAGCACCGACGCGCCCGGTGTCTCCAGAGACGGAATGCTGTGGAACAGATCCCACAGGCACTCAAAGTGGTCTTCCATCTCACGGCCGCCGCGCATCACATAGCCTCGCAGCGGATCCTCGATGCCATCGCAGGCGCCGCCCGCAATGTCCATGGCTTCCAGAATGTGGATATGCTCCCCTTTCATCTGTCCATCACGAACTAAAAAGCAGGCTGCAGCCAGGGCTGCCAGGCCGCTTCCTACAATGTAGGCGGATTTCTCATCCACACCCTCCGGCTTCTCCGGGCGCGCGAACGCCTCGTAGTTGCCGTTGGAGTAATAGATACCCTTGCTGTTTTTCGCCTGTTTTCCGCGCTCGGTGTTGCGGTATTCCGCAAGCTCTTTCTTTCGCTGTTCTTTCATTTCCGGAGTTCCGGTTTTCATGCCGCTCTTTTTCATCAGCATGGCTCCGGCACCGACTGCCAGAAGAGAGGCAGCTCCCAGTTTTGCCATTTTCTTATTCATGATCTTCTCCTTCTTTCCTGTAAATAGAAAACTATGCCAATGGGGCAATTTTTCAATAGTCCCAGGTTTTTCTGTAAAGTATTCCCGTCCGCTTCCGTCCTTATTCGTCTCCACACCAGACGAGTCCGCAGTTTGTTTCCGCTGAAACCGTCTGCCTGGTCAGGATCGCAGCGCTGCCGAAACGGCCGGTCTTAACCGCCCTGCGATCATCACCGCCAGCACGCATAAAAGCAGGTCCGGCAGCATGGTCGGCAGGCAGTACACGCCAAAGATCACGCCGATCCCAACCGGAGCCTGGGATGCCAGCAGATGTGTGATCAGATAAAAATAGATGATTCCCATTCCGTAATACAGCACATAGCCTGCCAGCGTTGTGGCAAACCAGGCTGCCGGTTTTGCCGGTCGGAGCTTTTCGCACAAAAAGCCGATGGCCCAGGCTGCCAGGGCAAACCCAATCAGAAAACCAAAAGTCGGACGCAGCAGATATGCCGGGCCGCCGCCCCGGGCAAACACCGGAAAACCGACGAGGCCGGTGATCAGGTAAACCGCCACGCTGCGAAATGCGCGCTGCGAACCAAGGAGCAGACCGGCCAGCAATACAAAAAGCCATTGCAGGGTAAAGTTCATGGTATCGGCTCCAACCGGGATCACGATCTTCATGAACGCCCCAACCGCGATCAGGGCGGCAAATAAGCCGCAGACCGCCACATCCTGTGTCAGATTGCGGGACGCGCTGTGCTCTGTACCCGTCTGCGTCCCACGGTGTCGTGTTGTGATCATCTTATCTTTCATATGTCTTTCCTGTTCCTTTTGTAAATATTCACGAACCATTATACCTGTTTTCCCGCAATTAAACAAGAAAAAAGCCGGAGCGTTCAAATATATGAACGCTCCAGCCTTACGCAGCAGATTTTGCCGATTTGATTTTCATTATTTGTTCAGATAAAACTCCATCGGATAGGTCGGATAAGCGATCTCTTCCAGCTGGTCCATGGTTACCAGACCTGCCGGCGCGCGAAGCACTGCAGGGATGCGGTTTACGATGGTTGCGCAGGTATGCTCTACGGTTGCCGGTTTTACTACATGGAACTCGGTATCCGGCTCGCCGGTGATCTTCCAGTCACACATATCACCATCATCCGGTCCGTATACCTTGCCGATACACTGGGTCTCAATCACCGGTCCCTGGAAGGTTTCGGTGGTTACGACTGCTGCCATACCGATGCAGTTGCCCTTCGGGATGGTCTCACCCATGGTGGAGGAATACAAATCGCTGTCGTGGAAGTACGGAACACATTTCTGGGTCTGGCTCTTGATGGTCCATCCCATCTTGGAAGCAAGTGCCTCGTTGGAGTTCCATACATAGGACGGCTCAATCTCTTCCGGATGCGCGATCTGTTTCTCGAACTCTTCCGGAGTCAGGCCTACGCCATGTGCCTTTGCCAGTGCCAGTCCATAATCCTCTACGTTGTAGCTGACTGCGCCCTCGATCTTTGTGATCTTGTGGCATCCGCCTGCTACCATGCCGACCATATTTACCCAGAAGATATCTTCCATGCCGCTTCCCACGAAGGTACAGCCATTCTCTTTTGCGGTCACATCCAGGATATTCGCGCGTACCGCGTCGGTTGTCCAGCAGTAGGTTGCCTCCTCACAGGTCGTGATAACGCTGATGCCGCGCTCCAGGCACTTCATATAATGATCGAAACAGTCACTTACCAGGCTGAACAGGGTGACTACCGCGATGTCGGCATCACACTCATCCAGGACTTTGTCCGCATCGTTGCTGATGAGGATTCCGGTTTTTACGCCAAGTCCTGCGTAATCGCCTACGTCCATGCCGATGATAGCCGGGTTGGTGTCGATCGCGCCTACGATCTGGCATCCGGTCTCATAAAGATAACGAAGGATATATTTGCTCATCTTACCGCATCCATACTGAACCACTTTAATTTTTTCCATATAGAAGCCTCCTTCTTGGTGGGTCCGGCCTCCTGCTTTTCGTTTCGCACCAGGCTCGCCGTTTGTTATTTATTTATCATGATTTCAGTATAAAGGCTCATGTGGCTTGAGGGTCAAGTGGACAGAATACCCAATTTTTGCGATGTTGTTTGTACACTTTTCCAATGCCGCCTGCTACGCGGAAGCAAAGCGTACCGGCACCTGAAGGCGCAGAAACATGGAACGTTTCCGGGTATCGAAGACATTAAACTCGGTCAGTGTCTCACAAATGTAATCTCCCGCAATCTCGTACTCCTGCTCCTTACAATATGACAAAAGTTTGACAGCATAATCTTTTTCCTGATTAAAATCGTCCAGGTAAACACAGGCGTACATCCCGTTTTCGATCGTTTCCATATGCTGCTTCAGCGGGAAATGCTCATCCACAAACACAAAAATCTTATTCGAGACAAAATTACACTGCAAAAAGTCTTCTTTTTTCAGCACGGTACCGGCATTGCAGTAATAGACCGGCGGGACTCCGTGGTCGGTCAGCTTCATTTTCAGCTTTTTTAAGATGAGCTCGTACGTGTCGATATCGTGGTCGTAAAAGTTGATATCGGTGTCAATGCCATAAATCTTCCGGTTTGGGATGTACTCGAGCGTGAAGGTTCCGCGCCGCGGCGATTTGCTGTAGCGCTCAATGCTGTCGATCGCGCGGTCGATGGCATCGCGCTGGATCTTCATCTGCTCGATCTGCCGGATGGTCTGCTCGCGCTTGCGGATGAGCACCTCCTCGATCTTCCGCAGGTCTTCCGATGCCAGCACTTCCTCGATCTCCTTTAGCTCCATGCCAAGTTCCTTCATATACTGGATCATGTCGAGGCGGGCATTCTGGCGCACATCGTAGTAGCGGTAATGAGTCTGGGGATCGGTGTAGCATGGCTGCAGGATTCCGATGGAATCGTAAAACCTTAAAGTTGGAACAGAAATATTGTTGATTTTTGCCATCTGGCCGATGCTCAGGTATTTGTAGTCCATAAAAGCCTCCTGTTCGACGTTTTCTCTCAATAAGAACGCGTATGCCGCTTCTTCTGATACAGCAAAAACTCTCATCTAAGATGAGAGTTTTCACGCAGATCTTTCTGAGATTATAACGCAGCCGGAGGAAAGAATCAAGAATCGGCGGACTTCTTTTTGGAACCGGATTCCATCCAGGTCCAGAGACGGTACATCAGAAATCCCCAGACCAGAAACAGTCCGATGAGCACCGGCATGGAAACCGGGCTCTGGTAATGGCTTCCGTTTACCAGAGAGGCAAAACCGGGAATATCTGCATAGTAGTACGCGCCAGCTCCAAAATCCAGCTGATCCAGCAGGCCGAGCCCGTTTTTCATGATATGAAGCGCTTCCACGATTGCTGCCAGGGTAGCCGCAACCGCCAGACGGTTCAGCCAGGTAATATACTTCGGATTGCGTTTCGCCGTTTCTTTCATCATGCCAGGTACCTCCTTACAGGGCAATGTTTGGCAGCGGGAAGAAATGTCCGGATAACAGGATCCACACTGCAAGAAATGTCAGAACGATGTTAAAGGTCTGTCCTACCAGATACAGAACCAGCGGTTTTCCACCCTGGAACTGTTCCCGGATCTCCTTAAAGTTGGTGTCCAGGCCAATGCTGACAAAGGCAAGGACAAACGCCCAGTTTTTAAACTGATCCAGCGCACTATTAATAGAAGAAACCGTGCCGGAACTGGTCAGCGGCAGCACCACAAAGGACGCGGTCAGGGATGCCGCAAAGAATCCGAGAATGAATTTTGGAAGGCGCTTCCAGATTTCGGAAAGGCGCACGCCGTTGTTGTCATTGCTCTTTTCTACATGAGTGGAGAAAAATACTGCTACTGCAAAAGCAATAAAACCGATCAGGATATTCTGGATGGATTTGACCAGCACTGCTGAGGTCTGTCCCAGTTCTCCAAGCACCGTTCCTGCCACTGCTACCGCACCGGTAGAGTCCACGGTTCCGCCGATCAGAGCGCCGCCCATCAGCTCGCCCAGACCAAAGACACGGATCAGAACCGGCTCAAATACCATCATCAGCACAGTGAAGATAATGGAAATTGACACAGAAAGGGAAAGATCCGTCTTTTTCGCGCGGGCTGCTGCTCCGGTCGCGATGGCTGCGCTGGTACCGCAGACAGAAGTTGCGGTTGCAAGGGTGATGACTAACGGCTTATTGTCCATTTTCAGCACGCGGGTACCGAAAAACCACATAAACAGAATGACTAACGGGGTTACGATCCAGGCAATGCCAAGGCCGTATAAACCAAAGTTTACAATGTTGGAAAACAGAACGGAAAAGCCCATGATGACCAGTCCGACTTTGATATAGAACTCTGTCTGGACTGCCGGTCTTAACCAGTTCGGAACACCGACGGTGTTTGCGATCAGAAGGCCAACGGCCAGTGCGAAGAATGCCCACTCCAGATAACGGTTCAGCGTGTACTCCGCGCTGATCAGGCGAACCAGAACGGATACCAGGAAAATGCCGATAAAAGCCGGAATGTAGACGCCTGCCTTTGTGCCCTTCAGCTGATTACCGACGGTAAACAGCACACCGAGAACCACTGCGGTAAAGATGAGTTTCAGGACAAGTGCTCCGGACCAGATGGAGAAGAAGGAAACGCCATTTCCCCAGGTGGAAAACTTGGCTGCGGAAAAGTCATAAGCCCCGGTGAGGACTCCGACTGCCGCTGCGCCGATTACGAAAAAGCCGATCCAGACTGCCAGCCAGTCTTCGGTGTGAAAGAGTTCAGATTTCTTTGCTGCAGCCTGTGCTGCGTTCTTTTTATGTTTGGCTGCTGCCGGTGTTACGGAAATAGTCTGTGTGCTCATAGTAGGGAATCTCCTTATATTTTATGTTTGTTGTCTGATATGTTTCTGCAGCAACAACAACACATCTTATCCCGTACTCCCCTGCTGCCGATCGTGTCTCTCTTCTGCATTGCATATTCCTCCTTTTCATTCATAAAATATTTTATATTCCTACCCGTCCGGTATGTTAATATGTTATAAAGGATGATACCGGATTTGTCAAGCATTTTTTCTCACAATTTCCCAGTTTTTCCGTTTTTTCGTTACTGTTCACGCGTTGCGCAAACAGCAGACGCGCCACTGGCGCCTCCTCGATATGCATAGCAGCAAAAAGAGCCGGAACTTTCCTTTCTGAAAAGTCCCGGCTCCCTGCCAGATGTCTGGTTATCGTATTTATGACTGTGCAGATGCTTCTTTTTGTTTTTCCGCGCTCTCGTAAGAGAAGGTCCGGATCTCGGTTTTCCGGTTGATGGTTCCCGGCATCCAGATCATCAGGTGGGCTTTGAAATCCAGGGTATCACTTGCATGCACAAACGGCTCCTCCCGCAAAACCACAGAATGGATTCCTTTTTCTTCCAGTGCCTGCTGTCCTGCCCGCGCCGCCTTCATGATCCGCGCATACTGAGCGTCCCGCTCCGGGCCAAAGCTCCGGCATGGATGGACGGAAGCAGCCTGTTTTAGTTTCTCTGCCAGCAGATCCACCGTCCTTGCGTGTTTCTTTCGGTGCAAAAGCATCGCAATATACTTTGTCATCCACCTGCCGGAATGTTTTCCGTAAAGCTCCAGCGCACGAAGCAAAGAATCGTCCCCAGCTTCTCTTGCCAGATTCCGCATCACGTCCAGAGCCTCCGGTGCCAAATCCCATCCATCATCCCGGTCCGGAAGATACTGGGCCGGTACGGACGGGTAGCAGGTAAAATTGAGGGGCGGGAATTTGGCAAGCCATGCCAGCTTCCGCTCTTCTTCCCCGCAGCAGTCCTCCCCCATGTACTCGTATTTATCCCACAGGATGGCAATGCGGTATTCCAGCTGCCGCAGGTATTCATAGCCTTTTACCCAGAAATGGCCGATCTCTCCGTAATTGTAAAGCTCATATTCCGGCTCCAGCGTCTCAAAAAAGATGGTAAAAACATTATGTCCCTGATGCACCACCAGGGAGGAGCGCTCTTCATTCCGGTCCAGGCGGGTTCCCAGTTCTCCGTTATAATCCGGCAGATACTCTCCCGTGATCCGCGCATTCCGGAAAGTCAGAAAACATTCCACCGCGTCATTCATCAGATAGACCAGCCGGATGTCCTGCGGCGTATGATATCCGTTCTCACCTTCCAGAAGTTCAAACTGATTCTGTTCTCCCAGTATTTCCAGCATCCGATATGCGTTCATAGCTATTCCTGTTCCCCCTCGTTGGCTTCTTCCATATTTACATCCGGTTCCCGTTCCGATGCCTTTTCTTCGGTATAACGAATTCTCAAAACTGCCTGTGACCAGTTTAAGCTCACATGCGGCGTCTTGCCCCGTTCCTTTCCCGCTTCCGCGATCTGCTCCAGCAAATCTTCCAGAACCTGTTTCGTCAGATAGCCGCCGCGCCAGTGAAACGTCAGAAATTTCCCCTTCTTTGCCGCCTGCAGCGCCCGCTTTTTTACCTCTTCCTGTTTCGTGAACGACAGCTTCTTTTCTTTATAGTAGAAGTGATCGCCATTCGTGCAGGCCGGGGCCGGCGCAATGAGCGGCTCATGGTCCCGGAAGATGTTTTTATCGTCCAGGTTAAAGTAATCGTAGCGGATCTCATCGCCGGTAACGCTGCACTTGCCGAGGCTGTTGTCGAACGTAGCGTCCAGATGATAATAGACGCCATCGATGCGGACGATGTTCCAGGTATGGCGGTACTTGATGCCCTTCTCCGGATTATTTCCGCAGATGGCGATCATACACCAGAGGCCAAGCGCGTCGCAGAGGACCTTCACGGCCTTGGCAATGCCCTCGCACACCCCGACACCCTGCCCAAGCGGGCCGATGATCTCGTGCGAATAGGCTTTCTTTAATTTATCGTACCGGATATTTTCACAGATGAAATCGTGAATGTATTTTTCCTTCTCCCACTCGGAAAGGGATTTTGCCGGGCGCGCCAGCTTTTCCACGCGGGACGCCATCGCTTTCTGATGCCCCCGGACCTTGCCCTTCTCAAACAGGTACTCCGGCTTCATGATGAGGTTTGGGGAGTCCTGATAATGAAGGAAGCGAAAGCCTGACGCCCAGAACAATTCCGGGTGGTCCAGACGAAGCTGCAGAAATACCTCCGACAGCTCTTTTGCCTCGAGAAGCGGCAGCTGAATGCTGTCGGATAGGTCTGTGAGGCCCGCGAGCATGCAGCGGTAGGCGGCCTGCTTTGGTTTTGTCATGTGATCATAGTAATACGTTACAGCCATGTTGTCTCCACTTCTTTCCGCAAATCGCAGAACATCTGATAAAATTCATTTTTCGCCGCATCGACAATGCCAAGTGCGATTTTATGATTATAAGAATTGGTTCTTTTATAATCCCCGCGTGCTCTGGAACCAAATAATTTCATGCACTTTACACCATTTTTTTCTATTTTAGCATTATAACATTCTTTCTTACATTCTGCATAGCATTTTACTTTGCAAAAAACTATGAAATATACAGACAAATATCAGAAACAGCGTTATAATCAGAAACAAAATAATACCAGATTCTAGCAAAACGGAGATACCAGATTATGCTGATTTATGACTTTTCCAAACGGGGGACACATCCCCTCTACGAGTACCTTTACCACTGTCTGAAAGAAGATATTTTAAGCGGACGCATCCCGGCTGGCACAAAACTGCCGTCTAAGCGGGAGCTGGCGGCAGACAACCAGATCAGCGTGCGCACGGTCATGAATGCCTATGACCAGCTGCTGACGGAAGGCTACATCACCTCTGAGGAGAAACGCGGCTACTTTGCGGCAAAACTGGAAACCACGCCGGGACTGGCACCTTACCAGGCGGCCCAGGGCACTGTACATGCGCCTTACGGAAGCTCCAGCAGTCCCGCCGCATTCCATGATGGCACTGCCGGTTCCGGATCTGCCCGCGCGGCATCCCGCAGTTCTGAGGAAGAACCGCTCTACAAGGAAGATACCTGGTTCGCGGACTTTACCTCCAACAACACCATCTACGAGAAGTTCCCGTTCTCCCTCTGGCGCAAAACCATGCGGGAAGTTTTAAGCGAATATGACCTGGAACTGGTGCAGCGGGCACATTTTCTCGGCGTTCCGGCGCTTCGGAATGCCATTGCGGATTATCTGTACCGTTCCCGCGGCATGAATGTTTCCCCGGAATGCATTGTCATCGGCGCCAGCATCGAATACCTCTACGAAAAGCTCATCAAGCTTTTGCCGGAACGCTCTGTCTACGGGGCCGAAAATCCCGGATACCGGAAGATTCCGCGTATCTATGAGGAATTTGGCCTTCCCTGGAAGAGCATTGAGATGGATGAATCCGGCCTTTCCATGGAAAGCCTGCGGGAAAGCGGCGCAAACATTGTCCATGTCTCCCCGGAGCACCACTACCCGCTCGGCACTGTGACCACCGCCGGACGCCGCCAGGAGCTGCTCGCCTGGGCCGCGGAGGCCGCAGACCGCTACATCATTGAGGACGATTACGACTGTGAGTTCCGCTATTCCACCAAAAGTATCCCCGCCCTGCAGAGCATGGACACAAACCACAGGGTCATTTACATGAACACGTTTAGCAAGAGCCTGGCTCCGGCCATCCGCATCAGCTATATGGTGCTTCCCAAAAAGCTGATGGAACGCTACATTGCCCGCGCGAATTTCTATTCCAATTCCGCTTCCAGCTGTGAACAGCATGCCCTTGCCCGGTTTATTGAAAACGGTTCCTTTGAGCGCCATTTGAGCCGCCTGAAGAAGTATTACCGGCAGGAGGGAGAACGTCTTCTGCGCATCATCAAACAGAGTTCCCTGATCCCGGCTTCCCAGATTACCGGCGGAAGCTGCGGCACGCACCTGCTGGTCTATCTGGACACCTCCATGACCGATGTGGAGATCCGGTGGGCGGCACGGAGCAAAGGCATCAACCTGGCCTGCCTCTCCGAGTTCTGTACGGAAGTGCAGCCGGAATACGAGCATGTTCTCGTGTTAAACTACTGCGACCTGGATGAGCGGACACTGGCAGAGACCGTGCGGCGGCTGGGGAACATCTTTATCCAGTGGTAGGGAACCGTTCATCTGGTATCTAAATTATTTTTTATTCTGGTCGTTTTGTAAGCACCAAATTGTTGCTATGATGTTGCCATGACAAACAGCACGCAGGGCAAAACAAACAGGACATCCTTTCCTGAAACCAAAAGGGCCCCCACCCGAAACACGATCCTGCGATGCACAGGCAGCAGTCCAACGTTTTCATGGACGGATCTGCCGTACATCAAATAACAGAAAAGGAGTGTGTATCTCATGGCAACAACTTACTATTTCTTACCTACCAGAAACTTATTCGGTGAAGATTCCGTTCAGGAGGCTGGCAGCCTGATGCAGAGCCTTGGCGGAAAGAAAGTGATGATCGTTACCGATTCCTTCCTTGCTTCCTCCGGCATGGCTGCTTCCATCCAGGAGATCTTACAGAAAGCAGGCGTTGACAGTGTCGTATTCGGCGGCGCGGAGCCGAACCCGAAAGATACCAATGTGGTAAGCGGACTGGAAATGTTCAAAGCAGAGTCCTGCGATTCCATCATCTCTCTGGGCGGCGGTTCTTCCCACGACTGCGCAAAAGCAATCGGCCTGGTTGCCTCCAACGGCGGTGATATCCGCGATTACGAGGGTGTGGATAAGTCCACAAAACCAATGTGTCCGATGATCGCCATCAACACCACCGCCGGAACCGCTTCTGAGATCACACGTTTCTGTATCATTACCGATACCAGCCGCCACGTGAAAATGGCCATCGTTGACTGGCGCGTCACCCCGCAGATCGCAATCAATGATCCGAAGTTAATGGTCGGCATGCCGCCGTCACTGACCGCTGCAACCGGTATGGATGCTTTAACCCACGCCATTGAGGCTTACGTTTCCACCGATGCCAACCCGCTGACCGATGCCGCTGCCCTCATGGCCATCACCATGATCACCCAGTATCTGCCGAAGGCCGTTGCAAATGGCACCTACATGAAGGCCCGTGATAAAATGGCTTACGGCCAGTACCTGGCAGGCATTGCCTTCAACAATGCTTCCCTTGGCTATGTTCACGCTATGGCCCACCAGTTAGGCGGCTTCTACAACCTGCCCCACGGCGTCTGCAACGCGATCCTGCTTCCGCATGTAGAGGAATTCAACCTGATCGGCAACGCAAACCGTTTCCGCGATATCGCAAAGGCTATGGGCGAAAACATTGACGGTCTCTCAACGATGGATGCGGCAAGAAAAGCCATTGCTGCCATCCGCCAGATTTCCGAGCAGGTCGGAATCCCGAAGAACCTGCGCGAACTGGGTGTCAAGGAGGAAGACTTCGGCATCATGGCAGAGAACGCCATGAAGGATGTCTGCCAGCTTACCAACCCGAGAAAGGCAACCAAAGAACAGGTTATCGGCATCTTCAAAGCTGCTTATTAAAAATAAAAAATCACGCAAGCCTGGCCCCGCCGGGCTTTGCGGCGTTTGTAAAGGAGGACTCACCATGGGCGTATACGCTGTCACCGGCGGCTCTCACGGAATCGGAGCCAAAACCGTAGAATTGCTGAAAAAGGAAGGTCATGAGGTCATCAACATTGACCTGTTAAAGGGTGATATCACCGCGGATCTGGTGACCCTGGAGGGGCGCCAGAAGGTCATCGATGAGCTGCATGCCCTGCACCCGGAGGGTCTTGACGGCCTCATCTTAAGTGCCGCCGTATCCGGCGCCTGCGGAAGTCTCACGAAAATCATCTCCCTAAACTACTTTGGTGCGGTATCTGTCATCAAAGGCACTTATGACCTGCTGGAGAAGAGGCACGGCAGCTGTGTTGCAGTTTCCTCCAACATCATCTCCCAGGATATTTCCCGCATGGACATTGCAGATCTGCTCAATAACAACGGTGATGATGAACACAAGATCCGCAGCCTGGTCTCCTCCCTGGATGCCTCCGACTTAAGTGTCGGCAACAGCATTTACGCCGCCTCCAAATATGCCCTGGCCCGCTGGGTGCGCCGCCATTCTGCCTCCTACGCAGCCAATGGAGTGCGCATCAACGCGGTGGCTCCGGGCAACGTGGGAAGCGCCATGACAGCCACCATGTCCCACAGCGCCAGAGCTTCCTTAAATGCCCTGCCGATCCCGACCCGTTACGGTCAGGAAACCTTTATGGATCCGAAGGAGATCGCGCTGGCCATCGTCTTTCTGGCTTCGGAAAAGGCCTGCGGCATCAACGGCATTGTCATGTTTGTGGACGGCGGTACGGATGCTCTGTTAAATACAGAAAAGGTTTATTAGAGGAGGACTGACGGATGCTGCCAATTGAAAAATACATTGATGCAATAGAAAACAAAGACTATGAGGGGTTGGGCAGCCTCTTCACAAAGGACGGGCACTACTGCGATTACTGTGCCAACGGAACGCCCCAGCACGACTATCACCTGTACGGAAAGGAGGCCATCTCCATGTTCTTCCGGAATAAATTTCTATGCCGGCAGTACTCCATCCTGGAGCCGACGGTGCTAAGCCCGTCCCAGGCGGAGTTCATTGCATGCTTCGGAGGCTATCATGTGATGGCCATTGTGACACTGCAGCAGTTATCTGCTGACGGACACATCCGTCGGTTAACCGTGCGTCCGAAATAAAAAGGGAGGAAAACTGCCAGGCAGACAGTTTTCCTCCCTTTTTCCATGTCAGATTTCGATCAGTTTCTGCAGATGCTTGCGCACCACGTTAAAATGCTTTTTCAGGGCTTTCGCGCCTGCTGCCTCATCGCGGGCCACAAGCGCTGCGTAAATGTCCCAGTGCGCCTTGCGAAGTACGGCGGCACGGCGGCGGTCTGAAAGGATCGACGACCTCAGATCCTTCACAAACAGCTTCAGCAGATCCTCCATCTGGTCTACGTAGAAGATCATCAGCTGGTTATGGGACATCTCCATTAGAATCTTGTGGAACTTCACATCCAGGGCTGCGCTGTCCTGTGCGCTCATGGGCTGATCCATCTTTTCCAGAATCTCCTTCATCCGGGCAAGCTCTTCCGGCTGAGCGCCCTCCATTGCTGCCGCAAGGGCCGTCTGCTCAAATCCGCAGCGCATCTCAAAGACTTCCGTATGATTGATATGCTGCAGCACCATGGTCAGGGACATGAGCTTTGTCATATACTCTCTGGTATTGCAGCGGATATAGTTTCCGCTTCCCTGAATGCACTCGATCAGCCCCATCATCTCAAGAACGTGAAGTGCTTCTCTTGCGGAATTGCGGCTGACCTTTAAGGTTTCCGACAGAGCGCGTTCTGTCGGGATCTTATCATTCAGGCGGAGATTGCCTGAGGTAATCTCCGCCGTAAAATAATCAAATACACGTTCGTATGCTTTCTGGCTGCTTTTCTCTTCCAAGTAAAATTCCTCCTACAGGCGATAGCAGACCTTTCCGGGATTCAGGATCATCTTCGGATCGAAGACGCGCTTGATGCCTTCCATGAGGGCCATGTTGGTCTCTCCGACGGAATCTACCAGGTATTTGATCTTGCCGGAACCGATTCCGTGCTCGCCGGATACCAGACCTCCGCAATTGGTAGCTTCCTTATAAATGATCTCAAAGAATTTGTCGACACGGGACTTAAACTCTTCCTCTTCCAGGTCGTTGGA
>CAKRRJ010000014.1 GCA_934394615.1 uncultured Lachnospiraceae bacterium
ACGGAAAATAATTCCATTTTCTTCATATTGCAAAAAAACACGGTCTCCGTGCTCTGCCGCCGCGTTGTGCACCAGATTGTAAACAGTTCTTGTGTTTTCGTAAAGCATCATATGATTCCTCCAAATAAAAATGAGACAGATTTTATGCATCTGTCTCAAATATAACACCATGACTATTTTGTGTAAACCTTTTGACCAGTTCGAATTTTTGAACCAAAGAAAGCCCGTCATTCTGTTTCACGCAGCAGACCGGCCACTTAGGGCACTGGCTCCTATACCCACTCCAGCCCCGTCTTCTGAATCAGACTGATCAGATACCGCTCCGCCTCCGTCTGATAACTCTGCCCCCGGTAGCAGCAGTACAGGCTCCGCTTCATGGGATAATCCTTCACCTGACAGTAATAACCGTTCTGCCCATCCTGCATCAACGGCGACACCGCAATGCCCGGAATGAACGTAAAGCCTCGGTTCAGCGCCACCAGGCGGCTGGCCAGATGAATGTTTTCTGTCTCGAAGACACGCGCCGGTGTAATCGAAAACTGCTTCAGAAACTGCTCTGCAATCTCCCGCATTCCTCTCCCCTTTTTCAGCAGAATAAGAGACTGGTTCTGAAGCATTTGTGCCTCAATCTGTGGATTCTGCTTTCCCGGTTTCCAGCCTGTTTTTCCTTCTGTAAATGCAGGAGGCACCTGAATATATACCGGATTTTCCGCAATCATATGGCACTCCAGTTCCGGATCTGTCTGATACATAAATGCCATATCTGTCTTTCCCTGCTTGACCAGATCCTGCAGCACCCCTGCCTTTTCTTCTGTCAGAATCAGCTCCACCTGCGGATATTCCCTCTCGAAATCATCGAAAATCTGAGGAAGCAGAAACTCACCCGTCACTGCCGTAACCCCCAGCACAATGCGTCCGCTCCGACTGCCGCTCAGATCTGAAATCTGCTTGTTCACAGAATGGGAAACCGCGAGCACTTCCCGGCATCCCTTTATGTAAATCTCTCCCGCCTGAGTCGGATGCAGATTTCCCCGGTCCCGCACAAACAGCGGCGTGCCAAGACTCCTCTCCAGATCCAGGATCATGCGGCTTAAAGCGGGCTGGGAAATGTAAAGCTTCTTCGCGGCAGATGTGATATTCTGTTCTTCCTCCACAGTCAGAAGATATTGAACAAGCCGTTCATTTATCATGTGTTCCATCCCTTTCTTATTTTTAGATACATAACCATAATATTTTTGTTATGGTGAAATGACATTTTTGGAATTTTACTTTATTATAGTCAGGCATTATAATGATGTCAAGAAGTTAAGAAACAGGAAAATACATTTCAAATATGTTGCAAAAACAAGGAGGAAGCATTATGACAAGCGTAAAAGTATTTGTTCCTTATGGCGCAGTCGGATTAAACTGTACCGAAGAAGCTTTTGAGGCAGGACTGGCCATGAAGCCGGATATCATTTCCAGCGATGCCGGTTCCACCGATTCCGGTCCTTACTACTTGGGCTCCGGCCACGGAAAATATTCCATTGCCGATGTAAAGCGTGACTTAAAGCGCATGGTACTGGGTGCCGACAAACTGGGCATTCCTATGACCATCGGCTCTGCCGGAACCTGTGGTTCCGATGAAGGCGTCAACACTGCCCTGAAGCTGATCCGGGAAATCTGCGAAGAGGCCGGCATCCACAAAAAGATTGCCTGCATTTACTCCCAGCAGGACCCGGAAGTCATCAAGAAAAAATATCGTGAAGGCAAAATTTCCGCCCTCCACGGTGCACCGGAAATCTCCGAAAAAACCTTTGATGAGTGCAGCACCATCGTAGCACTTCTGGGTGCGGAAGCCTACGAAGAAGCATTCAAAAACGGCGCAGACATCATCATTGGCGGACGTTCTACCGACACTGCAGTTATGGCTGCTTACCCGCTTATGAAGGGCTGTGATCCGGCATCCTGCTGGCATGCGGCCAAGACCGTAGAGTGCGGCGGCGTCTGCACCAGTGCCGGACTTCCGGGCGGCGTGTTTATGGAACTGGATGAGAAGGGTTTCACCATCCGCTCCGTACAGCCAGGCAGCACGGTATCTCCCTACTCTGTTTCCGCACATTTGATCTACGAAAACGCAAACCCGATCCAGCTTACCGAACCAGGCATCCGCATTGACACCAGCACCTCCACTTACACAGCACTCTCCGACAATGCTGTCCGCGTGGAAGGAACCACTATCGAGTATCTTCCTTATACCATGAAGCTGGAAGGCTCCGGCCCGGTGGGCTATCAGACCGTCAGTATGGCCGGCATCCGCGACCGCAAGGTCATGCAGGATCCAATGAAATGGGTCGAGGCTGTATCCAAAGCAGGTATCGACAAGCTGGAAAAGAACGGCATTTCCAAAGACAGCTATCATTTCTGGCTGCGTCCTTACGGCTACAACGGCGTATCCGGCATGGATGTCCCGGAAGGCTACGTTCCGAATGAGGTCCTGATGATGCTGACCGTTACTGCCGACACCCAGGAGATGGCTACCCAGATTACCAAAGCCTTCAACCCGCTGATGCTGCACCACAACATCTTTGAGGGCAAACAGATGCCATCCTACGGCTTTCTCTTCTCCCCGGCCGAGATGGAACGCGGCGCCATCTACGAGTTCAAGCTCTACCACACCGTATCTGTAGATGACCCGCTGGAGCTTGTACGCATAAATTATGCAACTGTCTAGTGTTTTAAATTTATTTGGAGGTCTGAATGATGAGAACCATAGAAAATACAGTGAAATATATCCGCAGCAAAAACGCAGGCCCATTCTGGCTGACCATCGACGCGTTCTGCAACAGCGTGGAAGATACTGAGAAGGTGGCCGCTGCATTTGAGCGGGAAAAAGAATTTATCGCAAAATCCTACCATGTAAAACCGGAAGATCTGGAAATCTACTGCCTGAAGCACATCCAGGTGGCCAAGATCAGTTTACCGCGAGTACCGGTGGAAGGCAGCCGTGATGAACGGGATATGCATGGTGGACAGCAGTATGTAAGCCTGCTGGATATTGAGTGCTAGGGACGGATCCACTAGAGGTCCGGAAATAAATGAGACCGCCTCCCTTTATTTTCACATATCGTTGTTTGCTTGCTCTCGCCAACACGCGTTCGCCTGTGTCGGATTAACATCCGCCACATTCGGACGTGTGTGCTCAAGATGCAAACAACCTGATATGCTGAAAATACCGGAAGGCGGTCTCATTCATTTCCTGCTGTATTGGCTCCGCTGCGAAGGAATAGCACACAACCAGAACTGTATTGATAATTACTTATATTGTTATATTCCACACTTATAAACACGCCGATATAAAACTTCCTTCATCTCTTCAAACTTCTCCCGCGTAATGGCGCTTCCATATGTCATGATCCGGAGCGGCACGGGGGATTTTCCTTTGGAGATGGGCGGCTGGATGTATGGGTATTCATTGAACACAAACCCGTTGCGCTCATAAAATCCGATACGTCTTCGTGTCAGTTCATCTTCCGGAAGTTCTACTTCCAGGCAGATTGGTTTCTGGTATTGTTTTACCAGTTCCTGCAGCATGGCAGAGCCGGTTCCGCTGTTGCGAAGAGCCGGATCTACCGCAAAATGTTCGATATAGATGAAAGATTCAAATTCCCAGACAGCGAGAAACCCGGCCGGCATGTAATAAATCCGGTATTCCGGTTCCTGAAAAAGGGCAATCTGCTCCTCATACGGGCGGTATTCGTCATCCGGGAAGCTGGCCTGCATGATGCGGTAGATTTCCGGGAAATCGGTTTCGTTGATTCTTTGTAACATAAAAACTCCTTTATCCATAATCATCTCTGTTTGCGAAAAAAGAGATCGCCGTTTCGTCTGAACCGCGGTCTCTTTTCTCGCAAACAAAACTAGTTCTACTATAATCACTTGCTGTCTTTTCGTCAAGCAGACGAATCCACCCGCATTTCAGGCTCAGGCCTTTTCCTTCACCCACCCTGGCAGATAATAAATCTGCATCTTTCCAGTGGCTTCGTTTCTTGTTACCTGGGCTTCGATGCCAAAGTATTTCCGAATGTTTTCTTTCGTCAGTACTTCTTCCGGTGTGCCGCGGTCCACAATTTTTCCCTGATACAGAAAGATGATCCGGTCGCAGTAAAGTGCTGCCAGATTCAGGTCATGGATCGAAGAAAATACGGTGACATCCTGCTTTCTTAAAATGTCCATAATCTGGTACTGGTAGCTGACATCCAGATGGTTGGTGGGCTCATCCAGAACAATATAACGGCTCTCCTGCATCAGCACGCGGGCCAGCAGGACACGCTGTTTTTCTCCGCCGGAAAGACTTAAATAGGAGCGTGTTTCATAGCCGTTCAGACCGACTTCCCGCAGACATTTCTCGCAAAGTTCCCGGTCTTTTGCCGTGTCCCCCTCTAGGAATTTCTTATGGGCGTAGCGCCCGAACATGACCATGTCACGCACGGTAAAATCGAATTCCAGCTGGTTTTCCTGCGCCATAACGGCCAGAGCACCAGCCAGTTTTTTCGCAGAAAGATCCATAATATCTTTTCCGTCAAGAAAGATGGTTCCGCCCTTCGGCTTATAAGTCCGGTAAATGTGCTTTAACAACGTGGACTTACCGCAGCCATTCGGGCCGACCAGACCCACAAATTCGCCATCTTTGATTTCCAGGGAAATCTGTTCTAAGATGCGGTCATTTCCGATTTCATAATGCAGATTTTTTACAGTTAAACTCATCGGCCCACACTTCCTTTCCGAATCAAATACAGGAAGAACGGAGCGCCGAAAAAGGCCGCGATGACACCGATCGGAAGTTCTTCCGGCGCAATGATGATGCGGGAGATCAGATCCGCGATCATGGCAAAAAGTCCGCCTCCCAGGATGGACATAGGAATCAGCCGCTTATGGCCGGAACCCACAAATCCACGCATCACATGCGGCACAACCAGCCCTACAAATCCGATAACGCCGCTGACAGAAACTACCACACCGGTGAGCACGGTGGATGCCAGAATGATGAGCAGTTTGATGCGTCTGGTATCCGCGCCCAGCGTCTCCGCCACATCATCTCCCAGAAGAAGAATGTCCAGTTCCCGCGCAAATAAAAGGATTACAGCCATCATAATAATAGATACGATAAACACATATTTCACCCTGCTCCAGGTGGCTCCGCTCAAGGAACCGACCATCCAGTAGAGCGCCATTTTGGTCTTGTCGGAACCATTGTTAAATCCGTATACGATCAGGTTTGTCATGGCGGAAAACAGTGCGGAAGTGGCAATTCCGGCCAGCACGAGCTGGGTGGATGTGATCCTTCCCTTTAGCGATGCAATGCTTAAGGAAAGGCTGATCGCCACAGCCGCGCCCAGGGTCGCGCCGAAAATTACGGAGTAGCCGCCAAGGAAACTGAACAGCCCCAGAATGATCACGCTGACTGCTCCTGCGGAAGCACCGGAGGAAATTCCAAGTACATACGGATCTGCCAGCGGATTCTTGGTTAACGCCTGCATCAGCACACCGCAAAGGGACAGTCCTGCTCCCACGATAAATGCCATAATCACGCGCGGAAAACGGATATTCCAGATGATATTTTCTGTTTTCTGCTCCCAGGATACCGCAAAAATATCTTTTCCGGATGTTTTATTTACCAGAATTTTTACAATCTCATCCGGTGATACATGGATGGCACCCAGGGTCACAGAGATGGTCGTTACTGCCGCGATCAGAAGCAGAACGACCAAAAGCGTGAGTATAAAACGGCCTGTTTCCCGGTCATTTTTTTTACTGATTTCTGATTTCATGTTTGTTTTTTCTCCAAAAACAGAGATTAGAATTTATCCGGATACAGCTGCTTTGCGATTTCTTTGACTGCCTCTGCGGAACCTGCGGAACCCTGCATATCACTACAGCACGCAGAATAGATTCTGCCCTCTTTGACTGCTCTTAAATCTTTGGTGAATTCGTTGGTCTCCAGGAAGTTTTTCTTCTCGGAAATATCACCGGTATAGTCCAGAATCAGGATCACATCCGGGTCACGCTCTACGACTTCCTCCCAGGATGGAGTTGCCCAGCCTGCCTCAATATCATCGAAAATGGAAATGCCGCCAGCCAGCTTGATGATGTCGCCCGGCATACCCTGACATGCGGTAAACGGTGCGTCTTCACCGGAGTCGTATGCAAAAACAGTCACCGGATTCTGATAAACATCATCCCCCAGAGTATCTTTTACTTCCTGAAGGGTATCCTTCATTGCCTGGATCTTCTCCGATGCCACATCCTCTACTTTAAAGATTTTTCCAAGAGTCTCGTAGTCCTTATAAAGATCCTCGAAGGTTGCCTTATCGGAACATACATATGGGAAATACATGGCGATTCCGTTAGCATCGCAGAACTCTTTTCCGAAGTTTTTATCGGAGAATACAGAGTCCCATCCCATCAGGAAATCACATCCGGTTGCTACCAGTTCCTCTTTGGAAAGGTTGGAAATGCCTTTTCCTGCCTCTAACAGCTGCGGCACCTTATCTCTTGCCGGATACTGGGAAACAGTACTCCAGCAGCTTCCTTTGGTATAGCCAGCCATCTGGTCTTCCAGGCCAAGATCAAAGAAGAAATCTGCCATCTGATCGCCGGATGCAACCACTGCGGACGGCTTCTTTGTAAAGGTATATTCTACGTTCTCGCCCAGACCGGAACGCTCCAGGTTTAAGGTAATGGTAACCGGCTCATATGCCTCATCTGCTGTGGAATCGCCAGCTGCTTCGGTCTCCTCTGCGCTGCTCTCCTCAGACTCTGCTGTGGCGCTCTCTGCTGCAGCCTCAGCTGTTGTCGCAGTATCTGCGCTCTTTGCGCCGCATCCAGCCACCAGGCCAGTAGTCATGCATGCAGCAATGGTTAAGATTACCAGTTTTTTGTTTCTCATAATTGTTTTCCTCCTGATGTTGAAAAATAGTTGTGTTTTCATTGCCGCTTGCATGCTGCGCAAACGGTAATGTTTTTTCGTATCACCCATGCAGGAACGCGATGTAAAAAACGCGGCCTGTGCCACGCAATTGGAATAAGCAATGTGCGCATCCCTGCGGAGCGCTTTTTGTATGATAGGACGCAATTTCCTATCATATAAAAAAGCACCATCCGATCTACAAAACATAAACCGGATGATGCACCGTATTTTTTGCATCCAGGGCAGACTCCGCCCTTGTTTCCCTTGCCTTGTCATGGACCGTGACAGCAAAAGCGGAATAAGCAGGTCTTCTGGCTTGCGCGGCAATGTTGTCTGGTTTCTTCCCATTTCTTCTATATAATAAACAGTGAAATCCAAACTGCCATAGATGCGCTCACAGCGGCGGCACCGCACGGGACTTACACCCGTTTCCCTTTTCACCGGCCCCGAACGGCCGACACTCATTCCGTATGATATCTTACGGCATACAGGTGGAAACTGTCAATAGAAAAAGACCGGTGGTCCCGGTTTTTCTTTCGTTTCCATCGGTCTTTTTCATTTTAAATCCTATCTTTAAATCTTATTCTGCCTCAGTCTCTGCAGTCTCAGCATCGTCGGAATCTTCTTCTGTTTCAGAAGCGTCCTCTTCGCCAGTATCTTCTGCATCATCCGCGGTGTCGTCTGCGACTTCATCTTCCTCTGCGTCGGACTCGTCGTCTGCAGTCTCCTCAGATTTATCCTCTGCGTCTGCTTTATCCTCAGACTCATCGGCCTTATCTTCGGTATCCTCTGCGGAATCCGCATCCTCGGTGTCGTCGGAAGCGATTTCATCTTTGGACTCATCCTCTGCGTCGTCTTTTGCATTCGCATCGTCGTTCACAGTCTCATCCTCGTCGATGATCTCGTCGGAGATTTCCTCTTTCTTCTCATCGGAAGCGATAATCTCGTCTTCTGCCGGAAGCTCGATATCTACAACTGCCTCGATGTCATCGATTGCAGCTTCGGTATCAGCGGTTACTAAGGTGCCGTCTTTTTTGATCTTCACGGTGAGGGTTCCGTAGTCATCGCCAGCTTCGATTTCGACAACGTTGACATCTTCCGTGAACATGTCAGCAGTCATCTGAATAACATGCTCTGTTTTTCCATTATCGCCAGTTCTTGAAACGGCATAAAAATCAGTTGCACTGTTTCCTAAGCTGAAGGAAGAGGTTACTCTGGTATACTGTTTACCGTTTACAGTAATGCTCAGTTCATCTAACTTGAGGTAATCTTCAATTTTCTGTTCTTCCTCTTTGTCCCTGCCTCTTTCTAAGCTAATCTGATAGTAGTTTGCTCCAAACCATGGTTTCACATACTTTGTGTCAGCAACCTCCGGTGTAAACTCATCGCCATCCTCATCTCCGATCTCATCGGATTTTCCAACGGTGAAGGAAACAAGCTCGTAACCATCTACACTGATTTCTACCTCATTTGCCTCATCCTCTGCGAACTCATCGGTGGTTAATTTCAGATAGCTGTAGGTTCTTCCGTAAGCGCCCATTTCTCCATCTGCAACAAACTTCTTTGTACTGCTGGAGTAAAGGCTATAGCCACGCTCGTACTCCACACCGTTTACGGTTACCACCATAGAACTGTCGCTCAGGTACTCGCTTAATGCTTTGTCATCTTCTGCGGTAAAATCAATGCGGTAGTAGGAAACATCCCAGGAAGATTCTGCCTCTACATAGGTGTACTTATCAAATTCCGGTGTTACTTTCTCATCGGAAGGTGCTTCCACGGTGAAATTGAGAGCCTCATAACCCTCTGCGCTGATCGTGATCTCCAGATTCTCGGTCATGTCTTCCGGACGGATCAACAGTGCATCAGACCACGTGTCATAGTTATATGCATTGGTCTCTGTTGAATTGTCAACTTTATTCCAGCCAGTCAGTTTTGTATAAACGCTGCCGTTTACCGTCACAGCTAAACTGTCTTCCTCGAAGAAATCTCTTACATTTTCGCCAGCAAAGGTAATCTTATAATAGTCACCATAATAGCTGGAATTCTTTACCTCTGCAGTCTTAAATACCGGAGTTTCTTTTACTTCCTGCTCAGGCTCATCACCCTCAAAGCTGAAGGTAAGATCTTTGTAATCCGGAACGCTGATCACTACCTCATGATTTCCCGCCATCTTCTCCAGTCTGACTGCAAGATATGCTTCCTCTGAAGAGATATCCGGAACTTTGTATACATTGGTTGCTGTTCCATCGAAGAATGAATCAAGGCTGGAATTTCTGGTCAGTTTTGTTCCATCTACATAGATCTCAGCACCTGTTTTTCCAAGATACTGAATGATATCGCTGGCCTTCATTTCGTCACTTTCAAGATACAGCTTGTAATATGCCTCAACAGAACCGCTCTTCGCAACAAGCTCTTTTCTGCTGAACTCCGGTACTTCATGCTCTTCCGCCGGAGTCTCCACAGCCTCTTTCACCTCAAACTCCAAAGTCTTCGGTGCGTAGCCTGCGTCAGCGTTTGCCTTTAAGATCAGGGTGTAAGTGCCTGCCTCTTTGAACAGATTCTTACCAAGGATAATCTTGCCATCCTCGATCTTATAGTCCTCTTCGCCGCCGATCTGGCCTAAACCATATGCGAGAATGTTCTTGCCATTCAGAGTTACTTCCTCAAGGTTTTTCAGGAAGTCGCCCTGCTGTTCGCCATCCTCAGCAGACGCGTTTACATAGACGGTCTGTCCTGCATGGTAAACGGTCTTATCTTCGCCTTCTGCCTTCTCCGGGTTTGCTGCCAGAGACAGATCGAATGCCTCTACTTCTTTTGTTACGTTCAGGGTGATGGTAGTCTCCTTGTATCCTTCTGCAACAATGCGGAGAGTGTGCTCGCCTGCGCTTAACGGAGTGCTGGATACATTTCCATTTACAGTCTCGTATGCGTAGATGATGAGCTGGGTTCCATCCCCGCTGAATGCAAACTGGCTCATGTAGTCATCATTTCTGAGGCCAATTGCGCTGCCATCCAGATATACGCCCTGGATCTTTCCAAAGTACTCGCTGTCATCTTCTGCAGTCAGTACCAGGTTCTCGCCCAGTTTGCCGGTGGTTCCTGCAAGAACCGGTGCATCCTTTCCAACCATGGTAGAAATGGTCTCGGTGCTTCCTAACTTACCATCCTCCAGAACGCGTTTCATCTGATACGGACGGCCGTTTGTGGACGGAGTACCCTCGCTCTGATACTGTGCAAAGCTTAAGTAATTGCCGGAAAGTTTTGCGTCTTTCACTGCGTTTAAGTAAACAGTGAAATCATAGAAGTCTTCTGCGGTCTCATCGGTCACATACATACGGCTCTGATCGAAATACCACTGTGCAACAGCACTGCTCTCATCTGTCGGATTGATCTCATTTAAGATCAGGGCATTTGCCAGCAGATCATGGTCGAATACCAGCCAGCCATTTACGGTGCTGCTGCCGGAAGCAGAATCACCAGAGCCGGAACTGCTGCCTCCTCCAATCGAAGATGTCGCACTGGACAGAGCGTCTACGCCGTAAACATCATTCTTCTGTACAGAAACGGACTGTGCCACAAAGTTTGCTGCTTTTTTCGCTGCAAATGCATCGCCGATCTCTACCTGTTTTTTCATGGTCTTGTAGCCATGTGCATAGACGGTTACGGTATAAACACCTGTCTCATCGGTGATCACATTGCTCTCGTCATCGGTATCCACGCCACAGATATGAAGCATGCTTCCGATCTCATACCACTGACTGATCTTGGTCAGAGTCTTTACCTCGCCGGACGGCATAGTCAGATCGACACGATAGATTGGGGAAAGGATTTCGTTTCCAAAAGTCTCGCCGTTCTTTCCGATAATGTCAAAGTTGAAGCATTCACCCGGCTTCGGATTCGGGTTCAGGGAACCAAGCAGCATACTGAACTCGGTTGCGTCAACCAGTTCTACCGGAACCGTCAGCTTATTTTTGCTGTAAGAAGAAACCAGGTTTAACTGATACTGGCCGCGACTTCTCATGTTGGTTGCCGGGAGGGAAATTTTGATCACGCCATTGGTTCCGTACTCGCTCGCCTCTACACTTGTGGTAAAGGTCATGTTGCTGTTTAATACCTTATTGTCGGTATCCATTGCCTTGATCGTGGTCAGCTGCTCAAACCATGCTTTCTGTTCGTCGTTCTTTAAGGAAAGTTTTACCAGGATCTCTCCTTTTCCGTCCTGATCGATCTCAGCATTTGGTGCATAGTAATCTGCCGGAACCTCAGAAACTGCATCGTTCTTGCTGCCATTTACCGCAAAGGTGGTCTTGCCCGGGCGTACACGCACGTTTCCGTCCTGATCATAATTATCCAGATAGTAATCAAATGCGGAAATCGGTCCGTTTGTTACCATATTTGCCGGAGCGGAGGATGCATCGCCTGCCTCAGTCACACGGTCACCATTCTTGGAGAAGGTCACGCTCTGTTTCTCGCCGTCTGCCTTTCTGGTTACATTTACGGTACCCGGATGCCATACAGTGGTCTGCCATTTTACAATGGTTCCATTATCATCGACGTTGGTGCAGGCATCGGTAATATCGATTCCGTCCACCTCGATGGAGTAATCGTCAATACTGCCCTCGTTGAATGCGAATACCGCGTACTGAGTCCATCCCAGATCAACAAGCTTGGTCTGTGCTTCCTTTAACAGCGGTGTTGCCTCCGGAGTCTCATCAGAACCGTTGTTTCCGTTGTCAGAGCCATTGTTTCCATTATTGGAACCATTATTTCCATTGTCGGATCCATTGTTTCCGGAGTTGCCGCCGTTGTTGTCGCTGCTTCCATTGTTTCCACTGTTACCGCCGTTATTGTCACTGCTTCCATTATTTCCAGTATTGCTGCCGTTGTTTCCGGAGTTGCTGCCGCCGCCATTCGAACCAGAACCGCCGGAGCTGGATCCACCGGAACTACTGCCGCCGCTGGAACCAGAGCCGCCAGAGCTGCTGGTTGTGCTGCCAGCTGCGCTGCCGCCCGGGCCTGCTTTCTGCTCAGTACTGCTAAAGCCTTTTCCGGACTCAAAATGCGCGTTTCCGTCTTCTCCGACCCACTGGCCCTGTTCATTGACCTTGTGGCCATCCGGAGTGACAGCGCCTTTTACCATAGCACCTTTGCCAGCGCCCTCTTCTGGTGCGAAATAGTAACAATATCCATCAATCCACTGCCATCCAGTCTTCATGGTGCCGAAGCTTCCATCGTGACTGGTTCCGAAGAAACGTCTGGTACCATCTGCGTCCTCTTTCCATCCGCAGAACAGTCTGCCCTCAATGCCGTTCTCTCCCGGTGCTGTGAAGTAGTAAGTTTTTCCATCAATCTGCTGCAGTCCGGTCTTCATAAGGCCAGTCTGCGGGTCTAAATAATACCATCCAGAAGCAGTCTCAACCCATCCGGTGCAGGATGCACCAGCTGCATTGTAGTAACGCCATCCTTCTGTTTCATTGACCCATCTGCCGGTTGTGTCCGGCGCTGCGAAGACGATTCCGTTTCCCGGCACGCACATTCCTGCTGCAAGCATCACAGAAAGTGCCATGTGTCTGAAATGTTTTTTCATCTCCTCTTCCTCCTTTGTCTCTTTCCCTTTTCGCCGCAAAGTTTCATTGCCTGTTGCAGACATTTCGTTAGCATTAACTAACCTTTCATCAATATACAAATTTTACCAGTTATTGTCAATTAATCTTCTATAATTTTCTCGTTATTGAAAATTTTTATGCAATAGCAATTTTTCTTGACTCTATAATCATTATAGACTTTATACTATTTTCCAGTATAATAAATACGACAACACTCAAGACAAGGAGCCTTTCACATGGAACGTAATCTTACAACGGGAAGTGTCCCGAAAACCATTCTTTCCTTCTCGCTGCCCTATTTTCTCTCCTATTTTCTGCAGACCCTTTACGGCACCGCGGATCTGTTTATCATCGGACAGTTTAACGGGGTAGACAGCACCACGGCGGTCTCCATCGGAAGCCAGGTCATGCACATGCTGACCGTCATGATCGTGGGACTTGCCATGGGAACCACCGTCATGACCGGCCGGGCAGTCGGTGCGCAGGACCGCAGGCAGGTGAACCTGGCAGTCGGCAACACGGCCTCTTTATTCATGGTGCTGTCCATTGCGCTGACCGCGATTCTGCTCTGCTTTGTAAAACCCATTGTAGCTGTTATGTCCACACCTAAGGAAGCGGTGAGCGGAACCATCACCTATCTGACCATCTGCTTTATCGGTATTCCTTTTATTACGGCATATAACATCATCAGCTCGATTTTCCGCGGTATGGGCGACTCGAAAAGCCCTATGTATTTCATTGCCATTGCCTGCGGTTTTAACATTGCACTGGACTATCTGTTCATTGGCCTGCTTGGCTTTGGTTCCGCCGGAGCTGCCCTGGGAACCACACTCTCCCAGACCATCAGTGTACTGATTTCCCTGGCTATGGTATGCCGCAAAAAGATGATTCCGGGCTTTCGTTTCTCCGATCTGAAACCGGTCCGTGCTATGATGAGCGGTCTTTTAAAAATAGGTTTTCCGATCGCCATGCAGGATGGTTTTATCCAGATCGCGTTCATTGTCATCACCATTATTGCCAACCGGAGAGGCTTAAATGATGCCGCTGCGGTTGGTATTGTAGAGAAAATGATCAGCCTGTTTTTCCTGGTTCCGTCCTCCATGCTGTCCACCGTTTCCGCCCTTTCCGCCCAGAGTATCGGTGCCGGAAAGCATGAGCGTGCCAGCCAGACGCTTGCCTGCGCGATGCTCATCGCCGTTTCCTATGGAGCTGTTATTTCCCTGCTCATGCAGTTTGCGGCCGGGTCGGCCGTAAGCCTGTTTTCGGATAATGCGGATGTCATCCGCCTGGGAAGCCAGTACCTGCGCAGCTACATCTGGGACTGTATTTTTGCAGGAATCCACTTCTGCTTCAGCGGATATTTCTGTGCGTATGGGCAGTCCGGAATCTCCTTCCTGCACAATATCATTTCCGTGCTGTGTGCCCGGATCCCGCTGGCCTACCTGGCTTCCACCCATTTTCCGGATACCCTGTTTCCAATGGGCATCTCTGCTCCAGCCGGTTCCGCGCTCTCTGTCGTGATCTGCGTCATTGCCTTTTTCTGGATGAAACGCAGGAACCCGGCTTTTTCACAAAAAACGGTGTAATTCAGTCAGACTGACTATCACATAAGGAGAACTGCCATGTATACACAAAATCTATTTTCCATTGGAGAAGTGGCGCAAATGTTCCACTTAAGCGTCGGCTCCCTGCGTCACTACGAAAAAGCCGGACTTTTGCAGCCAGAGTACATAAATCCGGAAAGCGGGTACCGCTACTACAGCACCCGGCAGTTTGAAGTGCTGACCACCATCCGGTTTCTGAGGATTCTGGACATGCCTTTAGAACAGATCCGTGATTTTTTAAATAACCGGGAAATATCGAAGATGCAGCATATGCTCCAGAACCAGAAAGAAACCATCCTGCGAAAGAAAAAAGAATTAGAGCTCATGGAACGGAAAATTGACCAGCAGCTTGCCCTGATCGAAGATGCCATTCACTCGGATCTTGGCCGGATTTCCGTAAAACACATTCCGGAAAAACGGGTGGCGTGGCTGAAAAACACGGTCTCTCCAAAGTCCTATTTTGACCTGGAAACCTCCATCCGGGAACTGGAAAACGGACAGAACGGAGCTGGTGTCTGGCTTGGAAAAATTGGTGTTGGCATTGCCCTTTCCAGGCTTCAGGAACATGCTTTTTCCACCTACGATATGGTATTTCTCACCCTGGATCTTGACGAGCCTTATACTGGTACTACTGAGATCTGGCCCGCCTGTGACTGTGCCTGTCTGCGTTTTTGCGGCAGCCATAAGGATGCCCCGGAGCAGTATGAAAAACTGCTGTCCTGGATAACAGAAAACAGGATGGTCCCCTCTGGTTTTTCCAGAGAGACCACCCTGATTGATGATGGGATCACCCGCGATCCGGACCGCTTCGTGACCGAGCTCCAGATTCCGGTGAAACCTGTTCCTTAATCTTTTTGTCATTCTGCCCTGATGCAGATTATCGCAATTTCTCCGTCAGCCACCGCAGGATATCCCCAAACACCGCTTCCCGGTTCACTTCATTGAGCACCTCATGGCGCGCGCCCGGGTACAGCTTCATGGTGATATCCTGCACGCCCACCTTCCGGTACAGGGCGGCGAGTTTTTTCACGCCCTTTCCGTTCTCTCCCACCGGGTCTTTGTCCCCGGACAGGATCAGGTACGGAATGTTCTTTGGCAGATAGCCCACCAGTTCCGCCTCCTCGGCAGCCCGGATCTCATGGAAGAAATCCCGGTAGGCTCCGGCAGTAAAGATAAAATCACAGCGCGGATTATTTAAAAAGCGGTCCACATACCGCTCATCCCTGGTGAGCCAGTCATAGTCCGTGCGTACCGGCTGGAACTTCCGGTTATAATTTCCAATGGAGAGCTCATAAAGCAGGCGGCTCCGGTAATGATTCCCTTTTATTTTTCCAAACAAAGCTGCCAGCATTTCCCCGGTAAACACCAACGGCGGTGCCGGAAAACCGGTTCCCAGCAGGACGGCTCCGTCCGGCTCTTTTCCCGGATACGCTGAGAGGTAACGCCGGGTCAGAAACGAGCCCATGCTGTGCCCCAGCAGGATATGCTTTGCGCCTGGATAGCGTGTTGCGCCATATCCGGCCACCCGGTGCATATCACGAATCAGGAAGGTGCCGCCATTTTTCTCCGCGAAAAAGCCGCGTTCTTTTTTGGAAAGCTCCGCCTCGCCATAAGCAGCCGTATCTCCATGGCCCAGGCAGTCATGCCCGATCACGGCAATGCCATGTTCCGCGAGAAAAGAGGCAAACTCCCCATAACGGCCCATGTGCTCGTTCATGCCGTGAACCAGCTGAACCCAGAGGTGAATTTCTGTCTCATCCGGCAGCCACTCCACACAGTGCAGCCTGGACTTTCCATCACTGGACGGCAGGTAAAATTCCCGTTTCTCCATATATAGTCATGCTCCCTTTCCCATATTATCTCACATACTGAGAATCTTTTTTCTTTGCACTAGTATGCCCCATAAACAGCCAGAATCTTCTCCCTCAGCATCTGTTTCGTCTCCTCGCTGGCAAATGCCGCGTCCGCCGCGTTCAGCACCACCTGTTTCTGCTGTGCTTCTGTCAGTCCGAACTCCCGCTTCAGATAGTCAAATTCCTTTGACAGGCAGGTCCGCTCAATGCCCATATCATCGGTATTCACCGTTACACGGAGGCCGCTCTCCAGGAATCGCACCAGCGGATACTGCTTCATATCCGGGATAGCGTGGGTCTGGCGATTGCTGGTCGGACACATCTCCAGGGTGATGCCATTTTCGCGGATCAGATCCACCACGGCCTCGTCCTCCATGCTGCGCACACCATGGCCGATGCGTTTTGTTCCGGTCTGGATCGCCGCGCGCACGCTCTCCGGACCGTCCGCCTCTCCGGCATGCACAGTATATGGGATTCCAAGTGCTTTCGCTTGTTCAAATAAACCAAGGTAGTTCGCAGTTGGGAACAGCGCCTCCGCCCCAGCCAGATCCATGGCCGTTACCCCGTGGTCTTTCACCAGATATTTCTTCTCCAGTGCCAGTGTCTCCTCATTTGCTTTCTCATTGCCCTCGCCGCGCATACAGCACAGAATCAGGTTTCCCGGAATCGGAGCATCTTTTAAGCCTGCAATCGCCGCCTGCACCGCCTGTTCCTGGGTCATGCCGCCCAGAGTGTGAAACTGCGGCGCAAAGCGAAGTTCCGCATAGATCACACCATCCTGCGCCATGTTTTCCAGTACCAGGGTTACTGCGTTCTGCAGGCCCTCCGGTGTCTGCATCAGGCGTCCCGGCAGGTCAAAGCACTGCAAAAAGTCATTTAAGCTCTCACAGGAGTCCGGCACGGAAAGCAGCGCCAGAAGCTCCTCATCATCGTCGGTTGGCAGTGTAATGTTCTGCAGTGCCGCCAGTTTCTTCGCAATATCTACGGTAACACTTCCGTCCAGATGGGCGTGAAGGTCAATGTAACATCCATTCCGATTCATAAAATTCCACCTCATGTACAATTTGCAAGATTCTCCTTCTTCCTATTGTAGGAGATTTTCGCCGCCAACGCAAGCCAGAACCACAATAACAATTTAAGAATAGTCACGAAAGGTCCGAAGCAGGCCAGGGTGATATCCCGCTGCGCAAAATAGAAGTGCCGTGTTCGGACGATGTGGCTGACAGCCGTTTGCGGATAGTCGAACAAGATGTTCGCCTCCCGAAAACGTCAGTCGCCACATAGCCGGACACGGCACTTCTATTTTGCGCAGCGGTATGCCGGGATTACCGGCTTCGGACCTTTATTAGTTTTAACCCTAAATTTTTAAATCTCCCCAAACTTCATCCGCGCCGCCTGTTTGATCAGCTCGGCTGCTTCCTCGATACTGTAATACGCGCTGTTGATGCACAGATCACTGTTTAACGTATCGTTCTGATATCCCGGGATGTATTTTTTGTGGTAGCTTTCGCGTGCTTTATCGGCTTCATTGACCGCCCGCACGGCTTCTTTACCGGTCATGCCAAAATACTCCACGCAGTTCTTTAAGCGCACATCATACGGCGCGTAAATATAAACACGCAGAAGTCTCGGTTCGTTTCTCAGGCAGTAAGCGCCGCAGCGTCCCACAATGATGCAGGAACCTTTGCTGGCGAAATCCTGGATGATGCTCTGCTGGACCAGAAAGATATCATCGCTCATATCGTGCGTTCCCAGTCCAAACGGATAGCTCAGATACGAAAATTTGGAGTGGGTAACTTCTTCTTCCCGGCTGATCTGTTTGACTGAGGTGTTCATCCGCTTTGCGGTCTCCTCTACAATATCCCGGTCCAGAAAGTCAATGTGGAGCTGCTCAGAAAGCTCTTTCGCCACCAGCCGTCCAAAGGAGCCGTACTGTCTGGAGATGGTGATCACATATTTTTCCATGGCTGCACCTCCGTCTAAAGTACCTTATTCAGGAAGCTGATGGTACGTGCTTCTTTCGGATTTAAGATGACTTCCTGCGGAGTTCCTTCCTCCACAATGTAGCCGCCATCCATAAAGATAACGCGGTCTGCCACCTCTCTGGCAAAACCGATCTCATGGGTAACGATAACCATAGTCATGCCATCGGCAGCCAGCTGCTTCATAACCGCCAGTACCTCGCCGACCATCTCCGGGTCCAGCGCGGACGTTGGCTCATCAAACAGCATAATGTCCGGTTTCATGCAGAGCGCACGCGCAATCGCAACACGCTGCTTCTGTCCGCCGGAAAGCTGTGCCGGGTAAGCATCTGCCTTTTCGGCAAGACCGACCCGCTTCAGCATAGCCATCGCCCGCTCTTTCGCTTCTTTTTTGTCTGCTTTTTTCAGCTCCGTCGGAGCCAGCATCAGATTATGGAGCACATCCATATTGTTGAACAGGTTAAAATGCTGGAATACCATACCGATGTTCTCGCGCACCTTGTTCATGTTTGTTTTTTTATCTGAAATATCAACACCGTTCACTACAACACTTCCGGCCGTGGCTGTCTCCAGCTTGTTTAAGCAGCGCAGGAAGGTGGATTTACCGGAACCGGACGGCCCCAGGATAACAACGACTTCGCCCTCATAGATTTCTGTGGAGATATCCCGCAGAACCTCCAGATCCCCGAAGCATTTGCGAAGCTTCTCGACTTTGATTTTTACAGTTTTATCGTTTGACTCCACGGTTCACCCTCCTCTCTACCATTTTCGCAAGATAAGACAGGATCGTAATGACGATCAGATACATGGCGCCGACAATGGTCCAGGTCTCGAAGGACTTGAACGTACCTGCCTGCACGTTTTTCGCAGCCAGAACCAGCTCCGGGAAACCGATAACGGACAGAATCGACGTATCCTTTACGGTAATGATGAACTGGTTGATGATACTCGGGATCATAGTGCGGATTGCCTGAGGAAGAATGATCTTTCTCATGGTTTTCCAGTATGGAAGACCTAAGGATCTTCCTGCCTCCATCTGACCGATATCCACGGACTGGATACCGGCACGGATGATCTCAGCCATGTAAGCGCCGCAGTTTAAGGCGAGGCAGATGACGCCGGCCTGAAGTGCTGACAGCGTAAAGCCGTTTCCGATGCCCAGAATCGTATTGAGCAGATACGGAATACCAAAGAATACATAGAACGCCAGCACGATCATCGGCACACCACGTATTACGAATACGAAAATCTGTGCAATGATGTTGCATGCCTTATTCTTAACTACACTGAGAAGTCCGAAGATCATTCCCAGGATACAAGCGAATATCAAACCTAAGAATGCAAGCAGCAGGGTCCGTCCCATTGCAAGCAGAAGAAGCTGTCCGTAGGTGGTGATAATCTTAATCATAATGCCTCACCCTTTTCTTTCCTTGTTTTTCGTGTTACAGTCGGCAAAGGCTGCCGCAAAACTGCCCCTGATATGTGGAAGATTCCGGGTCAATTTTTCGACAGCTCTGCTTTGTTTTTCATATCGGAGAAGCGCCAGTGCGCATCCGCTGATTTCTGAACCAGATTACTCGCCTAAGTATTTTGCGATGATCTCGTCGTAGGTGCCGTTATCCTTGATGTCTTTCAGGCCGGCGTTGAACATGTCAACCAGCTCCTGCTTGCTGTCATCGAAGATTGCGAAACCATACTCAGCCGGATCATTGCCGGTACCGTCTACCAGTTTCATAGCGATGCCGGTATCTTTGATGTTGCTTGCCATGATCGGGGTATCATCGAGACATGCTGCTACCTGGCCGCCTACAACTGCCTGGTACATGGTCGGTGAATCCTCAAAGTAGGTAATCTCAAATCCGTACTGATCTTTGATGCTCTCTGCGTAATCTGCACTCATGGAAGCGGTCTTTACTGCAACCTTCTTGCCATTCAGATCATCAAAACCGGTAATATCGGAGTTCTCTGCAACTGCCATGCTCTGGTTTGCGTCGTAGTAGCCGTCAGAGAAGATCCAGCCGGAATTTTTACGCTCATCGGTAATGGATGCGCCTGCGATCATACCGTCTGCCTGACCAGCCTGGCATGCTGCGATGGAAGCGTCCCATCCAAGTACCTGTACATCGTACTTGAAGCCCTGATCCTCAGCAACTGCTTTGAGGATATCCATATCAATACCTACGAAATTGCCGCTGTCATCGGTATACTCGAAAGGTTTAAAAGCGGTATCGGTAGCGATAACCCAGGTCTTATCAGAAGTATCTGCTGCTGCGGTGGTCTCATCTGCCTTAGACTCTGCTGCAGTATCTGCTGCGGTGGTGTCTGCTGCTGCCGCGGTCGTATCTGCAGTTGCGCTCTGAGAACCGCCACATGCGGTCATTGCTGCTGCCATTGCTGCTGCCATTACCATAACCAATGCTTTCTTTTTCATAATTGTTCTCCTCTCTTTTTCCGATGTGAAGAAGTTTCTCCACCCGATCTATCCTAACGGCTTTTGCCGGTCAAGGATCAAATTTACTTTTTGCAGGCATCCACAAAAGCCTGCACCAGCATTTTGCACTCCGGATCTTTCTCAAAAGCAAATTCCGGATGCCACTGTACCCCGACGATAAAGGTTTTATCCGGTACCGTGATGGCTTCCACCAGTCCGTCCTCCGAGTACGCCATGGCCTCAGCCTTCGGTGCCAGGTCCTTTACTGCCTGGTGATGATAGCTGTTCACGCCATGCTCTCCGGCTCCGATGATGTCTGCCAGAAGCGTTCCTTCCTTTACCGTAACCTTATGTACTGCTCTGTCGTAAGGCGGTGTCATGTGATGCTTCGTCTCCGATGGATGTTCTGTGGGAAGATCCTGATACAGGGTTCCGCCCAGCAGCGCGTTCATAAGCTGCACGCCCCGGCAGATTCCAAATACCGGTTTGTCTTCCTGTAAGGCTTTCTCAAACAGATATGCTTCCATCTGATCACGGCAGCTGCAGGGAACTCCGCAGGTCTTCTTTGCCGCTTCGCCGTAGAGCACCGGGTCCACATCGTGGCCGCCGGTCATCAGGATACCGTCACAAAGCTTGAAGCAGTCATCCAGTTCCGCGTGATCTGTGGTTAACGGAAGCATAACCGGAAGCGCTCCGCAGGCTTCCAGAACCTTCATGTATCCGGGAAGCATCCAGTAGCTGTCCTTGTCATCGTCATACAAAGGAATCAGTCCGATCAGTTTTTTCATCATGTCCATCTCCTTTCTTTCGATGCAAGGGTTTTCGGGTTGCATTTGGGGTCTTTTTATTAAAATGTTGTTGAGAAAAGAAAAAGGGCCTACATCTCCTTATCTGATGTAGACCCCTTTGTCTTGTGTCGTATGATAGCATGTGGCTTTACAAAAGTCAAGTTTGCCACACCACTTTCTCTATTTTGCACACTATCTCCACAATTTACTGGCAATTTTTCTTAACTATCTTAAGTCTCCACGCTTTTCCTGTGGGTTCCACAGCCAAAAAGTTGTATAAAATACACAATGCAGATTGTAATTTTTATCAATTTTCGCTATAATCGAACTTGTTTCGATACGGTGCCCCGGCATTTACGCGCGCCATTTTCGTATATTTTTATATAAGGAGGTTTTTCTCATGTCACGTCTGTACCAGACATCCACCGATTACAATCTGGAAGAATTTACACGCTTTAATATGATCGTTCCGCTCCGGATCAGCAAATACCGGCCAAAAATTCTGGCTGTGTGCTATATCCTCATGATTTTTTCCGGCTTCTTAAGAGTATTTACAGAACCGGGAACCTCGGCCTTTACCTACCTGCTCGTGGTATTTGCCCTGCCGCTTGTTCTGGTGTATGTTTCCAAACGCCAGTGCAAAAAGGTCTACAACGCAAATCCGGAGCTGCAGGAACGCCACTCCGTCATGTCATTCTATGAAGACCATCTGCAGGAGACCAGCCATCATCAGTCTGTGGACATTCCCTACACCAGCATTGCGCATGTCGTAGAGACCAAAACCCATTTTTATCTGATGACAGCAAACAATCAGGGCATGATCATTGTGAAACAGAACTGTTCCCCGGACCTGATCCGCTTCCTGCAGGGACTAAAAAAATAATTTTGTCAAAAAATTATTTATTATGCTTGAAAAAAAGTTAGATTGAAGTTAAAATAGACAAGTACAATTTTAATAAGCAGCAGATTCTTGTACAAAAAGTATAAGTTTGTTCACATGTTCATAAAAAAGTACAAGTTATTCTATTTCTGCTGTCATTGGGAGGTTTACATTCATGTTTATTCAATCTTACATCCGGCGTTACGCCCTGTTTCTGGTCGGAGTGATCCTGAGTGCCACCGGCATCGCTTTCATTACACGCGCAGGTCTTGGTACCTCACCGGTATCCGGTCTTCCGTTTGTTCTGAGCCTGATCACCAGCATCTCCATGGGAACCTACACGTTTCTCTTCAATATGACGTTCCTGGTTCTGGAAGCCCTGCTCCGCAAAAAATTCTCAATCCAGCAGGCCCTGCAGATTCCGGTCACGTTCTTTTTCAGCTTCTGCATCGACAAGGCCATGGGCTTTATCCCAACCCGCTTCGGCGGTCCGTGGGGTCCGTCTTTCGTGTATCTGGTCATTGGATGCGTTGTTATGGCACTTGGCATCAGCTTTGAGGTTATCGCCGACGTGATCATGCTTCCGGCTGAGGCGTTCGTTCGCGAGCTCTCCAAAAAGACCGGCATCCGCTTCGGCAACGTGAAGGTAGCGTTCGACAGCACCCTTACCATCCTGGCTATGGTAGTTGCCCTTATCGCGTTCCACAAGCTCAACGGTGTGCGCGAAGGCACCCTGATCAACGCGCTCTGCGTAGGACAGCTGGTACGCCTGTGGCGCATGCTCATTGAAACACCACTCAAAAAAGCCTGCACCGTGGAATCGGCTGCAGAATAATCACCAAAAACAGAGAAACCCGAAAACAGCCTCCGGATTTTTTCCGGTCGATGTTTCAGGTTTCTTTTTTACTGTCTTTTTCTTTTTTCAATCAGCGGATTTTTGCTGTCTCCTTCATGGCCACAGAACATGCCAGATCGCCCAATACATTTGCGCAGGTCGCGCCCATATCACAGAGGGTATTGACGCTGATGTACACGCCAATGATGCCGGATGGCAGGCCGGCAATGGATGCCAGCGCCGCAAAGGACGCGATGGCGCCGCCCGGTACGCCCGGGGTTCCGATGCTCAGAAGCGTATTGGAAAGCAAGACTACAACCAGCATGCCAAAGCTTACTAACTGAAGCGATTGAACAGAACACACCAATCGGGGTAAAGCACATAACTACAGAAATGATACGGATGGAAATCCCTTGTACCGTAAAGGATTCGAAAAACCTTTTCCATTCTTAATTATCATTCATGGTATCACAGGGACTTCCGTCCTGTCCAATCCAAAAAAAGAAAGACAAGCATAACCTGCGGTTATATCTGCCTTTCTCCTGTTTCACATATTCATTTCATAGTGGTTTGTCATGTATTTTTCTTCCGCGTCAGGCATTCTTCGCCCAGTCTTCCACGGTCTTCAGAAACAGCGCATGAATCCGGTCATCCGCGTCCAGCTCCGGATGGAATGACATGCCAAACTGATTGTGATAACGGACTGCAACCAGGTGTCCGTCCACCTCTGCCAGAACCTGTACGCCCTCTCCGGCTTCTTCCATATACGGCGCGCGGATGAACGTCATGGGAACCTCTCCGATGCCCGCAAATTCCTGCACAGTGTGGAAACTGCCAAGCTGTCTTCCGTAGGCGTTTCGGCGCACGGAAACCGGAAGTGTTCCGAAATAGACATGCTCATCGTTTGTAAGTTTTTCTGCCAGAAGGATCAGACCGGCACACGTCGCAAGGACCGGCATGCCGCTGTCAATCTTTTCTTTGAGCGCGTCAAACATATCAAGTTCCCGCAGAAGCTTTCCCTGGACTGTGCTCTCTCCGCCCGGAAGCACCAGACCGTCAAATTCCGTATCCAGATCTTTTTTCTGGCGAAGCTCCACGCATTCCGCGCCAAGGGCCTCCAGCTTTTTCTCGTGCTCGATGAAGGCGCCCTGGACTGCAAGGACCGCAATCTTCATCTTATTTGCCCCTTTCTGCCATGAGGAGAGCAATCTCCTGCTCGTTGATGCCGACCATAGCCTCACCAAGGTCTTCCGAAAGCTCCGCTAACATCTTGTGGTCGTTGAAGTTGGTTACTGCCTTTACAATTGCTGCCGCACGCTTCTTCGGATCACCAGACTTAAAGATACCGGAACCTACGAATACGCCCTCCGCGCCAAGCTGCATCATGAGCGCTGCATCGGCCGGAGTAGCCACGCCGCCTGCAGCGAAATTGACCACCGGAAGACGGCCATTGTCGTGCACATACTGCACCAGATCGTACGGAACACGCAGCACCTTTGCCTCCTCAAACAGTTCATCCTCGCGCATGGAGGTAATCTTCGCGATTTCCTGGTTCATCATGCGCATGTGGCGGACAGCCTGAACGACATCACCGGTTCCCGGCTCGCCTTTGGTACGGATCATGGACGCGCCCTCGTTGATGCGGCGGAGTGCCTCACCTAAATCTTTCGCGCCGCAGACAAACGGAACGTTGAATTTGCGCTTATCAATGTGGAACACATCGTCAGCCGGGGAAAGCACTTCACTCTCGTCGATGTAGTCGATCTCGATGGCTTCGAGGATCTGGGCCTCCACAAAATGACCGATCCGGCATTTTGCCATGACCGGAATGGATACTGCCTCCTGAATGCCCTTGATCATCTTCGGGTCGCTCATGCGGGATACACCGCCTGCAGCGCGGATATCTGCCGGAATGCGCTCTAATGCCATAACTGCGCACGCGCCTGCCTCCTCCGCGATTCTTGCCTGCTCCGGGGTGGTAACATCCATGATGACGCCTCCCTTTAACATCTGTGCCAGCTGTTTATTTAACTCATATCTCTCTGTGTTCATTCCGTTAATCTCCTTTGCGTAAACGTAGTCTTTTCTTGCGTTCCGGACCGCATTGGTTATCTTGATGGAGATTATAACGGCTATCTGGATCGTTTAAAATATCCAGTTTTTTATTTTTTAACCAGTCCAGTTTTTCATCTTACTCCGCGTCCAGAAGTTCCGCATAAGGCCTGGGCCTGCTGTAGTAAAATCCCTGGGCATAATCGCAGCCCATCTCGTACATGAGATCGGCCTGCTCCACCACCGGATACACACCGATTTTTTCATGCAGCTGAATCGGCAGCGGATAATCCCTGAGAAACTCTGATATTTTTTTCTGCAGAATTTCGTAAAACCGGTATTCCGATGGCATAAGCATAAAAAATGTATCTGCCACAAAACGCGCCAGAATCCCCTCGTCCGCTCTGCTGCCCTTTTATAAAAGGAAGCCGCCGTGTAAAGTCCGGTCAGTTCATCGTGCTCTAACAGGCTGATGACACTGTTTGCCTCACGGATTTCATTCAGCAAAGACTCCAGTTTTTATTACTCTTCATGCGCGCGCCCATCAGTTCCATGAGACGTGCCTGTTTTTCTTCTGGCACTACCTCGCGAATGGCATCCCGGATGCTGTCAAAATGCTCTGTCACATACTCCGCTGTCTGCATAACAGAAGTATATTTTAAGATTGGGTGCATCAGGTGCAGCAGCCACCGCGCGTAATCTCCCATGATCTTTTCATCATCCAGAACGAACGCCGTGTATAAAAAGTCAATATTATAGCGGGTATCCCGATACACGATCTTGTGGGCCCGCTTGTCCAGTCTGGAAAAATACTCCGGCTTCGCCGCCTTCTCGCACGCGAAAGACGTCTCCGCCAGGTTCTGAAATTCATCCTCGTATTCCATCCAAAGTAAACTCATAATATCAGTTCCTGTGAAAATCTTGATGTTCTCTTTATGATTCTTATTCTATCACAGACAGCGTTGCTTCCTCAAGAGGGTTGTGTACCTTTCGGGGAGTAAAAGTACATTGTGTGTTACTATTTGCACATCGTATGTACAGTGGGCATTACGGACTGGCATCCACCCGCACGGCAATTTTTACCCAGCCAGTATAAGACTGCTGCTCTGGTCCGTAAAACTTCCAGGCTCCATCCTCATTTTTCCAGTTTCCTGTTACCGATGCCGCAGCATAACCCGGGAAATCGGTCTGCGCAGCAACTGCAGCAGAAAGCATGACAAGTGCAGTCTGCTTCTTCAGTGCTTTTTTCATATTGCCTCCTTCTCTATTCTGCGCACTCCAGATTCTCATTCTGTTTTTCGCCGTATGATTAGCTTCAGCTAACCGCCTTTCTGGTTTTATGTTAGCAATTGCTAATTAAATTTGTCAACTTTTTACATTTTTACCAAGTGGTCTTTTTTCTCATTTTTCAAAAATTCACACAGAAGTTCGATTAAAATTCAGAAAATTTTCGTCCCATGTATTCGTGGAAATTCATTTCTGTGTCTGCTTGACAATGTATGTTAGTTGATGCTAACATTTATTTACTGCCTTCACTTGCAGTAATATCTTATAGAAACATTTGAGGTTCATTATGAAAAAAATACATGTAAGATTTGCAGCCGCAGCCCTGTGTACTGCGGCTTTTGTAAGCGGATGCTCCGCTGCGTCCACAAGCCAGGACATGGCTCCGTCCACAGTTGCCGTTGTTTCTGAATCTTCTGCTTCTGGTGAGAGCGCTTCTGAGGCGGTCTTACCATCTGATCCAGCTTCTGCTGAACCTTCAGAAACATCCGAAACCGAAGCCGCTCAGACCCTCGATCCATCCGAAAGCCTGAGCAGCGAATTATATGCCATGGATACGGTCATGTCGCTGACCGCATACGGTCCAAACGCACAGAAAGCCCTGGCTGCTGCGGAAACCGAGATCAACCGCCTCGACGCGCTGTTTTCCATTTCCAGCGAAACCGGAGACATCTCCCGCATAAACCAGAGCGGATCCGGTGATCTTTCCGAAGACTCCCGAAGCCTGCTTTCCAGCGCCCTGGACTATTACAAAGAAACTGACGGAATCTTTGACTGTACCATTGAACCGGTCATGGAAGCCTGGGGATTTACCACTCAGAATTACCGCGTCCCGGAACAGTCTGAGCTGGATGACCTGCTCTCCCGCGTCGATGCATCCTGCGTTTCCTTAACCGACAGCCATGTCATGCTCCCGGAAGATGTCCGCCTGGATCTCGGCGGCATCGCGAAAGGTTTCACCTCTGCGCGCGTTATGAAAGTGTTCGCGGAAAATGGTGTGACATCCGGCATTATTTCCCTGGGCGGAAATGTTCAGACCCTTGGCAGAAAACCAGACGGCTCTTTGTGGCGTGTCGGCGTGCAGGATCCGGTCGATCAGAATGCCATGTTCGCAGTCGTGGAGGTTGCCGATGAGGCCGTCATCACCTCCGGCGCATACCAGCGCTACTTTGAGCAGGATGGCATCCACTACCACCACATCATCGATCCGCGGACCGGCTATCCAGCTAACAACGGCCTGATCTCCGTGACGATCATCAGCCCGGATGGCACCCTTGCGGACGCGCTCTCCACCTCCCTGTTCATTATGGGCCCGGAAAAGGCTGCAGCCTTCTGGCAGAACCACAGAGATCAGTTTGATGCCATCCTGATGACCGACAACGGCGATGTTCTCGTGACATCCGGCCTTGCAGACCGATGCCAGATCACAGGCGGTGGAAAGGTTCAGGTGATTTCTTGAAACAGCATAAAAAAATCCGTTCGTTCCTCCTGCTTGTGCTCCTCTGCGTCTGTCTTCTCGCTGTATGGGCTGTAATGCACCGGAAAGGAAGCAGCCAGAGCATTGCCGAGATTGTTTACCAGGGAGAAGTCATCCGCACCGTTGACCTGGCTTCCGTAAAAACAACCGAAACCTTTACCGTCGGGGAACCTGGTGAACAGAATACAATCCAGATTTCTCCGGATGGAATCGGCGTCATTGAGGCTGACTGTAAAGATCAGATCTGCGTGCGCCAGGGAATCCGCGCTCACGGCCCAGAGCCGATCGTCTGCCTTCCGCACAAACTGAGCATCCGTTTTTCTGACTCCGGTCAGGCAGATGGCGCAGACGGCAGTCCGGCACTCGATGCAGTGACCGGGCGGTAAAAAAAATCAAAAGACGCAAAAACAGGTACTGACCGTCAGCCGATCAGTACCTGTTTTCAGTTTGAAAAAATTTTTGCTGTTCAAAGTCATTTACAGTGCCCGGATATCCCCGATCAGCTGGTCTTTCTCCGCTTCCGTGGTCGCCCAGCTGGTGCAGAACCGCACGACTTTGCGTCCGTCTTCCAGCGTCCGCTCCTGCTCGAAGGTATATTCTTTTGCCAGCTTCTCTGCCTGTTCGTCGGTCACGATCACGAACTGCTGGTTAGTGTAGCTGTCCACGAACTCCGGGATGCCTTTTTCCTTAAAAGCTGCCTTGATCTCCATGGCGTAGGCATCAGCCTGAGCCGTCATCTTCTCGTAGGTGTCATCCTCCAGAAGCGCACAAAACTGCAGTCCCAGAAGCCATCCCTTTGCCAGAACCGCGCCGTTCTGCTTCATGTAGGTGCGGAATTTCCGTGCCAGTCCGGCGTTGGTGATGACCAGCGCTTCACCAAAGAGCGCGCCGCATTTCGTTCCGCCAATATAAAATACATCGGTCAGTTCTGCAAGTTTTTCCAGAGTTACATCATTCTTCACAGAACCAAGTCCATAGCCCAGGCGTGCTCCGTCCACGAACAGATACATGCCATACTCGTCGCAGACCTTGCGAATATCCTTCAGGTCCTGCTCAGAATACAGGGTGCCCCACTCGGTTGGGAAGGAAATGTAAACCATCTTCGGCTCACAGATATAGTTCGGTTCGCCATCGTCATAATAAGATTTGACCGCATTACGGATCTGCTCTGCCGTAATGGTGCCGTCTGCAGACGGAAGCGGCACCAGCTTATGTCCGGTGTTTTCAATGGAACCGGCTTCATGGGCATACACATGGCCGGAATCCGGGCAGATGACGCTCTGAATCGGACTTAACGCTGCCGCATGGACAATAAAGTTTGCCTGGGTCGCGCCCGGGAAGAAATGAACGGCTGCCTCTGGCGCCTTACATTTTCTCCGGATCAGTTCTGCTGCTTTCTCACACCAGGTGTCCTCTCCGTATCCGTCGTAACTTTCTGCGTTGGTCTCTTCCAGTTTCTCTAAAATTTTAGCGCATGCGCCGCGGTTGTAATCATTGTGTAAACGAATCATGATGTTGTACTCTCCTTATTTATTGCACTCTTACTCGTGGCTTCATTATCCGATCAGTACCTGTTTCCCCTCAAACGCGAACCCGTAATGCCGGATCCGTTCTTTTTCAATTCCCCGTGCAAGCAATTCTGCGTCATACTGTTTTTTCTCAATCTGCTCCAGCGCCGTCTGCACGGTTTCTTCCAGTGATGCTTCTTTTCCCGGATTTCTCACCTTAAACTCCAGAATAAAAGCCGGGCTGTTCGAACTCTTTCGGCCCTTTGGAATCATCATCACATCATACCGTCCAAACCCACTTTCCCGGTTGGAGCGGATCTCATACCATTCTGCCTGGTCTGCAAGAAGCCCCAGCACAAACCCATGATAAAAACGCTCCGGTTCGCTCTGTTTCCCGCCTTCTTTTCCTGTATCGAAAAAGCTGAATGTCGCAAGAGATACCTCATTCATGTAATAATTCATGGCATCCACATCGCCCTGCAGCAATGCTTTTACAAACCGATTGTAGCTGGTCTGTGTCACGCCAAACCAGCCCTTGAACATACCGGAAAACATACTGGTCGTTTCCAGGTTTGTGATACTCAAATGATACCAGGGTTCCCGAATTAATCCACGGTATTCTACCTGTTCCGCCTTTAAATATCCGCTGGCCAGGAGCAGACTCCAGATGGCATTCTCATTCTTGCCAAGCTGGTCAAACACGATCTGCTCATCAAAGGTAACCACGATCTGCTGTCCCTGCAAAAGTTCCTCCATCTTTTCCTTGATTTCCCCAGAAGCCGTCTGGATTAATCGACTGACCAGACTGTTGGAACTGGTGGATGCCCAGAATGGCTGCAGCTTTCTGGTATCCAGGTAATTGGTGATAGACCACGGGTTATAAATATCACGCAGACTGCCGAAGGTAAAACCATCGTACCATTCTTTTACATCTGTCTTTTTGTCCCCAAGCCCGGTCTGTTCCAGTGCCGCGAACACCTCCGCTTCTGTAAATCCGAAACAGTCCGCATATTCATCCGAAGTAATGGTGATGACTTTCAGATTATTCAGATCCGAAAATACCGATTCCTTGGACACCCGGGTGATCCCCGTCATAACCGCGCGTTCCAGATAGGGATTTGTTTTAAATGCAGAGTTAAACAGGCCGCGGATAAAACTGGTAAACTCATCCCAGTATCCATACACATATGCCTCCTGCATGGGTGTGTCGTACTCATCAAGAAGCAGGATTGTGCGTTTTTTCCAGTAATGATGCAGATAGTAGGACAGATTTTTCAGAGCGTCCTGAGCTGTCACATCGTCCATTTCACAGTTCATGACTTTCGTAAACTGTTTCTTTTCTGTATCCGTAAAGCATGCTGCGTCCAGAAGATAGCGGTGCTGCCGGTAAGTATCGCCAATGATATGCCGAATCTTCTGCACCGTGTCCGCATAACAGTCCTGCTTTACATCTGCAAAACTTAAATAAATGACTGGATAAGTTCCCTGAATGCTCCGGTATTCCGGGTCAGACCAGACGGAAAGCCCCTCAAACAGATCTCCACGGTTCTGATACTGCGGAGAAAAAAAGCAGTTCAGCATACTCATATTCAGTGTTTTTCCAAACCGGCGCGGACGGGTAATCAGCGTCACCGCATCCCCAGACTCCCACCAGCTTTTGATAAAACCGGTTTTGTCAATCAGAAAGCAGTTCTGCTCCCGCAAAAAAGCAAAATCCTGGCTTCCGATACTGATTTTCTGATTCATATGCTCACCTGCCTTTCCTGTTTTTTATTATAGCAGTCCGTTCCCGTTCTGTCACGCAAAACGCCTCTTTTCACTGATGATTCCCCAGCGAAAAGAGGCGTTTTTTTCACTATATATTACTGGTCACACACTGAACCATCTTCCCGCATTCTGGTCGCGATTTTAAGCGGCTGGAATGGAAAGAGTTTTTCTACGTCCGGCACCAATTCGATGCCAATTCCCGGCTCTGTCGGAATTTCCACATATCCGTCTTTCACAGCCGGAACATGATTCACCATATCCCGCATGCGTAATCCGCTCTTCTTGCCCATAAACTGGTCCTGCGTAGAGCGCACATCCGGTGATGGATATTCCGCAATTGCCAGATTTTCAATAGCGGCACATAACTGCAGTTCCGCATTGGTAGCCACCGGGCTTAACGGATTGTGCGGTACCAGGCTGCAATGATGTGACTCCGCCAGCGCAGCAATTTTCATAGCGCCTGTAATACCGCCGCACAGGCAGATGCTGGCTCTTACATAATGGCACGCGTTTCTTTCCAGAAGCATCTGGAATTCAAAAATGTTGTGAATACGTTCTCCTGTCGCGATCGGTATCCGTGAAACGGATGCCACCTGCGCCATGGCGTCAAAATTATCCGGGCGGATCGGATCTTCCAGAAACATCGGATTAAACTGCTCCAGTTTTCCAGACAGAGAAATGGCTAAAGCCGGCTCCAGTCTCCGGTGCAGTTCCAGGCAAAGATCAATATCATTTCCCACTGCTTCTCTTATTTTTCCAACCCGCTCTTCTGCCTTATACAGCATCGCTGCCGTACCATCTGAAAATGGGATATCAGATGGTTCATCCAAAAACGGATTGATGTGTCCCAATGCAGTATATCCTTCCTCTTTTGCCTTGAGGCAATGCTCGATCTGTTCTTCTACGGTCCGTCCATTCACATGGGCGTATGCTCTCACTTTATCTCTGCATTTTCCTCCAAGCAGCTGCCATACAGGCGCATTGAAATATTTTCCTTTGATATCCCACAGCGCAATGTCAATTGCGCTCAGAGCGCCCATAATCGCTGCTCCGCGAAAATGAGAGAAGCGGTACATAGACTGCCAGAGATGCTCAATATTCATAGGATCTTTTCCGATCAGATACTGGGCAAAGGTTCCGATTGCCGCGGCGCTGGCATCCTGAAATCCCCAGGCTCCGCTTTCACCCAGGCCCGTAATGCCTTCATCCGTAAAGATTTTACAATAAACTGCCCTGTTTGCTTTTATTACTTTTACATCTGTTATTTTCATGAACTATCAATACCTTCCTACTCTTTTTTTACCTTCCAGGCCTGCTGATCAGCCAAACATTCCAAAAACAACTCCCGAGATTGCCAGGATAATAGCACCGCCGATTCTGGAGGAAATCGACGCATAGGTCATAAGATCCATCCGGTTTCCGGCCGCAAGAATCAGCATATCTCCGCTGCCGCCCATGTTGGCCATGCATAAACCGCCTGTCACTGCTGCGTCAATCGGGTAAAATCCTACCAGATAACCAACCAGGGCACTTCCGATAATACAGCCGACAATGATGGCAACAGAAATTACAAGGGTCCGCACGGATAAAGCATCTACAAAACTCTGGAAATCCAGAAGGGAAATTGCCATACCCGCAAATACAGCCGGAGTCAGCCAGACTTTCATAACATCATATACCTTGCAGATTCCTTTTCTTAATTTGGCAGATAAAACTCCGCTGATATTTAAAACAACCGCAATAACGACCAGGTACGCATACTGATGAATGGAGACACCAAAAATTTTCGGAAGGAACCATTTGGAAAACAGGCCTGCCAGCACCCAGCAGCCAGCCATGATCATCATTCCATTTCCCATATCTTCCAGTCCATAAGATACCTGCTCTGTGTTTTCTGCTTTCCCATCCTCATTCTTTTTACGTAATAACTGGCTTCCATCGCCGGTTAAAGCAGGGAATTTCCTGCCAAGAAGATCCAGTCCTACCGCAAAGAATATGCAGAGAATATTTGCAACCATCAAAGCTGACATGGCAATGCCATAGTATACATCTTTGTCTTTTCCCGTAACCTCTTCATAAATACTGCTCATTGGAAGCGCTCCTGCAGCACTGCCGCCTCCCATAATAGGCATTACATAGGTCATCAGAATATCTCCAATGCTCAAATGAAATACCAGCATTCCGACAACTCCGGCTACGACCGCAGCGCCCACTAAACCACCCAGAATACATGGAAGGTATCCTGCCAGAGAGCGCAGTAAAACTTTTCGGTCAATTGCCATCACTGCGCTTACGATCAGCAGCGTCAGGAAAAATGCCTGAAAATTAATGCCTGACATCCAGTTATTGGCAGCTTCCACATAAGCCTCCGGTATCAGATTTGCCCATGTCGCAAATGATCCCAGCAGCAACAGCAGCAATGGGCCTCCGCCCAGATAATCCTTTACGATCGGAAGCTGATTGCCAATTCCCATGATAATAGCACCAAATACTGTAAGCCAGAATATGGTAGAGCCAAAATCTGTGCCCATTTTCCCTGAATACATTCCCAATACAGTGATTCCTGCCAATATCACCCATGTAAGCAACGGCAGTCCCATCCATTCATACTTTTTCCCTGCATCCATAATAACTTTCTCCTTATGTTTTTTCTTTTTTTCTCAAACATTTGTCGACTAATATTGAGATTTTTATATGATTTTTTGTATTCATTGACTTTAAAACAAAAATATCATATGATTTATAGCATCATTATAGTGTTTTTATTGTGATTTTGTCCAATATATCCTCGCAAATATTTTCATAATCATTTGTTTATAGTTTACGGAGGTAAGTTATGTCTTTTGATAAGCTCGATTATGTGATTGCTGTTGCCCAGGAACAGAATCTGACCAAAGCAGCTTCCCGGTTATATATATCCCAGCCAGCTTTGACAAGCGCACTGAATAAATTAGAAACCGAACTTGGCGTAAAACTGTTTGACCGAAAACATTCACCAATCCAGTTAACGCCTGCCGGCAATCTCTATATTCAGGAAATGAACCGGATTCGCCAGCTGCAGATCAATATGCAGAACCAGCTATCCGCCTTATCCAAGCCGCGCTTTTGTTTAAGCATCGGAAGCGGGCGCGGCCATTACTGGCTTCCCATACTGCTGCCTGCATTTGCGCGCCTTCATCCGGAAGTGCAGATTTCCATCACCAGCAGTTCCCTTACGCCCCATGAAAAAAATATGGATAAGCTCTCCGCGACCCTGACCATTGGCACATTCAGTCTTTCGAATCCGCATATTCAAAGCGAATTTCTGATACAGGAAACTTTGTTATATGTAATTCCGCAATCACTGGGACTCATTTCACCCGAACAATATAAAGGATGTTCCATCGACCATCCCTGTCTCATAAATCCGTCCGTATTAGATGGCGCGCCCTTTGTCTGCGGAGAAAATATCAATAATTACACGTACTTTTTAGAGCGGGAAATGAATCGTTATCAGTTCCGCTACGGAAGCTTAATGACCTACGGCACCCCGCAGGCGGCTCTGCTCCTTGCCAGCAATGGCATGGGAATCACCTTTATTTCCAGGGATATCTGCCAATGGGAACAGATTGAATCGCGGTATCCGGTTTACTTCTGCACACTGGATTCAACTGCTCCGGTACAAAACATTCATGCTTTCTACGTTGAAAATCCATCCAGCGAGAAGCTGGTTCAGGATGCGCTTCATTTGATCCGCCATCAGGTCATTCCACAGCTGTATGCCTGATTTTTCATTTCCATTGCCGCCTCGATGTATCTGGCAACAAAAAATCCCCGCTTTCTGCATATACTACTATCAGAAAGCGGGGTGATGCATGATGCTGGCATGGTTCTTCTATTTGATGGATGCCATAAAAAAGCTGCTGTAACATTGCATTTTTTCATTCCCAGAGCTATAATAAAACCGCTGCACCGGTTCCGGGAGGAATGCGCCCCGCGCGTATCGCCAGTGTCTAGGCTCACCTTTCAGAATATCCCGTAGAACACTCGGCGGCCGGGCGCGGCTTTCAAAATAATAAAAATTTAAGAATATTCACGAAAGGTCCGAAGCAGGCCGGAATTACCGGCTTCGGACCTTTATTAGTTCCGTCTTATAATTGCTATTTCAATGACCTTCCGGTAAAACAGAATCGTCAGCGCTGTCGCCGCAAACCATCCAAATGGCCACGCCATCCAGATTCCGGTGCTTCCAAACTTTGGCGTCAGCAGCAGCGCGAACCCGATGCGTAAAATCAGGTCTGGAATCGTAGCAGCCACAAAGTACGCCATAGCTCCGGATCCGCGGATGATTCCATCTGTCATCAGTTTCACGGAAATCATAAAATACCACGGTGATACAATCCTCAAAAATGCCATTCCGGCATGGATCGCGTCTGCGCTCTCTGCATTCAAAAACAATCCCATCATACTTCGGCTGAAAATGAAATATAACACTACAAACGGAACTGCTGCAAATTCCGCAAGCTTCACACCGGTCTTAAATCCCATCGGCAGTCTTGCCGGTTTTCCGGCTCCCAGATTCTGGGCCGTGTAGCTGGAAAGGCAGGAGCCAAGCGTCATGAAGGTGTTGATGGCAAAGGTATTTAACTTGATGGCTCCGGAGTACCCGGCTACCACCGCGGAACCGTAGCGGTTCACAATTTCCTGCACGAACAGGTTTCCCACGCTCAGAACACTCTGCTGCATAATGCTCGGCACAGCAATGGCAATAATCTGCCAGAACAAAATCCGGTCAAACAGCAGCTGCTGTTCCAGCTCTCTGGTGTAAGCCGCAAGCCTGCGCCACAGTGTCAAAAGCGCCAGCACCGCCGATACTCCCTGAGCCAGGAATGTCGCCCAGGCCACACCGGCCACGCCCCACTGGAACTGTGCCACAAACAGATAATCCAGAAAAATATTTCCCAGTGAGGAGACGATCAGAAAATACAGAGGCGTTTTGGAATCTCCAAGAGCTGTAAAAATGCCAGTGCACACATTATAAAACAGCAGAAAGCTCAGGCCGTACACATAAATCTTTAAGTACAAAATGCCCTCTTCCATAATGTCTTTCGGAGTATGAATCCAGCGCATCATGGCTCCGCTGCAGAAATATCCAAATACACTTAGCACCCCGCTCAGCACAAACACCGAAACAAAGGCGGTGGATACCGCGCGTCGAAGTCCCGCCTTATCTCCAGCTCCGAACAGCCGGGAAATCACCACGGAAGCCCCCAGGTTCATTCCTACAGCAAAGGCCATGTAAATAATAGTAATAGGGTAGGATGCTCCCACTGCCGCCAACGCCGATTCCCCAGCGAACTTTCCGGCAATCATGCTGTCCGCGATATTGTAAAACTGCTGGAACATCACACTGATCATCATCGGCAGCAAAAAACGCCACAGGATTCGGTCCGGATGTTCCTTTGTCAGATCTGTTATCATACTGCTCCCCCATCATTTGTAAATATAGTTCTTCTATTTTAGCACTCACTTCCTGTTCCCGCAAGGGAAGGCCGATTTCCATAAAACACAAAAATCCACGGAATGCAGGATTGTGAACTGCTTTCCATGGATTCTTTATAGAACTGTTTGTGTTTGATTCTCCGAAAAATCTTCTCTCTTTATATTTAGTAAAACGGAAACATCACCGGAAGCAAAAAAATGCTCATGACCGCAATCACAATTGCAGCAGAGTTCCGCATTTCAGGTAATCTTTGATGGTATAGCCGCCCGGCTCCATGATCATGATCTGGCACGGTGCTGCCATCGGCGTCATGATGGATACGCAGCTTGCGATCAGTACACCCATAACCGCTGCCCTCGGATCCACCCCGATCTTCACACAGGCTGATGCCACCAGCGGAATGAAAATCGTATAGGTTGCCAGGTTGGACATGATCTGAGTCAGGATAAACGGAATGATGTAAAATACCGCCATGATCAGATACGGGTTTGTGGTGTTTCCCAGTAACCGAATCATCCAGTCTGCCACCACATCCCCGGCACCGGTAATACGGATCGCGTCAGAGAGAGCCAGCACGCCCGCGAACAGAAATACCGTCGGCTGATGGATGGAAGCCAGAGCTTCCTGCTCGCTCAGCACTCCAGTCAGCACCAGAACTGCCGCGCCAACACAGGCGGATAAATACATCGGGATACCAATCACATTTTCAAACAGCATGGCACCGATGGTAAGCACGATCACCGCAATAGCCAGCTTTTCCTTTGCGGGGCCCAGCCTTACTGCTGGTATCCTGCTCTTCCAGGGTGATGACATATTTGCTCAGCGCGGACGGAGTGATAAAGAGATTCTCTGCCGCCCGGGTAATGCCGCCGCACCGGGCCACCTCAAGGATATATTCTACATTCCGGTCCATATACTCCTCCATTCTCACAGATATCTTCCCGTCACACTCTCCGCGCACTGCCGCACCTGTTCCGGCGTGCCGCTCACCACGATGCGGCCA
>CAKRRJ010000015.1 GCA_934394615.1 uncultured Lachnospiraceae bacterium
GGGAGATTTGAACTCTCGACACCACGGGTATGAACCGTGTGCTCTAGCCAACTGAGCTATTCCGCCATATTCGGTTTGTATGGGGCCTATAGGGCTCGAACCTATGACCCTCTGCTTGTAAGGCAGATGCTCTCCCAGCTGAGCTAAGACCCCATATAAGCTGTCGTAAGATGTCTCACTCGCGACTGCTTGAACAGTTTACCGTATTTTTCCTGATATGTCAAGCATTATTTTAAAACTTTTTACAAATTGTAAGTTTTATAATTAGTAGTATAAAGAACAAGCGTTCTTGATGCTACTAATTTTTTATATGGGTTGTGCAAAATGTCCAAACGTCTGGACATTTCGCAGAAAGGAAAATGTGTATGGAAATTATCAAAGAACCTCTGGAAGATACCTTAACAGATATCCTCTGGAACTACATGAACAACGACCATGAGTTATATGTGGTTGCCCGTGAGATTCTCGACCACGGAAACGCGGCGGTAGCCACAAAAGCGGGTTACACCAAAGAAGAGTTTTTAAAAGGAAATTCAGTCTTGTTGAAAGGCTTCATTGCAATGAACCTTATGACTGGTTCCGCAAGTCCGCTTTATGTAGAGCTTCGTGAAGCGTTAATCAATGCGATTGATTTTGAATCTCTCGCGAAGAAATTTTTTGAAGAATCCATTTGAAGAAAGGGCGTGCACATATGAATAAGAAAGAAATGTTAGAAAAAGAGAGCGAATTTGTAGGCGGCACTGATACCGCTACTGCTACCGATATCACCAAAACCGAAGTCCCAGAGGGCTTTGCCGCCATGAATCCCCCGGCAAAAGAAGAACCGCTCAATGACGTTGTCAGTGTGGAAGCTACTGACCGCGTGAAAATCCTCGATGGTCTGTTTAAAGACCTCTCTGAGAATTTCGTGAAAATCGGCTTTGAGCTTTACGAGATTCAGCGTAAAGACCTCTACAAGGAACTTGGCTTTAAGACCTTTGCAGAGTTCGTGAAAGGTCAGTACGGACTTTCCCGGTCTTCGGCTTACAACTTCATCAACGTCTGCGTGAAGTATTCCATCCATGACAATGACGGATACCCAACAAAGCTCCTCAAAAAGGAGTACGCGAAGTTTTCAAGCTCCCAGTTGGTTGCCATGCTTCGCTTGAATGAGGATGCCATTGCACAGGTTGACCCCAGTGCAACCGTGAAAGAGATTAAGCAGATTGGCAAGAGTCAGACCGCAGAAACCGCCACGGATGCTTCCGCGACTGATGCCGAAGGCGATACCGAAAACGAGAAGAAAGACAAGAAAAGTAAGCCGAACGTCCGCGACACCACTATCCCGGTCATGCGTTTAACGATGGGAACAGGCTTAACGTGGGATTCCACCATGACAGAAAAGGTCAAGAAAGCCTGTCAGCATTATCTGACCGATGAGCGCCGCGAACTGGATGGCAAGCAGTATAAGTTAGAAATCAACATCATCTGGCCAGATGAATCCGCCATGTAATAACCCCGTAAAAATGTACACTTAACTATATAACCATTACCGCCCCGGTAGCCCCGGGGCATGAAGAGAAAAGGAGAAATCACTATGTTAAATATCGAAGCTAAATTAGAAGTCATTGGAAAACCGGAACCGCGCGACTGGAAGAACAACGAGGGTCAGACCATGAAATCTTACCGTCTGAACGTAGCCCAGAACGACGGCGTTGACGTTGCTACCATCCGTTGTCCGCAGACCGTCTATGATTCCGTTCGCCGTGGTGATGTGGCTACTTTCGTCTGCACCTACGCTGAGTATGGTGACAGAACCGATTTCCGCATTGTGGAATTGAAACAGCTTCACAACTTTGAGAAGCCGGGAAATATCCCGGCGGGCGCTCACGCCACTAAATAAGGTCATAACGCCATAAGCGTTTGACGATACATTTTCCCGCTCCCGGTGGCTTTGTACATTTTCCGCCGGGGGCAAACCCTGAGAGTAGAAAGGGACTTGCTTGATAGCAGGCAGAAAGGAAAATCAATGGAATTACAAAATCTTGCCTTTGTGGCTCTAATCCTTAGCGGTGTACTCCTCGAATACTCCATCTTGGATTACTGCTACTGCATGGCGTTTCACAAATTCGATGACAATGAGGACGAAATGTCCACACGTCTGGACATTTCACAGAAAGGAGTTCAGAGATGAGTCTTGTGCTGTTACTTATGATTCTTTTCAGTTTCCTTTACTGTTGCGTTGACCTCGGCAAGAAGTTAAGCAACAAAAAGAAAGACCATTAATCTGATTTCTGCCGCCCTCTCTCTCCTAATGTCATGTTCTTAACTATCATGATTTCAACGAAATCCATGAGGGGGCGGTTGAAATAAATTCAAAAGCCCTGTTCCCCAGATGGGGCAGAAAGGAGAAAGCTATGAAAGAGATTTTAGCTAAAGTTTCCAACAAGGTGGGTGCAATCTCCACCAAAGCCAAAACTGGTGTGATGGTTGCCGGAATGTCTGCACTGTGTTCCGTTCCGGCATGGGCGGCAGATGAAGGTACTTCCGGTGCCGGAATCGCGATTGATTTCGACATTAGCCAGATGTTTACCTTTGCAAACATCATCATTGAAGCCCTGATGCCTGTTGTGTACATCACCGCAGGTCTTGGAATCGGCTTCCTTATCATCAACAGCTTAAAAGCGGCTTTCCGCTAACACTGTTGCCAGAAAACGGCACTCGCCTGGGGGCGTGGGGTTTATCCCCCGCCCCCATTTTTTGTGGCAGAGATACCCCGCGGGATGGCGGCGCGCACCGCGTGTCAAGGGCGGCGGTTTTTCGCGCTTTGCGTGTACCCTTGACGCGGGCGGTCGCGCCCCAACAATATCCCTCAGGCGGTAGCGGTTTTCTGCTACCCGCCTTGATTACCCGGGGTTTTGTACCTTGGCGAGAGATTCATCATGCGTAGCCAATTTTGTCCAAACGTCTGGACAAATTTACATAGAGAAAACGTCGAAAATGTCCAAACGTCTGGACAAAAAGAAAGGAGAAATCAAACCATGAAGAATGAAGAAATCTTAAAAATCATCGAAGCCCGTATCAGTGACTTAGATACGCTTATCGGAATCTGTACCCGTAACGAAAAGCAGAAAGAGGAAGCTGAGAAGTTAAACTTCGCAAGAAACGAACTGGTTTTAGTCCGTGATACCATCAAGGGCATTTCCGGCACTACCGAAAGTGAGGTGTGACCGTGAATGAAGACAACATGTTATATGAAGAAACCCAGACAGACTCTCTTGGTGATTCTTCATCCGCTGAGAGCACTGAAACGGATGATTCGGAACAGGTATCTGTAGAAATAAAAGAAACTTCCCCGGAACCTCTCCCGGAAGATTCTCCCTCTGCCCTCGATGAACTCATTGAAGCCATCAAGAAAGAATTGGAAACGACAGAAAGCACAGAAGAATCCGAAGCAAAAGTAAGCGAAGCGCAGGAAGAAATCTCCTCATCCGTCAAGGATGAGGAAGATGCTGAGGACAGTGAAATTTATGAAGATGAAGTTGACCTTATTGACGATATCCACCCGGCGGCTCACCGTACCTACGCAAATGAAGCCTATTCCCTTGCCAGTGATTCCAACGCAAGCGGCGGTTACGAAGAAACCATGACAAACCGCATGGACAACATCCTCACCTGTTCCATCATTACCGCCTGTTGTGCCATCCTCATCTTATTTCACACATTGAAAAAGGAGTAACCCATGGAAACTTTACAATACTTCACCTATTTCATTCTCATCTGCGCCTTTGTCAACATTGGCGGCTTTGTTGTTTCCGGGCTTGTGAGAGTCTATAAATCTATCAACAACGGACGGGGGGTGCGAAAATGACTGATTACCCATACGCCTATGTATTTGGGCTTATGCTTGGACTCTATGTTGTATTGCAGATGCTTCATGTCGCGGATATCTGTGCGCATGACTAACCAACCAACAAATCAAAAGAAAGGACTTATCAAATGTACATTGTGATTACAGAAAATAAAGTTTACACCGGGAAAACCCTCTCCATTCTCAACCGCTCCATGGATGGACTCATGGACGAAGATGAATTTAAGCAGATTGGCGCGGACAGTGTTGCTGTTCTTACTGCCGCAGACCTTGACTTCGTACAGGACAAACGGAAGTTATCATCCATCATGTTCGGCAACTTTTTCAAGAAAGACAATCTTCCCCGGAACCTTATGATTGTCAACATTATTCTCACGTTCATCCTGTTCGTGCGTATTGGGGGGTGACATTATGCAGATTGACTTCCAGTCCCTTATGAACGGCTTCTCTGCCCCGGTTGATACAGGCGACCCAATCAAATCCATTTACGGCATTATCCCTTACATGGATTCCACCCAGATGCACTTGAAATTTCAGCTCATGTATTTCATTGAGAAATATAATCTCACAGAATGGCGGGCTGTCTTTGAGGATATCGACCATCAATTGCAGAACAACAAAAATATCAACTTCTTCGGAAGCCAGAACCTCAAAGCCTTACTCTCTGCCTACACTCAGAATGAGCTTGTCCGGGGTATCAAGGTAAATACCCTCAACGAGAACGGCGGTGGTAACTAATGCCCGGTACAATCGTAGGCTGTCTTGGTGCACAGCGTAGCGGAAAGACACTCTTTGCCTATAAGTTGGTGAAAGCGTTACATGAAGTCTTAGAAGTTCCGGTCTATACAAACATTTACAGCCCCCGGGATGACTTCTATTATATCAATTCCTTAGAGGAATTTCCGCTTGACCTCACACCGAAAATCCTGTTTATTGACGAAATTTATAACGGACTCGATGCGCAGGATTACAAGAAACTAAAAGAAATATCCATCTTTATCAACACGATCGGAAAGCAGAACTGCCTGTTTGTGTATACCACCATCGAAGCAGAAATGGTCTATAACCGTCTGAGAAACCAGACCCAGACGGTCGTAGTCGTATCGAAAAACGATAAAAACCTGTACTACAAACTTATCAATCTTGCCGATATGTCCACTTCTGTTCATGCTGTGCCAATCAATGACAAGTTGTTTGAGAACGTATTCTATGATACGCAGTTCATACCACTTGACTTTGATTGGAGCATGAAAGGGTGGAAAAACAAGCTATCGCAGTTCTACCGTGATAACTATGGAATCGTTGTAAATCTGTGATTTCAGTTTCTTTTGAGGTCGCATGGGGGCTTTTCTTTTGCTTTAGCAAAGAAAAGCCCCATAGTTTCAAGAAATGAATCCCGGACAAACCCCGGGATATTTCCAAAAATGTCCAAACGTCTGGACATTTTTACAGAAAGGAAATAAATGCTATGGATAACGTATACAAGTACCTCAAGCATAACAGCAAGCGGATTTTCTCAATCATGCTTGCTTTTGCTATTTTTACAGAAAATCCTCTATACGCATATGCAAGTACAACTGCCACTCCCAGTAACATCACGGAAACAGATTCGCCCACTACTGACCCCAAACCACCAACCTTTCCCGTATCTTCGGAAAAAGTTGAGTTAGAATTAGAGGACGACAGTTTTGATGAATTATTAAGCGGCGCAAACTGTATTGATGATTTCGACCCTGCTACTTTGGTGCCGCTCTCTCCGGATCAGGTGAAACTTCTTCAAGACGCTTCAGATCAAGAATCTCATCTTAACGATGACCTTGTTGTAAATGCTGAGATCGATGCACAAATTGTTGCGGAAACTGCTATTGCAGTCAAAGCCGTTTTGGCTATTATGTTTGCGATCGGCTGCGCTGCGGTAACTGTTGCTAACGCTCAAAAACTGAGTGATCAGATAGATGCTTTTGCGAGTGACAGTTTTGTTTCGGACGATTTTACATATATGGCAAATGGTCAGACGCAGAAAGTTACTTTAACTCAGCTGAAATTTATTAATTTGAAGAATAAACTAGCAAATGCTTTGAGCGGAAATAAGGTATCTGTGTCATTGTCTCAGGAAGACAAAGAGGCGTTTGCTTATGCTACTTACAAATTGTCAAAATCTGGATCGAACTGTGTAAATTATGGATACGGTTTGACTTGTTATGATGCGTCACAATTTAACATAAAAGCTATTAACGGATTTAAATATTATTATTTTTATCAATATGATAATACCGCTGCTTATAAAGGTAACCAATATGGTAGGGTATTGTACACTCCGCAGCAGGCCGATCTTGGCCTTGTTGTTGATAGGACGTTAAGATTGTATTATCGTAATGCTGCTACAGCAGATTATGGATTTTCAATGATGAAGGTTCATGACTCTGAATATCGGCTTTCAAATACTTCCGGGTTGTATGAATATAATTCAGGTAAAGAATCTAGTAGTCTTAGCCGTAGTACATATTCAGAATTTTACAATCTTATGTATTCTCTTCCATTCCCCATTGCGTCGTTAAGTGATAAAGATAAGGTATTTAACTATATACCGACAAAAGATGTGTTGTTGTTTGATTATACATACAAAATGAGGATTGGATCTCTCAATATGCTAATGAATTTAGCAAGTGCATCAATAAGCAGCGATGTTGACAGTGTTGTAAATTCGGAGAAGAATGTTTTTGTTACAACGACAGGCTATAACACAGCAGCCGGAACTGTTACAGACACCGATGCCGGAACAGATACGGGCACAGATACAAAACCCGGCACAGATACAGGTACAAGCGGCGGTACTACTACATCCCCGGATTATTCCAGTTCCCTTACGAGCATCATTGGCATTATCACATCTATTCTTGCGGGCGTAAGTGGTATCCCGGATATTCTTTCTCTGTTCCGCTTACTACCAACAACGATTAAAGATAGTATCACTGATGCAATTACCGATAGCACTTTCTTTCGTGAATCACTAGTCTATTTTGGTTCAATAGCTAATGGAATAGATGATGTTCTTGGTTGGGATATTGATGTTTGGATAGATAATGCCGCAAGTTCAGTCACGGATGCTATAGATGATTGGGGTTCTCGATGGGTAGAGGGACTTGCCAATCTTCCCAGCGTAGATAACCTTGCTGATATCATTACACGCGCTTTAGAAGCAACAGTTCTTTCTGGTACGGTAGTCAGCATTGGAGAAGCTATTAAACTTTGGAACATTGACAATTATGCGGAAGCAGTCGCAAAAGCATTGGAAGCGGCATTAGGAACAATTGGTCTTGGTTCGCTTCCTAGTGCTATTGGTTCTTTAAAGGATGCCATAGATGCCCTTAAAGGTCTTGATATCAGTGTTAATCTTGATAGCCTTGCGGATATTTTAAAAGAAGTATTAACGGCTCTTGGTCTTGATTCACTTCTTGGTGCGCTTATGGATATTTTAAGTTTGCTTAAAACATTTTCATTAACCGATGTGCTTGACTTAATTCGTGCTTTGCCAACTAGCATAGCAACGGCATTATCAGCAACTTTTACGCCACCTAGCATAGAGGAAAAGAAAGACGATGGAAGCGGATTTTTCAAGAATCTCTTGAATATCTTCACGCTTCTCATCTTGATCGTTATAGCTCTGTTGATTTTATTCACGAACTGCTTGAAATTCATATTCAACATTTATCAGATTCCGGCAAGTTCGGCACTCTTTAACGATGACGTATTGAAAGGACTGAATTTCCTAAAAAGTCTCGAAGTTACTTTCCCCGGCACTTCTGCTATCAGTGTTTATGACTTACTTATAGCCTGTGCCTACTTTGTAATCTTCATGTCAATTATTGCCATGCTTCGTAAGAAGATTGACAAAATCCATGTTTAGAAAGGAGTAGCTTATGTTTACAGCCCTGCTTATACAGTTCCCCTCATTGGAGAAATTTCTTGATAACGGCATTATTGATGGAATCAAGAATCTTTTTGCATTTGTCGTTGACTTGTTCGTGAGTACCGCACAGGCACTACAACAATTCTATGACACGCTTTCGGAAGTCAATGACGTTGTGATTGCATGGACAAGCTCTGCGGCGGGAACTGGAAATCAATTACCCGTGGTCGCGTCCATTGGTGCGTACCGTTACTTGGTTGGTGATGGTGCGTTTTATCTTACTTATGTATCTTTGCTGTGCGGCTGTCTCTTTACCATCTTTCAGCTTTTGCACATTCTCGCAAAACTGTTAGATGCGCAAAGCAAGAAAATCAATTCCGGTGATGCCAAAACACCAACGGACATATTAAGCAAACTTATGGACTTTTTTTCTTGAAAAGAAAGTCATGGTAAAGTCGTAAATATTTATATTGTTGTTTATTTGCGTTAAAAGTTTTTATCGGTTCAAAATCGCAATCATAAACATCCCTATATACAAAATTATTTGAAAGACAATCCATAGCACAAAGAATAAAATAGCTCCTTTTATCCACACGGAAGCATATTCGAGTATCTTATGTTCTTTTGGGTTTGCAGAGTTCCATGTATGCCGCCAATTTGTTTCTTTTCCTGTTGCATAATCAATGCGCATACCATTTGCTATATTGTCTTCTACTTGTTGGCGGTTCAATTTGTTTGTAGGATATTTATTTTTCCATTTTTTCATTCCAACCCATATATAACGGATTGCTATAACTTCTGGAATTATAGCAATTAAAACGCAAATAAATTTTAGCATCCTCGCCACCCCCCTAACTATCTGTATCCATTATATCAGATAAAACCCCGCCCGTAAAGCCAGTACATCATAGCCCCCTTGGGAGTCGGGCAAGGGGGTTGGGGGTGTCGGAATGGTACACAAAAAATGTCCAAACGTCTGGACAAATTCCGCATAAAGGAGAAAACCATATGCCTGCATCCTGTAAGTATTACCAGTGCGCACAGAGATTTTGCAAAAGCTACAAAGACTGCCGCAAAACAGGCTATACATGCGAAAGCTCTTGTGCTTTATGCCGTATATCCAAAACCTGTTTATACAACATCCCAGAAACGAAATCCAATACCAAATAGAAGAAAAGAAAAAGGAGAAATAACCTTATGTCAAGATTTACCAGAGAATTAAAAACCAGTGGAAATATTGAAAGAGAGTTTTGCATTAAATATGGTTCTTACCCAGACCGCTATTATATGAATAAAATCAAAGACGGTCTTTCATCATCCGAAGCATTTGCCGCAGTGCAAGAACGCATAGATGAAGTATGGAAAGAAATGAGATTCAATTTCAAGAAGCAACAGGAGAAACTTCTCTCCTAGCTCATGCGCTTTCCATAGCCTTATCACGGATAAGGAAAAGAAAAAATCCCGTCCTAGGTCTGGCGGGTGGTGTTGCCTACTTGACTATGGCAACACTTAACTCATCAAAAATTGCAAATTTTTGATGAAATCTGAAAATGTCCAAACGTCTGGACATTTTGAAAGGGTAAAGAAAATGTACAATGTAAAAGTATCACAGTACCGTGAATCTGTCGAAGTAGTCTACTACTCCAACACCATTTTCGGACATGAAAAAGAAAAAGACTCATTTCTTGTTGAGCGGGATGGCGAACTCTATGAAGCCTATTCTTTTATGGCATTCGGAACGAAACCACCAAAAGAAGAAAAACAAGAAAATCCGCTTCACTCTTTTTATGTGTCATATAACCGCACCAAGAACAAAATCTATAATTACGCAAGGGATAATGCTTGGGACTGGTTCCTGACATTCACCTTTGACCCGGAAAAGGTCGATTCATTTAACTACGATGAAATAGTAGATTGCATGTCTGAATTTTTCCGATTCATAAGAAGAAACAAAAATTCAGACATAAAATATCTCGTAGTCCCAGAAAAACACAAATCCGGGCGCTACCACCTGCACGGTGTTTTCAGCAACATGGATATGTCACTCTGGAAGATGAAATTTTCCGGGCATTACACAAAAGGCGGGTATCCCATCTATAACATAGGCGGCTTCCCGTACGGCTTCACCACTGCTACGCAAGTGCAAAGCTCCACCCGCGTTTCGCACTACATATCCAAATACATCACAAAAGATATGTTCGATGGAATCAAAAACAAGAAACGCTATTGGAGTACAAGAAACCTTGCTTCTGGTACTCACACCACGATGATGCTTTCCCAGTCAGAATTAGAAATTCTGCTTGATAGCTTCGGTGAAGTCCAGAACGTGAAAACCGTGGATACGCCTTATAACCATATCAAATACTATCAGTTTTGACAGTGCATTATGGTGTCGGCTCTCGCTTGCTTAGAATTTGTCCAAACGTCTGGACAAAAACAGCCCGGAGAATCAATCCCCGGGCTTTTCTTATGCTTCAAGGTAGAAAGACGCATAGTATCCTGCTTCTGCATTGCAGTTGTAATATTCGTACGCATTTGAACTGTGGTCGAATGTCTCCCCGGACTTATTGCTTACGGTAACGCTTACACGCCATATACCATCCGGGGACAACTTGCACGGACACAAGAGAACTTCCTTGCCGCTATTGTAGGCTTTTCTCGCCATCGGCTTGCTGACGCGCTTGTAAAGTGTTCCACCCAAATTAATGCTCATGTGTTTCATAATCTATCATCCTTTCTTTGAAACTTCCAAAAAGGGGCTTGCGGCTTATTCAGCCGCTTCCCGCAATTCTATGAGGGCATTGTGGATTGCGTCACTGAGGACATAACATCGAATGGAAACATCAATCAATTCGTAGTTATCTTCGAACCACCACTTCATGACATCCTGTTCATTGCAAAACGCGTAACACATCTCGCGAACAAGGTCTTTGTTGTCCTCAACATACTCCTGTGCCTTGCACTGGTTGAACGTATAGGAACCACTGATATTGCCTGTAACGCTATCCGCGTTTATGAGTTCCTCTTGAAGCTGTTCTTCCAATTCATCGAAATCAACCGATTCCAAATCAATGTTTTCGTTAATGTACTCCCGCACATCCTTTTCCACTTCTTCGTAATAATCGTAAAATCCGTACATATCCATTCTCCTTTAGGCTTGATTTTTCTGTAACTTAAAAAGGTGTAAGGCTTGCGCCCTACACCATCTTTTCCAGTTCTGCGAGGAGCTTCTCGCCCTCTTTGACTTCCATTTCGTATCGTGCAATTATGTCATTGTAGTACCCCATGTTTCTGTCACGATCGCGAACCGCGCTTTCATCTTCATTATCGAAAATGGCAGTCACAACCTCTTCGAGTCCTTCTTTTGCTTCTTCAATACGATCGCGTCTGTAATCAAGCGAACTCTGCAAATCATCCACGATTCTCTCAAGGTATTCCAGTCTGATTTTCTTCAAGGTAATTTTATTAGCTTTCATTGTATTCATCCTTTCTTACTCGCACCCCGGCTTTCATCGGGGTGGATTTTCAATCGTACCAGTAAGTATCTTTATCAACGTCTGCGAAGATTTCATCCTTGCGGATGTCCTCTCGCTGTTCGCGAACTGTTTCCCACTTCATTTGTTCGAGTTTGAACCAGTTCGTGCTTCCGTTCTTTCTGGAGATTTCCCTTTGCCCGTCTAAGTAGCTGTTATGATACATTTTCAAACCCCTTTCTGGATTTTCTTTATTTAGTTGTCAATGTGCTTTGTTACGGTATCTGCTTTTAGCGGACTGCGAACAGAGGGAAAGGGGCGGAAAAAATATTTTTTTAATTTTTACGTTTTAACCTTAAAACCTTATTTACCACCATGTAAAAATTCAAAAAATATTTTTGGAGTACAATTCACCCCTTTCCCGGCGCGAGTAGTCTGCTATGATACCTAAGTAACAAGGCATGACAACAAATAAAGGAAAGCCGGAAAGGGACGCCAGAAAATGTCATAACAGCTAGTTAGGCGGGCAGAGGGGAAGCGCCGGGAAGAATGGGAGTACGAACTGGTTCTGCCCTTGCTCGAACAAATGGAGCGGGGAACGGTTTGCAGGCAGTGAGAGGACATTCGCAAGGGCGAGTCAAGAAATATTCCCTCGTATCTCTGACGAGCCATCCCGCCGACCTTGTACGCCCCCAAAGGAGCCGCAGAGCCGGGTGCGCCCGGATGTAAGGCGGTTGGGAGTGTACAATGTCCGTGCACTCTCTCACTGCACCCAGAAATCAACCTGTATCTCAAAAATGTCCAAACGTCTGGACAAAATCCAATACCTTAAGCCAGAACAGAGAATTGTCCAAACGTCTGGACAAATTAAACCGTCATAAAATCAATAGTGCCTTACTCCTGTCGGCTCTCGCTTGCTTTCCGACCCGCGTACATCCCCCAAAGGAGCCAATGAGACGAACAAAGTTCGGCTGCTTGGCGGTTGGGGGTGGACAACGCTTACACGGCATCCCCTCTCAAAACCGCATACCGTACTACATTCCGCACCACATCATCGTTATCACCAACACCACCATCATCGTCATTGCTAGCACCATCATAACCACAATCATTAGCGCTATCATTACCGTCATCCTGTATAGTAATCCCCAAGCCAGAACCAAGAAATCAATCTGTATCCTAAAAATGTTCAAACGTTTGGACAAAAAACCAATACCCTTAAACCAGAACAGAGAATTGTCCAAACGTCTGGACAAAAATTAACCATCATAAAACCAACAGTGCCTATCTCCTGTCGGCTCTCGCTTGCTAACGCTTTTGTACTTTATTCCCGCTGCTCTCTGGACACCCCGCCTATACACTTCTGGTAGCATTGCGCCCGCCTGTACCATCTGAGAGTTACCCTTTCTGTAGGCGGGGGGTCCCGCCGTACGAGGCGTCGAGGGCACAAAGCGACCGAGAAAAAGTGATTTTCCTAAGTTCGACTTCCTTTCAAATGGGGGGAACCATTTCAAAGGAACAAAGAACGACGGAAAATTGCTTTTTCGACCGAGCGACTGTCCTCGACGCAGAGACCACCGCTCATGCAACGGTTTTGGTTTTTGCTTTTCCGTACCCCCGGCGTTGCCCTTTCTCGCCCCTTGGGAGTGCATAATACCTGTGCGCTCCCAAGGGGCGAGAAAGGGCAACATAGAGATAACATCACCTTTCAACAGTGCCTTGCTCCTGTCGGCTCTCGCTCGCGCTTTTCCCCGTACCCTTGGCGCAGTCTGTTGCTCGCCCCATAAGAGTGCACAACACCCGTGCGCTCTTATGGGGCGAGCAACAGACTGCATAGCAACAACACCACCTTTCAACAGTGCCTTACTCCTGTCGGCTTTTCCTCTCCTTGGCTAGTCATACCGTTCCACTCGCCATCCCGGGTGGGAGTCCCGCCCGGGATCCGCGGCTTCGCACACCAAACGACCGAGAGGGGGCTGTTTTTTGCCGAACGACTTCCTTTTGAGTAGAGGGTTCTGCTCAAAAGGAACAAAGGGCGGTGAAAAACAGCCCCCTCGACCGAGTGACTGTGTGAAGCCGCGTGATTATCTCACTCATGATACCTTTTATTTCTACTCTAATCCCCTTACCTCTGTCATACCTTAACTCTATCGCGAATATATTCGCTCAACAAATATCTCTCTTTCTCGCACAAGTTTGTCTGACCCAACGATATCCGCGCGCGCTATCTTTGCAGGAAGCACGGCGAGCTATCGTCCGGTCGGATTTGGGGAGCTTTTAGAGCAGTCCCGGCGCGCGGCTGATGGCGGCGGCGCAGTCAGACTCTCGCAGATAGTTCGGTTCCTAAGCTACCGATTGAATGTAGCGCACGGTCAAGTGGATATGAGATTGTGTAGCGTGGAGAGAATCTATCAAAAAGTAGTCTGATTGCATAGCCGCAATCAGACGGGCGAACGGGACAGCGGAAAAAGGGAACCAAAACCGTAACGGTCGATACTGAGCAGTAGCGGACGAAAAAGACTAGCGGAAACGAGATGCCGTTGTGGTCGCGACAACAAGCGACGAACAAACGGTGGGTGAGGGACGCCCCGCGCGGTGTTTGTGAGGAGCGACTTGGAAGAGGAAGAGTAGGGAGAGCGGTTGTCAAAGACAGGCGTGAAGCGCCGTTATTTTGCCCCTCTCAAAAAAGAGGGGCAATCCCTTGGCCCGGTTGGAAAGGAGCCGCACTCTTGCCCTTGCCGTTAGGCCATGCAACGCATGATCTAATGACATGGGCTAGGTTGTGGCTCCTGTCGTGGGCTTTAGTGACCGGCCTTGAGGTGGGCCTCCCAGAGACACGCGAAAAGCGTGCGGGTGTCAAGTGCGCGGTACGCGTTCATACCACACTTTACGCCCGCACGCTTTTCGCGTAGCCTTTCTGTATAGGAGGGAAACGAGTATGGGAAAGAGAAAAGATTTGACGGAACGAGAAAGGTATGCCATAGAAGCATACCGAAAAGACAAGAAATCCATCAAGGAAATCAGCTTGTTACTTGGCAGGCATTACCAGACAATCTACCGCGAAATCAAACGCGGTACGGTTGAAATGTTGGACAGTGAGCTTAAGAAATACAAACGCTACTGCGCCGATACCGGGCAAGCCATAGCAGACCGAAACAAATCAGAAAAAGGCAGAGTGCCAAAAGTCGGAAACGACCTTGAGTTTGTCCGCTTCGTGGAAGACATGATTCTGCGGAAGAAATACAGCCCGGAAGCTGTGCTCATGCACATCAAAAAGAACGGCTTGAGGTTTCGAACACAAGTCTGCGTGAATACCCTGTACAACTATGTGGATAAGGGTATCTTTTTGAACGTGACAAACAAGCATCTGCCTGTAAAGTGCCGCAGAAAGAAGCGCAACATAAGAAGGATATCCGCAGTATCAAGAAACAACTTGCGTGGGCGAAGCATTGAGGAACGTGCAAAAGAGATAATGAGCCGCAAGGATTATGGACATTGGGAAATGGATACGGTCGTAGGCGGTCAGGGCGGCAATAAAAATTGTTTGCTCGTTCTGACCGAACGGAAGACCCGCTTCGAATACGTTTTCAAAATCCCGGACAAGTCACAGAAAAGCGTGGTATCCATCCTAGACCGCTTGGAACGGCTCTATGGATATGAGAAGTTCAGCCGCACATTCCGTACAATAACGATGGATAACGGCGTAGAGTTTCTGGACATGGCAGGCGTGGAGCGCTCTGCCCTTGCCCAGAACGCAAAACGAACCACGGCGTATTACTGTCACCCCTATTGCAGTTTTGAGCGTGGAAGCAATGAGAACCAAAACAAAATGATACGCCGCCATATCCCAAAAGGTGCGGACATAGCGGCGTATTCCGATGAAGATGTGCAGACTATACAAGACTGGATGAATGATTACCCCCGCGCCATCTTCGGCGGGTTGTCCTCGCGCGAAATGGTGGCACTTGAAACATAGCCGAAAAACAACCAAATATCCAGTTAGCAGGCGCACCCTCTGTGCGTCTATTTCCCATGTCAAAAACAAGCTAATTTACACCCGCAAAATGTCCAAACGTCTGGACATTTTCACGGATATAGTCATGTTGCACAACAGAAGATGCTGTATTTAGCTTATATCACCACCGTTTTGTGCAATATGCCGAATTCGCTAATTTTGACATATTTTTCTTGACATTTTCAAAACTTTTTACAAATATTTTCAGAAATACTTTTCCGCAGTCCGAACCGCTTGGTCAAACCATAGCCCGGTACTCACTCTTCCACTGCTCCACCAGCTTTTCTGCCTCTTTCATCCGGCTCTCGGCTCCGTCCACAAACCAGGTTTCCAGCTGCTTTACCGCGCCGGACTGCGCTGCGTTCTCCCGGGCTTTTTTTAACTGTTCGTCCCATTTGGCCTGTTCCTGCTCCGTGATCAGGCTGCTTAAGCGCCCGCCAAGCGGGAGACGCTCATCCAGCTTCGAGATCCAGTACAGGGAGCGCAGGCAGGTGCGGCTGCCGCTGCGGTTATAGGCCTTCTCGAATGCTTCCGCTGCCTTGTCAAACAGAAACATCCGCCCGTAGCAGGCTCCCAGATTGTTCCATACAAGCGCTGTGAAAGCATCCTCCCCCGCATGGTCATCCTCCAGGATTTCCTGGTACATCTTTACCGCTTTTCCGTACTGGCGCATGGAAAAATAGGCATCCGCGCGCTGCTTCTGCATTTCCGCGACAGGCTGCTTTCTGAGGCTGGCCAGGGTCTGGCGGTATTCCGCGATCTCCGCCAGGGAGTAATAATCGCTCTCCTGCAGAATGAAGATGAGCATTTCATCCGGATCTTCCCCGCTCTTTCTCCAGTTATCCAGTTTTAAGGCAAGGAACCCCATATTCAGATCCTCACGCAAAAAATCCAGAAGCCGGTCATCGACCAGCCGGTCGATGACCAGAAGCGGATAATGATAGATCACATAGGAAAGTTCCTGGGAGGAATAGAGATGCACCCCGAGAAATTTTATGTAATATGGATGTTTTACCTGCTCCGTTCTGCATAATCGTAAGCTCATAACATAACCTCTTGTCTGATCTGTACTCCGGATGATGGGAACAGTTCCCCGAATCCCTGATCGGAAAGTGTGACTTCCATGGTCTTTTCATCCAGAAACGCAATGCTGATACGCACCCGGGTTGTGCGGTCCGGGCGGGACGGAAAGCCCTCCAGCATCATGGTAACTGCTTTTTTCTTTTTTGAATCAAACGGCTGGATTTCCAGTTCCACCGCGTTCTGCTTTTCCGGGATCACATCCAGAACAACCTGGGTATCCCTCCAGCTGTCTCCGGCACAGACGAGCGGCACCGGCATCTCCTGCCCCTTGTGAAGTACCGTAATGCTGACCGTCGACTTTAAGCGTCCTTCACAAATCATGGCATACGGATACGAGGTCTGTTTCTGCGCCTGATCCGCCGCGCAGTACGCAGCTCCCTTCGCAAAAACAGCCTCCTCCATGTAAACCCGGCGTTTCGTGCACAAAAGCTTCATGAAATCTTCTGCCCAGTCACGCTTTTCAAATCCCTTTCCCATCAGAAATACCGCGGAGTAAAGCTTGCGCTGCATCACACGGCCCGCGCAGGAACAAAGGATCTTGTCACCAAGCTTTGCGCCGGACGGAGTCTCCAGAATGTCGAGACGGAAGCTCTCTTCCATTTTTTCATATTCTGCCAGCACAGCATTCTGCTTCTGTCCGCGCTGAACCTTAAGTTCATAATACCGCAGTTCCTCCGCTGACAGATCGAACATGCCGACGGTTCCATTCCAGATTTCTTTTTTCTGGCTCAGGATATAATAGATGAAGCTCTCCGAATGGCTGATCACCCGGACATCTTCCCTGCAAAGGCCAAGTTTTTCACCAAAAGCGGTAAGTGTCTCCACCAGGCGGTCATCCAGTTTCCGCACCGTAAAGGTAAGTTTTCCGAAATCCGCTTCCGCACCGTACTCTCTTTTCACGCTTCTCAGCACGCATTCCAGATACTCCGTCAGAAGTTCTGCTCCGGTATAGCGTCTCCCGTCCAGCGTTGCCGTTCCGTCTTTTAAGACGAGCTTCACCAGCTTGTCTACCAGGCTGCCGTCGCCCCGTAAAGTGTGGGCATAGGCATCCTCCCCGACAGACCAGAGATCTGTCGCCTTATGACGGCAGATCACCGTGGGAAATACCCACGTTTTTTCTTCCTCTCCGCAGCTGACCTGTGTGTACTCATCACACAGATCAATGCCTGCCATCAATTCTTTCATATCGTTCCTCTTATCCAACCCTGCCGCGTTTCCTACATGAGTGGAAACAGTGTTTCCATCGCTGCATGGTCTGTCAGATATTTCTCCATTTTCTCTTTCAGTTTCTGGCCATCGTGCTGTTTTAGGCAGCTGCTCATTTCATTCAAAGCCGCAAACCGGCTCACCGGACTGCCTGTACAGCTGTTGTCGTAGGACAGCTTTCCTTCTTCCATCAGCACTTTTCCGTCTGCTCCATCCTCGTAGACTTCATATTCCAGCACCTCGCCCTCAAACAGGACATGCTGATGAATGTAAATACCCGGATACACCTTGATAAATTCCGCATTCCGGCTGTTCTCCTCGTACGGAAGCACACGGGCATTCAATTCCGGACGCGCCTCACGGCTTGTGCGGTACTCAATGGTGATCTGATCCATAACCGAATCCGGCATCGGAATCTGCTTTCCGAGCTGATGGAAGTACGCAAAGATGCGTCCCTCGTCCATCAGCTGTTCCACCATACTCCGGCAAAGCTCTTTCTGCTCCTCCGTCAGGCGTTCCTTCCTGCTGTACCAGAGTGTCAGCGCCATCAGGTAGATGGTCGGAACCCGTTTTTTCTCTGCCGCGCCGCGCACCGCGTCTTCCAGATAGGTAAATACCGCGTCCGGCGTCGGGCAGTTTTTCAGGAAATAGTCCACAGACTTCATGGTAAAGTACGCTTTCACGACCAGGGCGCTGATATGTTTTCCGTTCCGGTAGCAGGCGAAAACCGGATCCATATGTTCCGTCTCCCCGCTGAACATCATCTGCGCAAGCAGGCGTTCCGGCAGGTCATAAAGCTCCACATGTTCGCTCTGGCTCCGGTCAAACAGCGCATACATCTGCTGTGATGTTCCGTTGAAATACTCACAGAGATAGTCCAGCACCGCGCCATCCTGCAGTTCTTCCTCGAACAGGTTCCAGGAAAGCGCAAGGAGTGTTCCATCTTCCTCTGCCTCCTGCCCCAGGACCATATGGCTGCACAGAGTCAGAAGTTCCGCATGGTCCACGCCATTCCAGCCATATTCCCGGATCAGGTCAAACGCCTCCGGGAAATCTTCCTGGCGGATCAGAAGGCTGACCAGGTTCGCGCGCTCCGTGCGGTCCAACGTCTCCGGTTCTGCTTTCGCAAGGTAATCCAGGGTATCAGGCAGCCGGTTTTCCGAATCCAGCGTGTGGCTGTCGTAACGGATCAGGCATTCCAGCAGTTTTTTGCGAAACAGCGGATGCAGCTGCAGTTCTGTCAGTGCCCGCTTTAAAATACGCCGGTCCACGCCATCCTGAATACCGGTCCGCACAATGCTGCTGCAGTGCTCCAGAAGAAACATTGGCTGTTCCGGACAGATCTCATAGCAGCGCTCTTCCAGTTCACTGACGCCATCTTCCATCATGGCATGCTGCCTGCGGCTGGAAATGTCGGTGTAGCGGTTGCCGTATTCATCCTCAAATAAAATCGTCGGATGGCTGGAGAACAGCGGGACGTATGCCACGCCTTCTTTCACCGTATAGGCATCCTCACACTCCAGCTCCTCGTAGCACACAATCACATAGCGGATCCCCGGATCCGTCACGGTAATGCGGTAGGATTTTAAGACGGCTGGGAGTACCTTTGCCACCTGCCGGTCGATCATTTCCTTATAAAGCACATGTTTATACAGAACCACAAGATAGCCATTCACGCGGGACTGCAGCAGCTGTTCCATGGCAAACTGCTCAATATCGCGCTCATACTGGCGGTACAGGTCCGACTCCGGATTCATGAACTTTACAATGTTGCTGTAGAGCATCTCGCGGCTTCGCGTGTTCATGGAATGCTCATAGGAAAAATACAGCAGAACCTCCTTCGGAAGAAGATACGGATAATCCTCCGGAAGGGCATACAGGTAGTACTCGTACAGGCGGGTGAGGCTCACGCCCTCCTCCAGCGCTTTCTGATACCAGGTAAAATAGGTTTTATCGCGGCAGTCCGCCTTGATGAGAAGGCTGCAGACCGCGTTTAAAACCTCCGGTTCCGGATGCTGTTCATAGAGCTTTACCAGCATGCGGAACAACAGGCGGCTGCTCCGCTTTCTCGCTGCCGCAAGCTCTGCCGCCTTCACGGCCAGTTCTTTTCCTGCCAGCCTGCGCTTTACCGCGAACATAAGCACCTGCAGCTCAAAATCCGAAAGTTCCGCAAGAAGCCCTGCATCCTCTTTCAGAAGTTTCCACGCGCGCACATAAAGATACGGGCTCCGGCTTCCGCCTGCAAACTCCGCGCGAAGCTCCGTAAACTGCTCTACGGCTGTTTTGGACTGCTCCGGCTCCTTTCCAGTCACTCTGGCACTCAGATACTGGTGGAGTCTCTCGTATTCCGGCCGGTATTTGCGAACCGAAATCACTTCTTCCCTGCAGGAATCCAAAAGTTCTGCTGCCTCAGCCAGATTCCCCTCCAGAACTGCCAGGTCTGCCTGATACAGCGTTACCGCAAGGTTCTCGCCAAACTGGCTGCGAATCGCGCTCAACTGCTGCTTTAACTGGTTTTTCATGAGCGCTTCCCCGTAAAGACCCAGCTCGTACTCCAGGCGAAGCTCCAGGTATTTGCCAAATGCCTCCCTGCGCCCATATCCAGCACGGGTCTTTGCGTCATCTCCCGCAGACACCTCGACCGGAACGCAGAGTTTCTGGCGCAGCGCCGTGATCCATACCGCGCCAAGATTTTTTCCCTGATGCAGCTTTGCCGGATTGACGCGATATACAATCTGGCATGTACCGTCTGTAAAATCATCTGAGGTAAACACAGTTTTCGGAAGCTCAATAAAATCACCGTCCGCCCGCACCTCAAAGCGGATGTATCCCCAGGTTCCTGCCTTTATCTCGATCGCATGATCTTCGGAAATCTCTTCTTTTTCCATATTGCGCACGGAAGTATCCACAGAAAGCTCTACCGCTTTTTTTACGCCGAGGGCGATCAGAAATTCCTCCAGTGCATTCTGGCGGTTCGGACGCCCCTTTAATCCGTCGTACAGGGCACGCACATGAAGATCCTGCAAAAACGGAGCATCCGTGAAATCGCGGTACTCAAACAGGCGCTTCGCGAACTCTCCTTCGTACTGTACCAGCTTCGCGAACGCCTCCGGGTCTTTTAATCCGGCCAGGACTTTCCCCACCGGATCCGGTTCCACAACAAAAGAATATGGCAGCTTTTTCTCGCCGCCATTCGTCACCAGCTCAAATTCTCCCTCGATCTTGTCTCCGTCTGACAGGGTGCGGCAGTCCACCTCATAAAAAATACGGTTCCGGTTCCCTCCAAAGGAAGTTCCCAGCACCCGCACGCACGGATGGGAGGAATACACCAGGCCTTTTACAAAACAGCCATAGCGGTCCGCCACATATAATTCTTTTCTGATTACCTGACCGGCCGTTACCGTACTGTCCGGATTTTCCGGAAGAACGATCACGTCCGGGATCTCCGCATCCACAATGCCTTTTGCCAGTCGGTTGATTCTTTCTCTCATAGTATCCTCTGTCACACTGTTACTGTTCACGCGCTGCGCAAACAGCAATATTCTTTCTTTATTGTTACTGTTCACGCGTTGCGCAAACAGCAACGGATTTTGCCGATGCTTCGCATTCCAAATCGGCAAAATCTGCTACCACTACGATATCATACGGCATTTTCAGTTCAGAAAATGCCTATCTGGGAACAGTAACTCTTTATTACATATGGGACTAGTTTAGCATAATTCCACTTGATTTAAAAGATTTAAATTGGTATGATTAATAAAAACTTTATCGAATGAAAGAGGCATGTTCCATGTTGTCTGAACCAATGACGCTCTACAAACTTATGAATCTGTATATGCTCAAAAAAGTAAACTTCCCGCTGACGAACGCGCAGCTGACAGACTTTTTCCTTCAGCACGAGTACGCCAGCTATTTTACACTCCAGCAGGCACTGGGGGAACTGAAAGAATCCGGGCTCATCCATGCGGAGTCCACCCACAGCACCACCCGCTACGAGATCACCAAAGAGGGCGAAGAGACGCTGAATTTCTTTGAAAACAACATATCCCCCGCCATCATCGAAGATATGGATACTTACTTAAAAGAGAACCGGCTGCGCCTGCGAAACGAGGTCAGCCTCGTCTCCGACTATTACAAGTCCACCACCCAGGACTACATCGTCCACTGTGAGGTACGGGAAGGCCGCGCCCCGCTCATCGAGCTGAACTTATCCGTTCCCGACCGGGAACAGGCCGCTGCCATGAGTGCCCGCTGGGAACATAAAAGCAAAGAGATCTACGCCTTTATCATGAAGTCTTTAATGAGCGAAGAGGAGACCTGACCGGCCTCCTCTTCTTTTTGCATGTTTTTACTTTTCGTCGTATCCGTTCGGATTGTTCTTCTGCCATCTCCAGGAATCCTCGCACATCTCGCGGATGCCGTATTTTGCTTTCCAGCCGAGCTCGCGCTCTGCCTTGGAGGAATCTGCGTAGCACTGCGGAACATCGCCTGCGCGGCGCTCCTTGAACACGTAGTTGATCTTTAAGTTGTTCGCTTCCTCAAACGCGTTGATGACATCGAGAACGCTGTAGCCAACGCCGGTTCCGAGGTTGTAGATCCAGACACCGCCCTGCTCTTTTGCCAGCTTGTCCAGAGCCTTCACATGACCGTCTGCCAGGTCTACGACATGGATGTAGTCACGGACACAGGTTCCGTCCGGAGTGTCGTAATCGTTTCCGAATACGCCAAGGCATACCAGCTTGCCAACTGCCACCTGGGTGATGTACGGCAGCAGGTTGTTCGGGATTCCCTTCGGGTTCTCACCGATGCGGCCGGACTTATGCGCTCCGATCGGATTGAAGTAACGAAGCAGCATAACTTTCCAGTCCGGATCTGCGGTATGGAGATCGGTTAAGATCTGCTCCAGCATGCCCTTGGTGCGTCCGTACGGATTGGTGATCTCGCCCTTCGGGCACTCCTCGGTGATCGGCACAAACGCCGGATTTCCGTAAACGGTAGCGGAAGAACTGAACACAATGCTCTTGCAGCCATGGCGGCGCATTACGTCGCACAGGATCAGAGTTCCTGTGATATTGTTGTGATAGTATTCCAGCGGCTTGTATACAGACTCGCCCACTGCCTTTAAACCAGCGAAATGGATGACCGCGTCGATCTTCTCGTTCTGGAACACGGCATCGAGCGCCGGCTCATCCAGAAGATCTACCTCGTAGAAAGTCAGCTTCTTTCCGGTAATCTCCTCCACACGCTTTAACGATTCCCGGCAGGAATTGCACAGGTTGTCCACGACAACCACATCATAACCGGCATTTAAAAGTTCCACGCAGGTGTGGCTTCCAATGTAACCTGCACCGCCTGTCACTAAAATGGTAGACATAATAGTACCCCTCCGTTTCCTAGAATAAAAATGCTTTCCCATATATTATATATGGGAAAGCGTCTGAAAACAATGCAATTTTCTTGTAATGTTATGCTAAAATTTTGTTACTGTACATGGGGTAGGCATTTTCTGAACTGAAAATGCCGTATGATACAGTGATGGCAGAAGATTTTGCCGATTTGGAATGCGAAGCATCGGCAAAATCCGTTGCTGTTTGCGCAACGCGTGAACAGTAACAAAATTTTTTCATTCTTTATTCCGGCCCCATATGTTCCGCCAGCTTCTTTAAAGCGCGCTTTTCAATGCGCGACACATACGACCTGGAAATGCCAAGCTGCTTCGCGATCTCCCGCTGGGTACGCGGCTTCGTGCCAAACAGCCCGTAACGCAGCTTTACCACCGACTGTTCCTGCGGTTTTAAACAGCAGGAAAACGCCGCGTACAGCTCCCGGATGTCCTGGTCCAGAATGAGGTCTTCCAGCACCTCTTTCGTCTCCACCTCAATGACATCCACAAGGCTGACCGACTCCCCGTCCTTATCGACACCGATTGGCTCAAACAGCGACACTTCCCGGCTGTACTTTTTCCCCGCGCGGAACATCATAAGGATCTCATTTTCGATGCATTTCGCCGCGTAGGTGGCCAGGCGGCTCCCCCGCTCCGGATGAAAGGTGTTCACCGCTTTGATAAGGCCGATCGTCCCGACCGACAGAAGGTCTTCCATCTCATAATCTGTTCCCTGGTATTTCTTGGCAACATGTGCCACCAGCCTTAAGTTTCGTTCAATCAGGATATCGCGTGCCTCTCGGTCGCCCTCCTGTAAGCGTTCCAGGCAGGCCCGTTCCTCTCCAGGTGTCAAAGGCTTTGGAAATGTCTGCAAAGAAAAAGCCACCCTGAAGCTTTCTTATGATAGTTTATGCTTCGGCGGCTTTTCCAGTGCGCGGCGGGCGCGTCCGAGTTTACGGAGTGTGCTTATTTTTCCTGTGTTTCCAATAATACGCGGCTCTCGCCTGCGCGAGAAGAAATTCCAGGCAGTCTGCGGCCGGGAGCATGTAGCTGTACACCTTCGCCGCACGTTTTACATATTCCGGCACAGGCAGCGCGATAAATTCCGGGGCTCTGTCCGCCCGGCACATCTGGATATCCCGCGAGATCCGGAGGGCTGCCGTCTTTTCGACGCCAAACTGCATCAGCCTTTCATAGAAATCGTCCCGGGTGACACAATCTGCCTGCACAAAATCCGGATTCTGCAAAATCACTGTCCGAACTTCCTGTGCCCGTTTTTCCCAGTCTTCGCAAAACGGGATCTGCCGATAGCTGTTATGAACTTCCGCATAACACTTCAACAGGCCGCGCCAGTCTTTTGGCTGCTCTGCGGCGGCCATGTCCCAGACGCCCTTATAGAACACGCCAATGTCCAGAAGATCCTGCAGCGTCATGCTGTTCAGCCTGCGCAGACCGATTTCTGCAGCGTTTAGTCCCTGTTCTTTCTGCAGCCACATCAGGTCGTCGAGCAGTTCCGACGACAGTACACCTACCACTTTGATTCCGGATGATTCCAGAACCGGAAGAGATCCGCAGACACCACATCCCCCATCTTCCAGCTCTGCGGCCAGTTCCGGATAGTCTTCCAGGGTCTTTCCCTCCGGCAGTACTGCATAGCCATACTGCACGAGCCTGGTTGTTTCCGCTCCTGTATCCGGGTCCGCTTCGGTGTGCTCCACGGCCCGTTTTACCACGCAGCGGTCCGGATAGCACTCCTGCAGAACGCGCTTTGCCTCTGGAAGAAATTCCCTACTGACACGATACTCAAAATCCAGCATGTTTGCTGTTCCATTTCGTCTCCACGCCAGTTCCTCGTGAAGACGGAATCCGTCTGCCGCAATCTTTGTGCCGCAGACCGGGCAGGAAATTTCCGGAAGATCAGGCCCGTATACCGACGAATCGTCCGGCATTTCCAGATAGCCGCACTGCCTGCAGTAATAGTGTGCCGGAAGTGGGTTCGGCCCTGTGCCGTTTAACAGATAGACCAGAAACAGATTTGCCGCTGTTCCGCGCACAATCATGTACTGGGAGGTCTGCTCTGCCGCCTCACTCAGGCGGCAAAAGATCTCAAAATTCTCAATCGAGTCGAATAACTCCAGCCAGTTGAGTTCCCGCTCATACCGTTCCTGTACAAATTCCGGAACCCCCGCCGGATATAATTGATCCAGATTTTTTCCACAGGCCTTCTTTATATGGTCCAGCGCAGGCCGGATTTTTGTGATCTCCATAACGTTCTCCTTTACTCGTGAGTTAATAAATATTCCCTGGAAACATTCTTAAAACTTCTCTGACCGTCCTGGGAGCGGTATACGAACCCTTCTCTCGGAACATCCGGATTGATCCGGCTGCGTCCGTCTGCCTCGAGTTTCATTTCCTCCATGGTTTTTGGCAGCACATAATTGGTGTCGATGACCGGCACCGGAGTCAGGCCGTGCTCCTCGCAGAACTGCGCCATCTCCTGTGTGTTCTTTCTCACACCGTCAACGATCAGATTGAACACATACAGGCGGTTTTCTTTCAGTTTGTACGGGTTGCCCTGAACAAATCCCACGCCCTCTCCCTGCAGAACCACATACTGGCATTTATGCCGGATCGCGAATTCCGTCAGAACAGATTCCATCTGGTACTTGTCCGCAAGCTCCCAGTAAATGTTGGCATCATGGTAGCATGCCTGCTTCCGGCTGGCCTGACGCACATTCCGGCTGCACACAATAAACTCAAACTGATCTTTGTTTTTCTTATAGCGCTCCACCGCGAACGTACAGGAAGTACCATCGCACTTTTCTGTTTTCACCCATGTTTCCTGGCTCTGCAGATAAAACGGCGCGTTCTCGATCCGGGTTTCATCGGTTTTTACGATCCACTTCGGAAATTCCAGCGGATTGTCCTGTTTCTTCCCGAAAATCGCAAATAACAGCCTGCGCCCCCATTCCCGGCGCATCAGCCACTGGAACCATCGTTTCTTCGCAAAGCGCTTTCTTCTGGCCGCCATCGCGTTGTAGCGTGCCATCGGGTCCACGCCTTCCATTTTTCGCCGGATATCTTCCTCCAGGGCATATGTGATCTTCAGTTCTTTTGTCACATCGGTACCGATCTTTACGTTTTTTAACTCGCCAAACTGTTCCAGTGGAAGCGCGAGTCCCTGGCTGATGACCTGAAACCGGTTCAGCTTCATGGTCCGGACACGGAATTTCCGGCTGGCAAGAAACGCAAACCGTTCATCCTCCGCCGGACATTTGCTGTCGATCTCGATATAGACCGCCAGATCTCCCGGCTGAAATTCTCCTTTTTTCGCCACACAGACCCAGCCCAGAACTCCGATCAGTTCAATGTTATCGGCTCCCTCAATGGGTTTTACCCACTCTATTTTCTCTACATGTGCCAATGCTCTCTCTGCCATGTGCAATCACCTCTTTTTTTCTTTCAGCTTACCATATCCGGTGATCGCATTAATTTCAATTCTGGCATTTTTCGTTTTTTATCTTTAATTCAGCTGTTCCAGCATCTTCTTCAGCTTCGACCGTACATCATCAACCAGCTTTTGGGGCTGGCGCACCGTGATGTATTCCGCATGCTGCAGCGCAAAGGAAAGCGCATTGTCGTACTGTACTTTTTCCACAGTAACCAGATAAAGTTCGCGTTCTTCCCCGTTATAATCGATCCGGGTCTTCGGCTCCCTTCCTTTCCGGTATACTGTCAGGTCACTGCCAAACGCATCGACCATCATCTGGAGTTCCCAGTCAGTCAGCTCAAACACACAGTCAATTAGCCTTTCTTCTGTATAGATTCGCATACCCGGATGTTCCTGTACATATTTTTTCGGCAGAAATACGTCATGTTTGAAGTAGCGGTTTTCTAATACGAGCGGCCTGCTGCAGCGTGGGACTGGTTTTTTGTCATCTTCTTCTCCGGCTGTAGCAATCGCTACCTCAATAAAGCGGTCTACCCGGTAATGACGCGGAAAATCCGCCCGCTCCTGCGTCGTCGCTATCAGATAATAATGCCCCTGATCCCAGAGCAGCGCAAACGGGTTTAAAGTCGTTTTCTCTGCTCTTTTTGCCCGGAACAGGACTTTATTGTTCTCTGCCCTGTCATAAATACCATACACGATTTCAATCTGATACCCGTTTACAACTGCGGTATATAACGTCTGAACATGCTGCAGAAATTTCACACTTTCCGATGGAAGCTGGACTTCCTCTTTCTTCGGTTCTTTATTTTTCTCATCGTCCAAATATTGGGAAAGGGGAAACCGATAGCACGGATTCATGACCGACATGCACCGCAGCAATTCTTTTTTCTCCTTCTGCGCGATCAGCGGATTGCACATCACCATGCCTGTAAGGAAATCCATTTTGCTGTTGTCTGCATCCGGAATAAAATAATAGGAACGCTGCGGATTCTTAGTCTTTGTTCCTGTTTCACTTTTTGTAGTATACGCAACCTTTCCTCCCAGAAGATGATAGAATATATTCTGCAAATTCCGGATGCAGCAGACCAGATCCTGATATTCCTCCTCTGAAAAATCAGCCTTCGTATAATTTTTCGAATCCATCTGTTCCCATTCTTCTTCCGTATAATCGCCCTTCTTCTTTTTAAGCATATTCAGGACAGGCTCCACATCCCCGTTCACTTTGCCATTCTCATCCTCACACTCATCCACAACGGCATCCTGAATGGCAATAAAGCGTTTGAAAGACTCACGAAACTGGCTCGATTTATCCAGCGCATAGAAATATTCCCACTCACTTTCTCTTTCGGACTTCTCTTTTTCGATTCCAGCACCTGGAATCTCCATATCTTCATATATCGCATCGCCATACACCTTTTCGTACAGATGCTTTACATTGATCTTGTTGTCGATCCCGGTATGTTGTGTCTTCAGCACCTGCAGTGCCAGCAAAAAATCAAATGAAGTAATAAACTGTACTACCCGGACAAAATCCTTATGCTGCTCCATATACTGCTTCTGCTGTGTGGTCTGTGTCATAACCATCATCTCCTTAAAATTTTATTTTTAGAATTTTTACATAATTCCATTTTTGGAATTTTCTCGTGATTTCATTATACTATACTAAAGTCAAGAAAGTAAACAAAAACTACCTGGGAGGAACGAAAACATGCTTATTAATCCAACTGTATGCAACAAAGACGGACGGGTGGGAGACATTCTCTCCCTGAACCTGGAAAACCGCATCGTAATGCTGACCGGAACAATCACAGACGAGCAGGCAGCTCTCATCACATCGCAGCTTCTCTATCTGGATTCCGTCAGCCAGGAACCGGTCTTCCTCTATATTAACAGCCCCGGAGGCAGCGTGAGCGCCGGGCTTGCCATCTACGATACCATGAAATCCATCGTTTCCCCGGTTCACACGGTGTGCCAGGGAGTTGCCGCCAGCATGGCTGCCATTATTCTGTCCGGAGGCGAACACGGGAAGCGCTACATCCTTCCGCACAGCGAGGTCATGATCCATCAGCCGTCCACCGGCATGGAAGGCAAGGCTTCTGATCTTATGATCTCCATGAACCGCCTGGAGCGGATCCGCCAGACCTTTATCCATATGCTTGCAGAAAACTGCGGACAATCCGAAGCGACGATCCAGCAGTCCATCCAGGCAGACTACTGGATGACCGCAGAGGAAGCCATTTCCTATGGCATCGTGGACTCCATCATAAACGGAGAACAGAAGCAATGAACCTGACAAAGAAGCTGAAACTGCTGATCCAGACACCATTCCAAAGGAGAACACACATGAAAAAGAAAAAAACACTGAAACTGCTTACCCCGGTCACCAAAACCGTTTTTCTTGGCTACCACGCCAGCCAGAAAGCTTCCTATCTGCAGCTGCCGAAAAACTACCGCGAAGATCTTTTGGAGGAAGATATCAAAAACGGCGCATCCATCTACAAGCCCTGCGCTGCTGAGTCCGGAAATTTTTCCAATTACACCATCATCTCCGCTCCAACACAGGAAGACGGATACCGCGCTGTTTTATATCTCGCTTCCCAGGCGGCTGCTGCAAACTGCGAAGAGGAAGAGGGAGATGACGAAATCGAAGACTATACCCCCACAAAAGATCCTTCTGACGAATACATTCATTATGAGGAAGATTTTTCCCGCATCCCGCTCATTCCTTCCTGCGATCTGACCGACTATGACGCACCGTCATCAGACAACACGTTCGGCATGGCATTGCAGATGGAAATGCAGAAAAATAACATGCGGCGCACCCCCTGGTGGATGGACTGCAGCATCAACGCTGTCTGCATTGTAGAACATTCTGCTGATGATCCTTTTTTCCGCCTGGCAGCCGTTTGCGACTCCACCATCGAGAACCTGAAACGTTTTGAGCACAATGAACATGTCTATGTCCTGATCATCGGCTCCGATATCAGTACAGATGACTTCAGCATCAACAAAACGATGCTGGAATACACTGCTCCTTATTATAATCTGCAGTGCGAGGAAAGCGAACTGAAAGCATACCACCACAAACTGTTTGAGGATCTGACGCTCCAGTATAAACTGTCCTTTTCCAAAAACACAGACACCAGGCTGCTCTCCGAAAAGCTTGCCTCCATTGATCCGGACAGACCCTGTGCGACTTATGAAAAAACGCTGAAATACATTCTGCACACCAATGCCAAACTTCCTGTCACTCCGGATATTTTCAAAAAAATGGGTCTGAGCCAGATGGTCAACCTGGCGGAAGAACATCCGGAAATCAAACAGATGCAGAACTCCCTGTTTGGCATGGAGGCCGTGAAAAAGGAACTGGACGGTATTATGAATGTGCTCCGCTACAATAAGATCCGGGAAGAACACAAGCTCAAGCCGCTGAATTACCACAAGACCTTCTTATTCATCGGCGCTCCGGGAACCGCTAAAACAACCATGGCACAGATTCTGGCAGACCAGATGGCAACCGAAGGATTCCTGCGCGGAAACCGGTTTGTGAGTGTCAACGGTGCCCAGTTAAAAGCGCCTTTCCTGGGACAGACCGCCTCTCTGGTCCATTCCCTGTTTGAGGAAAACGATGCCATCCTCATCGATGAAGCCTACTCCTTAACCTCCTCACAGGGCGGGGAGATGGACAGCTACGGCCAGGAGGCGCTCGCCCAGCTCATGATCGAACTGGAAAAGCACGCGAAAGATAAGCTCATTATCTTTGCCGGCTACGGAGGAAAAAAAGTTTCCCGCGAGCACAACAAGATGCTCCAGTTTATCGAGGCAAACCCGGGACTCAAAAGCCGCATCAACACCACCATCTACTTCGATTCCTATGAACCGGATGTTATGGTGCAGATCACACACCACCTGGCATCTGCCTCCGGCCTGACCATAGCAGCCGACTGCGATCCGCTCATCCAAAACTACTTTGCGCAGCGCATGCGCAAAAACGACTTCGGCAACGGACGTGAGGCAAGAAGCCTGCTCGAACAGTGCCAGGTCGCACTCGCGGGACGTCTGTTAAAAGGGGAAGCGAAAGAAGAATCGGATTACTCACTTATCACCAAAGACGATGTTGCGGATACCATCCGGGCATTCTCTGAGATGAACTGCCAGCAGCAGGGTGTTTCTGCGAAATTCGGATACCTATAATATACAGGGCTGTCGCATTTGCGACAGCCCTTGTGGCTTAAATGCGGAGAATTTTTTCATACACCACCGTATCCTTCTCCGTAATCCGGCGGTCCATATGGTGGTGTCCGAAAAACCACTGACTGTACTCCGTACCCTGCTTTACGCGCTCCAGATACTCCATGAGCGGATCTGTTCCGGCCCCTTCTTCCAGCAGTGCCACCGAAGAGGAAGGACCCTCATGCGACAGGATCACATCTACTTTTCCTCCATGCTTTCTCAGCATCTCCATTCCATGCCGCATCTCGGATTCCGATGGCATTTCCGCGCGCCACCATGTCTTCTCTTCGACTCTGGTAACACCGCCTTTTCGTTCCAGGCGTTTCTTCTTTTCTAAAAACAGCGGATCGTCCTGTTTTAACACACCTGCCGTATAGTCCCGCTGCAGTGCCGCATCGTCTGCCAGCCCCCGAATATCGTGCGATCTCGCTCCGCCGAACATAAACATGCTGGTTCCGCCGATGCAGTAATACTCACCGCGCATGAGGTGAATGACATGCTCGCGGATCTTATGCACCGTTCCGCCATTCCATGTTTCTGTCGGGAGTGACTGGAGTCTGGTAAAATTCTCATGGTTGCCGTCAATAAAGCAGGTCGTGTACGGTTTTTCTTCCAGCCAGTCCAGCCACCAGCGCTCCCGCTTACTCTCTTCCGGATCCCATACAAGGCCAAAATCCCCGCAGATGATCAGATAGTCCGCCCTGGTGAGCCGTTCCTGATCCGGAAATGTCTGTTTGTTGAATCTGCGCGGCTCTCCGTGAATGTCTCCTGTAATATAAATCATGGGCGCTCCTCCTCTTTATTCTGCACTCGCGCGGCATACCGGTTTTCTCTCTCCCGGTTTCAGGCAGATGGTCCCGCAGGAGGTTCTGACCTTTAACGCCGTGCTTCCCCGGTTTTCCAGATACCACGGGCATCCATCTGTCTCTTCCATGTAAAACTCGACGGTCTGGTCTCCCGGGAAATACCGAAGATCGATCCGCCCATCTTCCAGGCCGTCCTGTCCGCTCATGACCAGATAGCTGTCCTGACGAATCCCAATATGGGAATACCCGAAATACTCCAACGGCTTTCCATCCTCAGAATCTTTTGGAACATAAAAAAGAGAATCGAAATAATATGCACAGGCATCGGAAAGCACTAAAAGAACATTTCCTGGTTCAATCGGCACTGCCTGCACTTCTGTATCTTTCCATTTTGTATCCAATTGCTTTTCCTCCTGTCTTTGTTCTTTTACTTTCATATTTAACATATCATAATTCAAAAACAGGAAAATTTCACTTTTCAAATTTTTATGTAAAAAAATCCACCAGAACGCACCGTTTTCCGGTATGTTCTGGTGGATTTTTCTTATTTCTGTGTTCCGTTTCTCTTCTGTGCTTTTACCCGGATCGTGTCCTCGTACATCTTCATGTCTGCCTCGTTGCGCAGATCGGTGATCGATGCCTTGGGATAATCCTCGGACAATGCGTAGCCACAGGCATAACTACGGAAGAATGTTGTCCGCGTAACCGATCTTAATGGTTCCCTTTTTCTCCAGCCATTTTCGTTCCTGCTCACTTAATCCGGAGGAAGCTGCCGAAGTTTTTCCATTGTACTTTAAATGAACCTTTTCATTGTAATACCAGTCGGACTGCAGAATCTTTGTGATGGCGTCGTTCAGTTCTGTATACAGTCCCGGGCTTTTTTTGCTCACCGCGAAATAGTACGGCGAATATCCGATCCGCACAATGGAATTCCAGTGATAGCGCATGATCTCATTCTCGGAAACGATAGTGGAGACGATGGCATCCAGTTTTCCGCTGTTCATGTCCGCGTAGCGCTCGGCACTGCTCTCGTACAGCTCACTCTGACACTCAATGCCATTCTCCCTGCACCAGTCCTCAAACAGCCCAACCTGGACACTGCCCTTGTTGATGCCGACCCTTGCGCCCTGGAACGTAGACGGATCGGTTGCCGTCATATCGGTCCTGTCCTCCCGGACAAACAGGTAATAGTACTCTCTGCCCTGTTCCTCCGTCGCGTAGCTGATATCCTGCGCACGCGCCCTCCTGATAACCCGGATAGATCAGGCAGCCTACGCGGACGGTCTTTAACGGCTGGCTGTCCGCTGCCTGCGCGCTTAGGCTGGGCGCTGCCAAAAGCAGCACTGCCAGAATCAGCATCATCCAGGTTCTTCCCAGATTGTTTCGTTTGTCTTTCATCTCTTGTCTCCAAATGCATGCTCAACGTTGTTCCATAAATCTTAACACTATTTTAGCACGTCCACAGAAACTCTTCCATCAAAACAACAAAACAAAAATCAAACCTTAAAAGACATCTAAATCCAGCCCGTTCACTACCGACCCATCATACCCGGCGTCTTTGATCTCCTGCAGGATGGCTTCGTTTCTGCGCGCCATCTCGGCTTCCACGTCCACCGTGTTGTCCTGGATCTCCATGTGATAGATGCGGTGGTAGGTGACCAAAAGCTTCGGCTGCGCTTTCTGTGCGATCTTCGCCAGGTCTACACTCAGGGTGTGGACTTCCCGATGGTATTTCTGCCACTTCGGTTCCCTCGCGGAAAGTCCGGCAGTGTACTCCACCTCATGCAGAAGGATGTCGCAGTCCTTTGCTTTTTCTGCCACGATCTCAAGCGGCGCGGTATCGCCGCTGATGACAATCACCTTGTCCGGCGTGGTAAATTTAAAACCATAGCTCTCGAGCGTGCCGTGGCTGACCGGGAACGCCTCCACCGTCACACGGTCATCCCGGTAAATGATGCCGGTCTGAATTGCCTTCGCCTCTACCTTATAGCCTTCCTCGTTGGCTTTCTCAAAGCCGTGAATGCGGAAATCAATGTCCACGGCATAGGCCTTCTGAATATAGTCTGTCATCTCACAGATGCCCTTCGGCCCAAACACCTTAAGCGGCTCCTTGCGCTCTAACACCCACGGGGTAAAGATAAGATCGGAATAACCAGCCGTGTGATCGGTGTGCAGATGGGTGCAGAATGCCACCGTCAGGCGGTCCGGACGCAGGGCGTCAATGCCTTTCTGGTATGCCTTTGCAGCCTGGCGCACCACGCCAGGTCCGAAATCTACAAGATACGCGCGGTCTCCCACTACCACTGCGGAAGAAGGTCCGCTGGCATTCGGACACGCGTTCGGCGTGCCGGTGCCAAGAAGTACAAGTTTTGTTTCCATAATATAATACACTCCAAATATTCTAATTTATCTCTGCCCGTCCATGCCGTCCACATGTTTCATCGAGATTCCGGTAAAGCCATAAAAGATGCTGAACAGCGGAGTCAGATATAACAGGAACAGGTACGGGAAGAATACCGACCACGCAACGCCCAGCGTGCCTGCCATGTATACACAGTAGCCGTGCCACGGGATCATCGGACCAGAAAGGGTTCCGGAATCTTCCAGCGTCCGTGAGAGAATCTCCGGGGCGATCTTTCTTGCCTGGAACAGCGGCTTCATCATGTTGCCGGTCAGCACATGGGACATTGGCTGGGAACAGCTGATGAGGCTCGTCACATAACCAACCAGAAGGCTTGCCACGATCAGGCTTCCATCGCTGTTGATGCGTCCGGTGATGGCATTTAAGATGTTGCCCAGGACACCGAGACGGTCTAACATGCCGCCCATGCCGACTGCAAAACAGATGATCGCCACATACTGCAGCATGCTGCTCATGCCGCCGCGGTTTAAGATGGTCTTTAAGATAGCCTCCTCAATCTGGGTGCTGTAACCGTTGTATGCCACACGGATGATGCTCTGCAGCGTCGCGCCCTGATAGAACCAGGATACCGCGCCCGCGCAGACTGCGGAAAGTCCCAGAGAAACAATGGCATTGACCTTGCAGAGCAGCAGTACGATGATGACTGCAGCCGGAAGCAGGGTTACAAGTCCCAGCTTAAACTCTCCCTGAAGGGCATCGATGTAGACCAGCAGGTTTCCTTCCTCATAAGCGCCGGAAGTCTGGCTGATGCCAAGAACCGTAAAGATCACAAGGCTGATGACAAAGGTTGGAAGCGTGGTCCACAGCATGGAACGCACATGGTCATTTAACTTTGCTCCCGCCACTGCTGGCGCAAGGTTTGTAGTATCGGACAGCGGGCTTAACTTGTCGCCAAACATGGCTCCGCAGATCACGGCTCCCGCTACCATGCCAGGATGGATGCCCATGGCATTTCCGATCGCCATCATGGCAACACCGGCACTTCCCACAGAACCGTAGGAGGTTCCGGTCACCAGGCTTAACACCGCGCAGAACACCAGGGTCAGCGGTAAAAGCCAGGTGGGATTGATCATCTTTAAGCCGCCTACAATAATAGAAGCAATGGTTCCGCTCTGCAGCCAGGTTCCAATCATCACGCCGATGGACATTAACAGACAGAGTGTCGGCACAACGACACGGATGGCATCGTACGCGCCGCTCACCACATGATCGTAATTGATCTTTAACACTTTGCAGAACAGGTAGATGATGATCCAGCTTAAGAATAAGCCAATCATTGGGCCGCCTGTTTTCAGCCGGATACAGACTGCAACGGATCCGATGATCAGAAGCAGCAGCAAAAGCGACTGCGGCATATTGAGTTTCTTTTCTTCGTTCATAGTAAATCGTTCCCCTCTCCCACGGTCCTGCGCGCTGCCATTTTTGAATAACTCTTACGACAAATCACAAGTTTTTCAATAGTTTAACGCGTTAAACCGCAAAACATTGTTTCATTATACCGAAGTTTCTAAAAAAATGCAAGACTTCCTTATCCGTTTTGCCGGAAATTCTGCTGGAAATCTTTTAAATTCTATGGTATCCTGTCTTTAATGAGAATCATTTAGCTTCCCGACACTAAGGGCACGGCATGTTACTGTTCACGCGTTGCGCAAACAGCATTTTCTTGCCCTGCGTGAAAGGTCCGCCTGGTTCACTGCCCTTCCACAGCCGCAGTCTGTTCAGCCGTACCTTTCGGGGTGCGGCTTTTCTTTTTTACAATGATCTCAAAAATCATTACAGGAGGATTTATGGAAACACGCGTTGCTGTTATGAGTATCATCGTGGAAAACCCGGATTCCGTGGAAAAATTAAATGCCATGCTGCATGAGTATGGCCAGTACATCATCGGAAGAATGGGAATTCCCTACCGTCCAAAGCACATCAGCATCGTATCCATCGCCATGGACGCACCGCAGGATACGATCTCCGCTCTGGCCGGTAAACTTGGAAACCTGGAGGGAGTCAGCGTCAAGACCGCTTACTCCAATGTGATCGGATGACGGATCTCATCTCCCTCATTGACCTGCTGGCGGAGCGTCACGCCCTGTCGCACGAGGAATACCGTGCGCTTGTGGAAGGTCAGACCCCGGAACTGGCGGCCTATGCCGCCAAAAAAGCCGATGCCATGCGCCGCGAAATCTACGGCACGGATGTCTACGTCCGAGGACTCATTGAAATCGGAAACTACTGCCGGAATGACTGCATCTACTGCGGCATCCGCAAGTCTAACGCCAACTGCGACCGCTACCAGCTCACCCGGGAACAGATCCTGGAATGCTGTGAGGATGGCTGGAACCTCGGTTTTCGCACCTTTGTGCTGCAGGGTGGGGAAGGCATTGTACCGATCAGCGAAGTCTGTGAGCTGGTCCGCGAGATCAAGTCGCGCTACCCGGACTGCGCCGTTACCCTGTCGTTAGGGGAATATTCCCGCGCGGATTACCAGGCTATGTTCGATGCCGGGGCCGACCGCTATCTGCTCCGCCACGAGACGGCAGACAAGGCCCATTACGAGAAGCTGCATCCTGCTTCCATGTCGTTCGACAACCGGATGCGCTGTCTGCGGGACTTAAAAGAGATCGGCTACCAGGTTGGATGCGGCTTTATGGTTGGTTCTCCTTACCAGACCCCGGACTGCCTTGCCACCGATTTAACATTCATTGAAACCTTTCAGCCGGAGATGTGCGGCATCGGCCCGTTTATCCCGCAGAAGGACACTCCGTTCCGCGATATGCCAGCCGGAACCGCAGATCAGACCATCTATCTGCTCTCTCTCATCCGGCTCATCAAACCGAACATCCTGCTTCCCGCTACCACCGCCCTCGGCACCATTGCCCCGGATGGACGGGAAAAGGGAATTCTGGCAGGTGCTAATGTTATGATGCCGAATCTCTCTCCGGTGTCCGAGCGCAAAAAATATGCGCTCTACGACAACAAAATCTGCACCGGCGATGAATCCGCCCAGTGCCGCTCCTGCTTAAACCGCCGCATGGAATCCATCGGCTATACCATTGTCACCGCACGGGGTGACATCATAAAATAAGAACATTTACAATCTGACGGAAGGTTGCAAAATCTGCTGCCACGGCTGTATCATACGGCATTTTCAGTTCAGAAAATGCCT
>CAKRRJ010000016.1 GCA_934394615.1 uncultured Lachnospiraceae bacterium
ATTTGATTGCTTCCTGAGTCTCACGGACGGTGAGATGGGGATCATAGTTTGCTGGAATGATCAGTGCCATGGTTGTTTCCTCCCTGTGTATCGGTTTCATAATGTTTAATAGTGTAGCATTTTGAAGATGAAATCACAAGAGTTTCTTTCACGAATTGTTGCAATAATCTTGGATAAGTCTGGATAATTTATGAACAAAAACGCAAAAAAATAGGAGCCGCTTTTCCCCCACAGAAAGCAGCTCCTGGTCACGATCAAAAACCGTTACACAATACAGTCTTCGCTTGGTATCCCCATACCAGTTAAGAAAATAAAAGGCGCCAGAGTGATGGCGCGCATGTCTTTCTTACAAAACACACTATATCATCAATTCGTAGTACCGTCAAGGAATATTGTGCACTTTTCAGAAGATTGTGCACTTTACAGAGGAAAAACTGCTCAAATTGTATACACGCGTCCGCGCAGAAAAGACGTTCGTGTGCAATACAGGGAAAATAAAAAATGTGACAGAAAAACTTTTTTTTAGGCTAGAAAACAGAGCGTTCTTTGTGCAAGTTTCATGAGAAAAATCTGCGCATAAGACATGGGAATTCTCACATACTAAAGGGGAACGTAAGGAAAGGAGCCCCAAATACATGCAGTTTTCAAAAAATCTGACCGATAATCTGGAACATCTGAAACAGACCTTAAGCCTGGAAAAAAATTTTGATGTGGTTTACCGGGTGGTTTCCATAGGCGGGAAGAAGGGCTGCCTGCTGTTTGTGGACGGACTGACGAAAGATGAAGTCCTTTTGAAGGTCCTGCAGGCGTGGTGGAGCATCAAGCCGGAGGAACTTCCAGATGATGCCCATGGGTTTTCCAAGAAATATATGCCCTACGGGGAAGTGGGGCTTATCGCGAACGAAGAAGATATGATCGTACAGCTCTTAAGCGGTATCACGGCTGTGCTGATTGATGGATACGACAAATGCCTGATGCTGGACTGCCGTACCTATCCGGCCCGCAGTGTGGGGGAACCGGAGAAAGACAAGGTGCTGCGCGGTTCCCGGGATGGTTTTGTGGAGACGCTCATTTTCAACACGGCACTGATCCGGCGAAGGATCCGCGACCCGAAGCTTATTATGGAAATTCTGTCTGCGGGAAACAGCTCCCACACAGACATTGCCGTCTGTTATATGGAAGGAAGAGTGGATGAAGAACTCTTAAAGAACATCAGGAACCGGATCAAAAACTTAAAGGTCGATGCTCTGACGATGAACCAGGAGAGTCTTGCGGAGGGAATTTTCCCGCACAAATGGTACAACCCGTTTCCGAAATTCAAGTTTTCAGAGCGCCCGGACACGGCAGCAGCCTGCATTCTGGAAGGCAATATTGTCATTCTGGTGGACAACTCCCCGGCAGCTATGGTGCTTCCGTCTTCGGTGTTCGACATTATTGAGGAAGCAGATGACTATTATTTCCCGCCGGTGACCGGAACTTACCTGCGCCTGTCCCGCATGATGACAGCTATTTTATGTCTCCTGCTCACGCCGACCTGGCTTCTCGCTATGATGCATGCCGACGCGCTGCCAAAGTGGCTGGCATTTACCAAGCTTTCAGATGTGACGTATGTGCCGCTCATTTTCCAGCTTCTGATTCTGGAATTTGCGATCGACGGCCTGCGTCTGGCAGCCATCAACACGCCGAATATGCTCACAACACCCCTAAGCGTGATTGCCGGTATTGTGCTGGGCGAGTATTCGGTGAAATCGGGCTGGTTTAATTCCGAGACTATGCTCTACATGGCCTTTGTGACGATCGCGAACTACAGCCAGTCCAGCTTTGAGCTCGGCTACGCGTTAAAGTTTATGCGCGTGATTATGCTGCTGTTCACAGCAGTGTTTGACGTGTGGGGGTATATCATCGGGTTTATCATTGCAGTCTGTGCCATTGTGTTCAATAAGACGATTGCCGGAAAGAGTTATATTTATCCGATCATTCCGTTCAGCTGGAAGGAACTGAAAAAGCGGTTCTTCCGCGGTCGGCTCCCGGTGATCCCGGAAAGCCAGAACGCGAAGCAGTGATTATGCCTTCCACTTTGTTGTATACAAGATATCCCGGTTGATGGTGCTGTAAAGCATCTCCTTTACAGTGTCCGGATCGTGTGTCTGACCCAGGATCCACATGAGTTTGGTAACGGTGGTTTCCAGTGTCATGTCGTAGGCTTCTAACAGTCCGAACTCTTTCTTGATGGTCTTGCCGATTTCGTAGACGGACATGTTGCTGCCCTCGTTGGTTACCTGGGTGGTCATGATGACAAACTTGCCGGCATTGACCCAGCGTTCAATGGCGCGGTGAAAGCTGTCGTCTTCGTAGGAAGGAATGCCGCCTACGCCGAAGGACTCGATGATAACGGCATCGTAGTGCTTGAACAGGTAATCCAGGATGCCGCCGTTCATGGACGGGATGAGCTTTAACAGAGTAACTTTGCTGTCGAGCTTGTGGTAGAAGGTGACATCCTCTGTGAGCTGGTCTTTGTCATCTAAGTAGAAGATGATGTGGTTGTCCTGGATGGTTGCGATATATGGGAAGTTGATGCTGGAGAACGCGTTGTAGCTCTTGGTGCGCTCCTTCTTTCCGCGTGTTCCGGCAATGACTTTGCCGTCGAACACGATATTGACGCCGTGTGCCTTGTCGCAGCTTGCGAAGAGGAAACTGTCGGAAAGGTTGGTTTTTGCGTCTGTGATCTCCAGATCGATCGGCTTCTGCGCGCCGGTGACAACGATCGGCTTTGGCGAGTTCTGGATCAGATAGGAGAGCGCAGATGCGGTGTAAGCGAGGGTATCGGTGCCGTGGCAGACAACGAAGCCGTCGTACTGGTCATAGTATTTTTCAATGGTGGAGGAGATCAGCAGCCAGTGTTTTGGCTGGATGTTGGTACTGTCGATGTTGATGACCTGCATAGCCGTCACTTCGCAGAAATTTCTGACATCCGGGACGAAACCAAGGAGTTCCTCGGAGGTGATGAGCGGTTTTAAGCCGTCTTCACTTCGCTTGGAAGCGATGGTGCCGCCGGTGGCGATCATCAGGATACGTTTCAGGTTCTTCTTCTGGGTTTTCATAGTTTGGTCTGCCTCCTGTTACACAAACAACTTGTGATCTTTTCAAATTCGTTCTATCATTATAGCATCATGTAAAAAGAAAGGAAATAAAAAATTATGGCAGCAATTCCAAACGACCCGGTTATGCTTATGAGTTTTTTGAATACCCAGCTTCGCGATAACTACAGCAGTTTCGATGATCTGTGCAGCGCGTACGATCTGGACGCGGAGAAGATTGAGCAGAAACTTTCTGCGATTGATTACCATTATGATTCGGCGAGGAATCAGTTCGTTTAAGCAACGCGTGAACAGTAACATCAGTTTGTATAAAATCAGAAGCGAAAAGCTATACTGATAGTATGGACAGATTAAAACGCTTTGTATTTCATTTTTGCCTCTGCGGCATCACCGGCTGGTGCCTGGAGGTCATTTTTACTTCCGTGGAGTCCGTGCTCATTCACGACTGGAGGCTTATGGGGCGCACATCGCTTCTCATGTTTCCGATTTACGGCTGTGGGGCATTTCTGGCACCGGTCGGAAAGCTGGCGGACCGCTGGATCGGAGACGGGCCGCTCAGTCTGGCGGACTGGATTATCCGGCATGGCCTGCTGTACATGGTGCTGATCTTTACGGGGGAGTACATCTCCGGCGCGTTTCTTCGCGCGAAGGGAATCTGCCCCTGGGATTATTCCGGGAGACAGACCAGTATTGACGGACTTATCCGGCTGGATTTTGCGCCGTTGTGGTTTGCGACGGGGCTTTTGTTTGAGCGGATCTCCATGATCCGGACGGGCTGTCAGCAAAACCGGGGTGACAGAGACTAGAAAGCGGAATGATTTATAAAAAAGAGAGGCGAATGACTTGTTTTTGCCCCTCTTTTTTTATATACTTGACGGGAATACTTATGAAAAATATATGAGGTGTAGCATGATACGAGTGATACTGATCCTTCTGGTCGTTGTGGTATTTCTGATTGTCAGTGTACTGCCGCTTCTGATCGGGGAAAGAATTGTCTGGAAGAACAATGAACAGCGCCAGAAAGAATATGTGCTGAAGGTTGTAAAGCAGGTCTTCCACATGGTCTTCCGGCTGACTGGTTCCACGCTTACGGTAAAGGGCATCGAGAACATACCGGATGGGCCGGTGCTGTATGTGGGAAACCACAGAAGTTATTTTGACATTGTGACGGGTTACATTGTTGTACCGGCACAGACTGGTTTCATAGCAAAAAAGGAAATGGAAAAAATCCCGCTTCTGCGTACCTGGATGCGCAGTGTAAACTGCCTGTTTCTGGACCGCAAGGACATCAAGGCCGGATTGAAGACCATTTTAGAGGGAATCGAGAAGGTAAAGAGCGGTGTGTCGATGTGGATTTTCCCGGAGGGAACCCGCTGCAAGGCGGAGGATCCGACTGAGTTTCTTACATTCAAAGAAGGCAGCTTAAAGATCGCAGAGAAATCGGGCTGCCCGGTAGTTCCGGTAGCAATCACGGGAACAGCTGAGATTCTGGAAAAACATTTTCCGTTTATCCGCCCGTCCCATGTCACAATCGAGTTTGGGGAGCCGTTTCGCATAAAGGAGCTTCCGGCGGAGGACAGAAAGCGTGCCGGCGCGTATACCGGAGAAAAAATCAGAGAGATGCTGGTGCGGGAACAGGAAGAACGCCGGCAGATGCGGAGGGGATAAGCAGTGGATTTACTGGAGTGCAGAGACAAATTAGATGAGATCGATGAAAAAATCGTAGAATTATTTGAGGAACGCATGGCTGTCTGCGGCGAAGCGGCAGAGACGAAAATTGCTTCCGGAAAGGCCGTGTATGATGCGGAGCGGGAGAAACAGAAGCTTGACGCAGTCAGCGCCAAGGCAAACAGCGCGTTTAACCAGATCGCGGTGCGCGAGCTGTTTTCCCAGATGATGACGATCAGCCGCAAATACCAGTATTCCATTCTGGCGCAGCACGGGCTTGGCATGAAACTTGGTTTTGAGCGGCTGGACAAACTGCCGATGGACGGCATCCGTGTGGTGCACCAGGGCGTGGAGGGCGCGTACAGCCATGCGGCGGCGCTCCAGTATTTTGGGGAGAACGCCAATATCTACCATGTGGCGCAGTTTGAAGATGCCATGAAGGAAGTACAGCTTGGCAACGCGGATTACGCGGTCATGCCAATCGAGAACTCCTCTGCCGGAGCGGTGGTCGACATGTATGACCTTCTGACCCGCTACGACAATTACATCGTTGCGGAAACCTTTGTTTCCGTCAATCATGTGCTGCTCGGCGTGCCGGGCGCGCAGCTTTCCGATGTGAAGACCGTGTTTTCCCATCCGCAGGCACTTATGCAGTGTTCGGAGTTTTTAAACGACAACGGTTTTAAGCAGATCAGCGTGGAGAATACAGCGGTTGCGGCAAAGCGCGTCATTGCGGAGGGCGATAAGTCCCAGGCAGCAGTGGCGAGCGAAATCGCGGGAAACCTGTATGGACTGGAGCCGTTAAAGAAATCCATTCAGAACAATCACGGCAACACGACCCGGTTCATCATTCTGGCAAACCGGAAGGTATACCGGGCAGACGCGAAAAAGGTGAGCATCTGCTTTGAACTTCCGCATACGAGCGGTTCCCTGTTCAACATGCTGGGCCACTTCATCTTCAACCATGTCAACATGATGATGATTGAGTCCCGGCCGGTTCCGGGAAAAAACTGGGAGTACCGGTTCTTTGTGGACATTGAGGGAAGCCTGCATGATGCAGGGGTGACGAACGCGCTGCGCGGCATTGGCGCGGAGGCACTGAATTTCAAGATCCTTGGCAATTATTAACAGATGATAACGGTCCGGAGAACGGCACAGAGAGGTGCTGGTCTGCCGGGCCGTTATGGCAATACGGAAGATTTTACAAGGAATTTACAGATGTTTCCCCGGCATTTTACAGGAATTGAGTAAAATCAAAAGGACGGGTAAAACAGAAACAGACGTAACTGTGAAAATGTTGAACAGTTACGAATAGATAAAAAATTCAGACTCAGAGGGAGGGAATGCGTATGGTACGGACATTTGCGGCGATCGATGTCGGTTCGTTCGAACTGGAACTTGGCATTTACGAGATCACGGAAAAAGGCAGCGTGCGCTCAATCGACCAGGTCAAGCATATGATCGCGCTTGGAAAAGACACTTACAATACCGGAAAGATCAGCTACCGGCTGGTAGAGGAGATGTGTGAGGTCCTGCAGGATTTTGTGCGGATCATGAAGGGATATCAGGTGAAAGACTATCGCGCTTACGCGACCAGTGCCCTGCGTGAGGCGCGAAACAGCCGCATTGTGCTGGAGCAGCTTCGGGTGCGTACGGGTGTGGACGTGAAGGTCATCAGCAACTCCGAGCAGCGTTTTATCAGCTACAAGGCGATTGCAGCAAAAGATGCGGAATTTCAGAAAAATATCTTAAAGGGCACAGCCATTGTGGATGTGGGATTCGGCAGCATGCAGGCCTCCCTGTTCGATAAGGATGCCCTGGTTTCTACCCAGAACCTGCCGCTTGGCGTGCTGCGCCTGCGCGAGCTCATTGCCCACGAGAAGCTGACGCAGCAGGGAGCACAGAATCTGATTGCCGAGCTGATCGATAATGAGCTGGTAACATACCGGAAAATGTATTTAAAGGACCGGGAAATTAAAAATCTGATCGCCATTGGAGAGCCGATCCTTTCCCTCTATTATAAGATGGCAGAGGGGCGCCGGTCTGAGCAGATCACGATTCAGGAGTTTGGCCAGTTTTATGAGCGCTTAAAAGGCATGACCTTAAATCAGACGGAAGACTATTTTGATGTAAACGAAGAGTATGCAAGCCTGCTGTTTCCGGCTGCGGCAATCTACAAGCGCATGCTGGAGATTACAGGTGCGGAGTTTATGTGGGTTCCGGGCATTCGCATGACAGACGGCATGGCGGCGGAGTACGCGGAGGACAAAAAGCTTATCCGCTTCAACCACAGCTTCGAGAACGATATCATTGTGACTTCCCGAAATATGGCAAAGCGCTACAAATGCCATATGCCGCATATCCAGAATGTGGAGGAAGCAGCGCTTAAGGTGTTTGACAGCCTGAAAAAATACCATGGACTTGGCGCAAGGGAACGCCTGCTGCTGCAGATCGCGGCAAATCTGCATTCCTGCGGAAAGTTTGTGACCATGCGCGGATCCAGTGACTGCGGCTACAACATCATCATGGGAACGGAAATCATCGGCCTGTCCCATGTGGAGCGTGAGATCGTGGCAAATGTAGTAAAGTATCACCAGCAGAAATTCCGCTATGACGAGGTGGAAGTATCGGCAAAACCGTCCATAGACAGCCGCCTTGCTTCCACGGAGGATCTTTCCATTGTCATTGCAAAGCTGACTGCGATTTTGCGGCTTGCCAATTCCATGGACCGCGGGCATATCGGAAAGCTGAAAGACTGCCGCCTGAGCGTAAAGGACGGGCTTTTAGTCATTCAGACAGAATGTGAGCGGGATGTGACGCTGGAGTCCATATCGATTGCGGATAAGGGTGATTTCTTTGAGGAAATTTTCGGGATCCGTCCGGTGTTAAGACAGAAAAGGAGAGTGTAGGGCATGGCAGAGATCGATGAAAAATATCTGAGACCTGAAAATTATGTAAACCGTGAGCTGAGCTGGCTGGAGTTCGATTTTCGTATTTTAGGCGAGGCAAGGGACAAGTCCATTCCGCTGTTCGAGCGGTTGAAATTTTTGAGCATCACATCATCCAACCTGGATGAGTTTTTTATGGTGCGTGTGGCATCTTTAAAAGATATGGTGCATGCGAAGTACAAAAAGGCGGATATCGCAGGCTTAAAAGCGGAGCAGCAGCTGGAGCTGATCGGCGCGAAAACGCACGAGCTGGTAAACATGCAGTATTCCACTTATAACCGTTCCCTGCTTCCGGCATTAAAGCAGCAGGGACTGCAGATCATCTGTGAGCATGAGGAGCTTTCTGAGGCAGACGGAGCGTTTGTGGACCGGTTTTTCCACGAGGATGTCTATCCGGTGCTTACACCGATGGCGGTGGACTCCTCCCGCCCATTCCCGCTCATCCGCAATAAGTCTTTAAATATTGCGGCGCTGGTTCAGAAGAAAGACAGCGAAGAGGAAGAACTGGAGTTTGCCATGGTGCAGGTTCCGTCCGTGCTTCCGCGTATCGTGGAACTTCCGGCAGGACCGGACGGAGAACGACGCGTGATTCTCCTGGAGGAGATCATCGAGCGCAACATGAAGGATCTGTTCTTAAACTACAATATTGTGAGCGCGCATCCGTTCCGGATCATGCGAAATGCGGACTTTACGCTGGATGAGGAAGAGGCAGAGGATCTGCTGGAGGAGATTCAGAAGCAGTTAAAGAAACGCCAGTGGGGCGAGGTTATCCGTCTGGAGGTGGAAGAGAAGGTCGATAAGCGCCTGCTCAAGATCTTAAAGCGTGAACTTGCGGTTGGCGGGGATGATATTTATGAGATCAGCGGTCCGCTGGATCTGACATTCCTTATGAAAATGTACGGCATGAGCGGATTTGATGCTTTAAAAGCTCCGTCTTACACACCGCAGCCGGTTCCGGCATTTATGAACGATGATGACATCTTTACCAACATCCGCAAGGGCGATATCCTGCTGCATCATCCATACCAGACCTTTGATCCGGTGGTGGATCTGGTGCAGAAAGCGGCAAAGGATCCGGATGTGCTTGCCATTAAGCAGACTCTGTACCGCGTGAGCGGTCATTCCCCGATCGTGGCGGCGCTCGCGGAAGCGGCAGAGAACGGCAAGCAGGTGTCCGTTCTGGTAGAGTTAAAGGCACGGTTTGATGAGGAGAACAACATCAACTGGGCGAAGAAACTGGAAAAAGCCGGATGCCACGTTATTTACGGTCTGGTCGGCTTAAAGACCCACTGTAAGATTACGCTGGTGGTGCGCCGTGAGGAAGACGGCATCCGCCGTTATGTGCATCTGGGAACCGGAAACTACAACGATTCCACCGCAAAGCTCTACACAGACTGCGGCCTTATGACCTGTCATCCGCTCATCGGTGAGGACGCGACTGCCGTCTTTAATATGTTATCCGGTTATTCTGAGCCGCCGACCTGGAACCGTCTGATCCTGGCTCCACTGTGGCTGAGAAACCGCTGCGTCCGCATGATCCGCAGAGAGACCATGCGCGCGAGAGAAGGCAAGCCGGCCCATATTATGGCGAAGATGAACTCTCTGTGTGACCGTGAGATCATTGCCTGCCTGTACGAGGCATCCTGTGCCGGAGTCAAGATCGAGCTGGTAGTCCGCGGTATCTGCTGCTTAAAGGCAGGTGTGCCGGGCTTAAGTGAGAACATCAGCGTGCACTCCATCGTTGGAAACTTCCTGGAGCATGCCCGCATCTTCTATTTCGAGAATGGCGGAAGCCCGGAGGTCTACATGGGAAGTGCCGACTGGATGCCGAGAAACCTCGATAAGCGCGTGGAAATCATGTTCCCGGTGGAAGACCCGGCATTGAAAGAGCAGGTCATCCACATCTTAAAAGTACAGCTGGAAGATAATGTCAAGGCGCATATTTTACAGCCAGACGGCACGTATGAAAAGATTGACAAACGCGGCAAAGTCCTTGTGACCGCGCAGGAGCAGTTCTGCACAGAAGCTGTGAAGATGGCAAAGGCAGCGGTAAAGGATGAGGACGTGCACAATACCAGAGTGTTTGTGCCTGCGGAGCCGCAGAACTTATAAATCAGTATTTCTGCTGAGAGTGGATCTGGTGCTCATAATTGGTCCACAGCTCAACGAAATATTTTTCCGGTTTGCTTAAATAGGTTCCTTTTAAGTAAGCAATGCTGCGGTGCCACATTTCGTGCGGTGCCGCAGAAAAGAATACAATGTCCGGATCCGGCTGTGCATAAGACTGCGGCAGGAATGCCGGACATTGCTGCTTTTTGACCATGTTTAACATGGTACCGTTATTTCCGGTCTCAAACAGGATGTGCGGCCGGATATTGTTAAAAAGAAAGGTGCGGTCTGTCAGTTCCCGGCTTAATGTATCCCTGGTTGGGAGTACAAAAGAGTCGTCGCGGAGTAAAGTAAGGTCGATCTCCGGAAGTGTATTCCAGCTGTTTTCTCCGGCAAGAGAAGCCAGAGGGTGCGTGACAGGAAGCGCAAGGACCAGATATTCCGTTCCGAAATCCGCGTATTCCAGATCCGGGTTTTTCCGTCCGGTGGCGTAGGCAACACAGGCGAGCGTGATCTCCCGCTGCAAAAGCAGCAGCTCCATTTTTTTAATGCGCGCCTCGCTGATCCGGAAGGTAATGCCGGGGTAGCGCTTATGAAAATCCGGGTAGATTTCCGAAAACATCATGGAGCCGCGCTCCGGAGTATAGGCAAGTGCAATTTCTCCCACGGTTTCGTCGGCAATATCATGAATGATTTTATAAGTTTCTTCTTTCATGTCCAGCATCTGGTGGGCAGTCGCCAGATAGATCCGGCCGGCTACGGTCGGAATCATCTGGCGTTTTTTTCGTTCAAAGAGCGGCATTTCCAGCTCTTTTTCCAGTTTGAGCAGCTGCTGGTTCAGGGCAGACTGTGTAATGAAAAGTTTTTCTGCAGCTTTTGAGATGCTTTGTTCCTGCTCAATGGCGATGATGTACTCAATTTGTCTTAAATCCATAAACGATAAATCCCCCAATCCGTTAATTACCTGACAAATAAGATAAAAAAATAACTATTAGTTGTATTAAGTTAAAAAATAAAAATACATAAGTTGAATTAAGAACATAGATAAATTATACTAAACCCACATAGAGAACTCAAGCTATAAATGAGGAAAAACCAATCTAATCCATGCAAGAGAAAGGGGAATATTCACATGGCATTTCGTTGTACACCGCCTACCAAGGACCCGGTAGCTACCCTGGCTTACCGTCCATGGACACTGGCAATTCAGCCGTTTCAGGTTGCTCCGCAGACCTGGTATGTGGCAGGGCAGACCTGGGTCGGCTGCTATCTGATCGATACCGGGGACGGACTGATCCTGATCGATACAGCAATCCCGGAGAGCGCTTATATGCTCGTAGATTCCATCTACCGCCTGGGCTACCGTCCGGAGCAGATCAAGAAGATTCTGATCAGCCATGCGCATTTTGATCACTGCGGAGCCGCTGCGATCATGAAAAGATTAACAGGAGCAGAGCTTTACATGTCCAAAGAGGACTGGGAGTTCATGAAAGCCTGCCCGCATGAGACCATCGATATCGACAAGGATTCCCATCCGCAGGATTTTGAGGTAGATCACTTCTATTCCGATGAGGAACCGGTCACGCTTGGCAATGTCACGATCCACAGCATGCTGACACCGGGCCACACCATTGGCTGCACCACCTTCTTCTGGGAGGTTACCAATCCGGCACACGGAGAGCGCTATGTGGTAGGTATGCACGGCGGCGTAGGCGCAAACACCATGAACGACAAGTATTATGCCCAGAGTAAGTATCTGACCCCGGATCTGCGGGACCGCTTCCTGGCAGACGCGGAAAAAGTCGGCAATATGCATGTGGACATTGCGCTCCCGAGCCATCCGAACCAGATTGAGATCACAGACCGGGCGGGACAGTACACCGATGAGTCCCAGCCATTCCTGGATGACACCATCTGGAAACAGTTTATTGACGAGCGTGTACGCCAGGTACGTGCCGTGATGAAATAAAAAAACACATTAAGAAGATACGAAGGAGAAGAGAACATGGAGATGTATATCGTACTTGCAATTACACTGTTCATGATGATCATGTTCATCTGGAACAAAGTTCCGTTTGGCGTAACCACCATGACCTGCTGTTTATTGCTTGCAATGTTCGGAATCGTAGATATTCCGAAAGCTTTTGGAGGATTTGGAAATAAGATTGTTGTATTGATCGCGCCGATGCTGGTACTCAGTGCCGCACTTGGCAAGACCAGTCTGGTTATGAAGATCAGCAGTGTGCTGAATGCAGCGAAGGGAAAACGCGGAATGCTTCTGATTCTGGCTTTCTATGCAGTTGGTATGGTTATGGCTCAGTTCATTCCGACCACCGCAGCAATTTCCATTCTGGTTATTTTCCTGTTAACCCTGGATAATACCGGAGACATTACCCCGAAGCGCCTGCTTCTTCCGCTGCTTGGTGTTATGTGCGGATGCAAATTCCGTTTCCCGGTAGGTCTTGGCGCTACCACCTTTGCTACCTTAAACGGTATGTATGAGGGTATTATCGGTGATTATCCGGAGTTCATGATCTCCATGCTGGATCCGTTTAAGGTTGCCATCATTCCGATGATTGTGCTGACCATTTACTGCCTGTTTGCATGGAAGCTGATGCCGAAGGAAGCTGGCATCAACCAGGATGCGCTGAAGAAAACTTCTACCGAAAAGCAGCTGACCGACGCGCAGGAAATGATCGTATACGCAGTATTCGTAGTTGTTATGGTGCTGATGCTGTTAAACAAGTATACCGGCAACCTGCTTTATCTGGCTCCGGCAGCTGGTGTTCTGGTTCTCATCTACACCAAAGTTGTTTCCGTTCCGGAAGCAGTAAAAGGCCTGACCGCAGATATGACCTGGATGTTAGCGGGTGTTCTGATCGTGGCAGATGCTCTTGGTTCTACCGGTGCAGGTGACGCAATCGGAAACGCAATCCTGAAGATTCTTGGTGATAACCCGAGTTCCATGACTGTTATGTTTGTATTTGCGTTTGCAACCGTTATTATGACGACCTTCCTTTCCAACATGGCAACCCAGTCTGTTCTGATTCCGATCGCGGCATCCGTAGCACTGGCAGCCGGCTGGGACCCGAGAGGCCTGGTTCTGATCATCGGTACCTGTAACTACTATGCACTTGGTTTCCCGTCCGGTTCCGGTGAGGCAGCAGTCTGCTTCGCGGCTGGTGGTTACAACCCATTAAAAGTTATGAAATTTACCTTCCCGTATATGATCCTTGCGGCAATCAGCACGGCAATTTCCGCCCAGCTGTTATTCCCGCTGTATTAATTCGGGAAGCACAGGAGGAAATGGAATATGTCAATGCGTTCTGAATATGAAGAATATAAAGCACGCCAGGCAAAACTTTTAGAGAATCCGATGTCCCGTTTCTGGATCAATCAGGAATCCCGCTATGTAAAGCCATTCCAGATGTATGGAAATCTCTGGTATGTCGGAGACAGCTGGGTGTGCGCCCATATCGTGGATACCGGAAACGGTCTGCTCCTGTTTGACGCAGGAAACTGTGGCAACGCCGCAACCGCCATGCTGGTCAATGCGATTTGGGAAGCCGGATTCAACCCGGCTGATGTAAAATGGCTGGTGCTGTCTCACGGTCATGTGGATCACATCGGCGCGGTGAACTTCTTTAAGCGGATGTTCGGCACGAAGATTTATCTGGGTGAACCGGACGCGAGAAATTTCCGGGAGCATCCGGAACTGGCACTGATCCACGAGAGTACCGATTACATGGATGAGCTGTTTACCCCGGATGTGGAGATTCACGAGGGCGATGTCATTGATTTTGGCGGAACCGAAGTGACCTTCCACCTGGCTCCGGGCCATACGGATGGCGTGATTTCCTGCTTCTTTGATGTAACCGATGGAGCAGAAGCAAAGCGTGTAGGCTACTATGGCGGCTTTGGTTTTAATACCCTTCAGAAAGCTTACCTCCAGGAAATCGGCGATGAGACCTTCAGCCGCCGCAAGATCTATCTGGAGTCTATTCAGAAAGTGATCAACGAGAAAGTAGACATTTTCATGCCGAACCATACCAACAATGTAGACCTTTTAAATAAGCGTCAGTATATGATCGAGCATCCGGATGAGAATCCGTTTGTAGATGAGACTGCGTGGAAAACGTATCTGCAGATGAAATATGACGATCTGGTAAAATTTATGGCAGATCCGGCACAGAATTAAATAGTGACTGACACCAAAGGGCGCCCTGGAAAAACGGGGCGTCCTTTTCCTGTTCTTACCGGAAATGTAATAAAAAAGTAAGGCGGTACGCCTGGATTTATGATACACTTAAGAAAGAAAAGTAACGGGAAGCGGCAGGAAAAAGGCCGTGCCCGAATAAGTATAGACTACACGAGGAGGAATCATCATGGCAGACACCAACATTCTGGTAGTGGACGATGAACAGGAGATCGCGGATCTGGTAGAAATCTATCTGGTCAGCGACGGATATAAGGTATTTAAGGCATCCAACGCGCAGGAGGGGCTTGCGATCCTGGATAAGGAGGACATTCATTTGTGTCTCCTGGACATTATGATGCCGGGCATGAACGGCCTGGAGATGTGCAAGAAGATCCGTGAGACGAACAACATTCCGATCATTATGCTGAGCGCGAAATCCACTGATCTGGATAAGATCCTGGGACTGGGAACCGGCGCGGATGACTATGTGGTAAAACCGTTTAACCCGCTGGAGCTTACCGCGAGAGTAAAATCCCAGCTTCGCCGCTACACCCAGTTAAACCCGAACAGCAGTGTTCACGAGGCGGTCAAAAACGAGATCAGCATCCGCGGCCTCACCATCAACAAGGACAACCATAAGGTAACGGTCTATGACGAGGAGGTTAAGCTGACCCCGATCGAGTTCGACATCCTGTATCTGCTGGCATCGAATCCAGGCAAAGTATTCAGCACCGACGAGATTTTTGAGAAGGTCTGGAACGAGAAGGTGTATGAGGCGAACAACACGGTTATGGTACATATCCGCCGCCTTCGCGGAAAAATGAAGGAAGACGAGCGCCAGGACAAGATCATTACCACAGTGTGGGGGGTAGGATACAAAATTGAAAAATAACGGCAGAAAAACAGATCTGCTCCACCGCTATCACACGCGGATCATTGCCAATATCGTTTACAGCACGCTGGTGGCATGCCTCATTGAGGTGTTCCTGGTAACGAATCTCACAATGCTTGCGCAGTACGCGCAGCGTTCCGAGCAGACGAATGCCCTGCTGAACCTGGTAGGACAGTCGGATGTGGTTGTGGTTCTGGTGTATGTGCTCATTGGCATTGCGGCGTTTGCCATTACATTTCTGCTTTTACAGGAGAAAAACGCTGCCTATATCGGCCGCATTTCCGACGCGATCGAGCGGATTTCGGAGGGTGATTTGAACACCCGGGTGGATGTGGTCGGAGACGATGAGTTTTCTTCCATGGCATCCAACTTAAATAAGATGGTGGACGATATCCGCAGGCTGATGGACCGGGAGCGCGAGTCGGAGCGCACGAAGAATGAGCTTATCACGAATGTGGCACACGATCTGCGCACGCCGCTCACCTCCATTATCGGCTATCTGGAGCTTTTGTCCGGCAAGGTGGTTCTTCCGCCGGAAATGCAGAAAAAATACATAGACATTGCATACAGCAAGGCAAAGCGGCTGGAAAAGCTAATCGAGGATCTGTTCGGCTTCACCAAGATGAATTACGGCAAGCTGGCCATGAATGTGTCCAAGGTAGATATTGTAAAACTGCTGGGGCAGCTTCTGGAGGAGTCATACCCGAATTTTGCGAACAAGGGGCTTTCCTATGAGCTTTCCAGCAATGTTCCGGCCAAGATCATTACAGCAGACGGAAACCTTCTGGCGCGTCTGTTTGACAATCTCATCAACAACGCGATCAAGTACGGCGCGGATGGAAAGCGTGTGCTGGTCAAGGTAACGGCAGAGCAGGAGACCGTTCAGGTTTCTGTGACAAACTATGGCTATGTAATCCCGGTAGACGAGCTTCCGCTCATCTTCGACAAGTTTTACCGGGTGGAGCAGTCCCGCTCCACGCATACCGGAGGAACCGGACTGGGACTTGCCATTGTAAAGAACATTGTGGATATGCATGGGGGAACCATCACGGTAAAGAGCGATCTGAACGGAACCGTGTTTACCGTAACCCTGCAGACAGACTTTGATGTGGAAAAAGAACGATTTGGAGAACTTTGATGTGGATAATGTGTAACAAGATTTCAAAGATCCGCGAAGTCAGACCACTTGGGAAGGCGGCTGCTGCCCTGGCAGCGGCCGGCATCTTAAGCGGTCTGGTTTTTTGCGCTCCGGCGTGGGCCGGAGAAGATCCGGTGAGCATGGATGTGAGCTATGGCTACGAGGACAGCGCCAAGGGCGGCCGGTACCTTCCGGTGAATGTGACCATTGCAAATGACCAGGAGACGCCGGTGAGCGGCAGGCTGGAGATTAAGACCAGAGAGTCCGATGAGACGGTTTACCGCTATGATTACGATGTGACGATTGGGGCAGGAGAGCGCGCCGAGGAGTGCTACTACATCCCGCTTGGAACGGCGGCTGATGAACTGGTTCTGTCGCTTGTGGATGAGGCGGAGCGTGTGATCTTAAACCGCAAGGTGAAGCTGAATGTGAGCCGGGATGTACCGGAGCTGTTTGTGGGTGTTTTGTCGGACGCGCCCTGGGAACTTCACTATTTAAACGGGGTCGGCGTAAATTACAGTACGCTGCGTACCCGCACGTTTGAGCTGGACGGGGATGATTTCCCGGACGACGAGGTAGGACTCAGTTTGTTCGATGTGCTGGTTGTCAACGATTACCGGCTGCGTGACTTATCCGGCAGCCAGACAGCGGCGATCATGAACTGGGTGCAGGACGGCGGTGTCCTGATCCTTGGAACCGGAGACCGGGTCGATGACACGCTCGGCCGTTTTGCGCCGGAGCTTCTGGACGACTCTTACGGAACTCCGAATATTACGCATATCAATCTGGCGGAGGAGTTTGCCGGGATCAGTGAGCCGGGGGCCGGCATGCTGGCAATTTCCTGTGTGGATGTGCCGCTCCATGGCGGCAACGTAATCCTTTCCAGCAACGGGCTTCCTCTTCTGACTGCGGCAGCGAAGGAGCAGGGCATGGTGGCAGTCGCTGCGTTCGATCTCGGTGATATTGCCAATTTCTGTGAAAAGCAGACCTCCTATGTGGATTATCTGTTTACCAATCTTCTGGGAGAGGAGCGAATCAATAAGCTTGCGGCTGTGGTGTACAGCGGCAATTCCGGAAAATTCTGGTCGGTGCAGGGACTCATCAACACCGGCGATGCCGATAAACTGCCGAATCTCTGGCTTTACATTAGCGTGACCTGCCTGTACCTTGGCGTCCTCGGCCCGGGAATGTACCTGTTTCTGCGCGGCCGCGGCCTGCAGAACCTGTACCGGCGCGGTGTTGTGATCGTGGCAGTCAGCTTTGCCGGACTGGTGTATGTGCTTGGGATCCCGACCAGATTCCGCTCGACGTTTTATACCTACGCGTCAATCCAGGATGTGACGGACGATTATATCACCGATACGACCTACATCAACGTCCGCAATCCCTACAATCGTCCGTATACGGTGGAGCTCGATCCGGGATACCGCCTGCTCCCGATCACGAGGAGCACCCAGTACACCGTGGGAAGTGAGTCGCTTGATGTGGATGAGCCATACCAGATTGCCATTCAGAGAAGTGACGATGCGCTGACGCTGAAGGGGCAGAATATCTCTGCTTTCACTCCGCGCTACTTCCGTCTGGAGCGCCGTCTGGAGAACACGGACCAGATCGGCATCAGCGGCGATGTGGATTATTTTGAGGGCCAGATCCAGGGAACGGTCACGAACCATTTCTCCTATCCGCTCGAGAACGCTACGCTCATTCTTTATGGCAATATGGTACAGCTGGGACGCATGGAGCCGGGCGAGACAAAAGACCTTTCGGATTATAAACTTCTTCGCTATCCGCTGGGCAATGCCTATACGGTGGCAGAGCGTGTGTCCGGAGAGGACAGCTTTCTGTCTGCGGATATCCGGGACAAGAGCTATATGCTGGCAGTCCAGCGTTCCAACCTGACGCGCTTTTATCTGGACAACTATTTAAACGGTTATACGGCAGACGCGCGCCTCATTGCGTTCAGCACGCAGAAGGAGGAGAGCCAGTTCCTGAAGGATACATCGGAGGAGACTTACGGTATCACGATGCTGACCCAGACAATCCCGGTAAACGCGTCCCGCGACCGCTCCATTTACCGTTCCGTCCTCATGAAGACCCCGAAAGTAAACGGCGGCAGTTACGATGCGGAAACCAATTCTATGAGCGGGGCAGAGCCGCTCACGCTGGAGTATCAGTTCGGAACGGACATTGAGGTGGAAAGCCTTACGTTTGAGAGTGTGTCGGAGGAGTTCGCAGGAAGCGGAAACAGCAGCTTAAGCCGCATTTTTACGGGAAGCATTTACTTCTACAATTATGGCACCGGCAATTTTGACAAGATGGAATTAGAGGGAAAGACACTGCATGTGGAGCAGTTAAAACCGTACCTTTCCCCGGGCAATACGATCACGGTGCGCTATGCGTACAACGGCGGAGGCTACGACGCGATCCAGCTTCCGATGCCGATGGTGGCAGGGAGGGAACGATAATGCTGAAAATCCGCGACTTACATAAAAAATATGGGAATTACCATGCGTTAGATGGTCTGAGCATGGAGATCCGGGATGGCGCGCTGTTTGGATTTGTGGGACCGAACGGTGCCGGAAAGACGACAACGATCAAGATCATGACCGGACTGTTAAAGCCGGACCGGGGGAGCGTGGAGTTAGATGGAAAAGACATGCTGGCGGATACCATGAGCCTGCGCCGGAAGATTGGCTATGTGCCGGATCATTTTGGCCTCTATGATAATCTCAAGGTATCGGAATATATGGAATTTTTTGCCGGATGTTATCATCTGGAGGGATTTGAAGCGCGGAAGCGCGCGCATAACCTTCTGGAGCAGGTAGGACTGGGCGACCGCCTGGATACGTTTGTGGACGGTCTTTCCCGCGGCATGCAGCAGCGGCTTTGCCTGGCAAGGGCGCTCATTCACGATCCGGAACTGCTCATCATGGATGAGCCGACGGCAGGACTGGATCCGCGGACGAACCTGGAATTCCGGCAGATGGTCTGGGAACTTCACGAGCAGGGAAAAACCATTTTGCTAAGCTCTCATAACCTGGCGGAGCTTTCGGAACTTTGCACGGACATCGGTATCATCGATTCCGGAAAAATGGTGCTGGCTGGAAATATGGATGAGATTGTGGAGCGCATTTACACGTCTAAGCAGATCATCATTGCCGTACACGATGACCTGGAAAAAGCCATGGCGGTCTTAAAAGAGAATCCGCTGGTGCGCACCATGACGATCTGCGAGAAGGACATTATGATCGGGTTTACCGGGGATGAGCGGATGGAGAGCGAGCTTTTGCGTGAACTCATTGAGGCAGGCGTGCCAGTGCGAGGCTTTATGCGCGAGCCGGGCAGCCTGGAGGCGATCTTTATGCAGATCACGGCCCATAAAGAAGAAAAGGTGGTGTTGTCCTATGAAGATGAATCCGGTCTATAAGCGGGAGTGCATGGTCAGCGCCCGGAGCTTTAAGCTGGCGCTGGTGCTTCTGGTCTTCAACGGTATCCTGGCTCTGGTGGCACTTCTTAACATGTATTCAGCGCTTGCGCAGGTCCGGCTCACGGCGGAGGTGCAGTACACCGGATTTCTGGACCTGTATCTGTTTGTGGCAGCACTGGAATTTCTGATGCTGATCCTCATTATGCCGGCAGTCACAGCGGGGAGCATCAGCGGGGAGCGGGAACGCCAGACCCTGGATCTGATGCTGACCACCTGCATGACACCGGCCGATATCGTGATCGGAAAGCTGGAGGCCGCGCTCGGGACCATGTTCCTTATGATCGTATCGAGCCTGCCGATTCTGGCTATGGTCTTTGTGTATGGCGGTGTGACGCCGGAAGACCTGCTGCTGTTATTCTGCTGCTTCTTTGTGGCAGCGGTGTTTACGGGAAGCATTGGCCTTCTGTGTTCCGCGCTGTTTCGGCGTACCACAGCGGCAACCGTGGCGGCGTATGCGGCAGCAGCCGTGGTGACTGTCGGCACCTACGGCATTAACTATCTGGTCCATTACATCAACCGGTCCCGCATTGGCGCGTATCTGCCGGCATCGGATGCGGCGGCTGTATCCGGTGGTTCCGGCGGATTTTTATACCTGCTGATCGTAAACCCCATTGCCACCTTTGCCCAGGTGATTGGGCGTTTCACCGCCGGCAGCCAGATCTGGATCGAAGCCGGAAACTGGTTTGGAAACGAGACAGAAGGCGCGTTTATTTCCCACTGGGTCGGCATCAGTATGGTGCTGCAGTTGGCCCTCACGATATTTCTTGTGGCAGGCGCCGTTAAAATATTAGAACGAAATCATGAGTAGATGAGAGCATAAAAAACTGGCGGATCCGAACGGGTCCGCCAGTGCTGCAATATAAATAAAATTACATTAGATGAAGTTTCCGGCACAGGCGCAGAATGCGCATGCCAAACGGCATATCCGGAAGTTCTTTTGCGGTGACGGCTCTTGTTAAGACAATGAGCAGTCCGTAAATAACCATGGCAGCCGGAATGCTCACGAGCAGTCCGATCTGGTAGTAACCGGTAACCTTATTCACAACCGTGTAGATCAGGAATGCGGCAGCACCCATCACTGCGGAGCTGAGGATCGGCAGCAGGAAGGTGGTTTTTACTTCCTGGCGGTACTTTAATGCTTTTCCGATGGCATGCCAGTTTAAGATGCAGACCACAAGGGCAAAGGTTACGTTGCCGATGACAAGGCCGTACACGCCCAGGTTTAAGTACTTTAACATCACATAGACCAGTGCCGCGTGGATTACCAGGGAGATCGCGGAGTGGGTCACGGACTTGCGCATCAGGTCAATGCCCTGCAGCACTGCGTTGGTAACGGTGGAGAGGGAGAAGAAGATGACAGCCGGAGCGCCAAGCATCAGCAGGTTCCGGGTGAGCTCGCGGTTATCGTGGAAGATGAGCCGCAGGATCGGGGAAGCCAGTGCTGCCATGCCGAATGCGCACGGAATGGCAATCAGCATGTTAAACTTGATGGTAAGGCGGATCTTGTAGGTGACCTCAGCCTTGTTCTTCTGGGCGCGGGAGCGCACAATGCTCGGGATCATGGAGGTTCCGAGGGAGGAAGCAACCGCTACCGGCACGTTGGAGAGCAGACGGTATTTGCCGCCGTAAATGCCAAGCAGGGAAAGGCGCTCTTTCTCGGTGAGACCTTTTCCACTCATAAGGAAGCCGAACATGGAGTTATCCACAGAACCGCTTAACTGATACACAAACTGGCTGAGGATGATCGGAGTCAGGGTTAAAAACAGGGCTGTGTATACATGATTCCAGCTCTCCAGCCGGTCAGCCTGCGGACGGTGCAGGGCTTTCGCGTTCTGTTTCCGGTATAAAAACATCAGCAGGGTCAGGAACACAAAGGCAGCCAGCGCACCGGAGAGCGTACCGAGCGTACCGCCTGCAGCGCCGTAGGCAGCCGGGGTCTCGCGGTTTGCGAACCAGTGCATGAACGCGAAGGAGGCAGCCACACTGATGATGGCATTTACCACCTGCTCAATGACCTGGGAGATGGAAGTCGGCACCATGTTTCCCAGTCCCTGGAAATAGCCGCGCACCACGCCCATAATGGAAAAGACCAGAATGGTCGGTGCCATAACTTTTAGCGGAAGGGCACTGTTCGGGCTGTTGAAGATGTGGACGGTGATCCAGTCCGCGCCAAATAAGAGGAACAGTGTCATCAAACCTCCGGCTGCAAGGCCGAAGAGCAGTCCGGCTTTGAATACGCGCTGGACGTCCTGATTCTTCCCATGTACGCGCCGCGCCGCGATCAGTTTGGAGATGGCGAGCGGAAGGCTGTAGGACGACAGAATCAGACCGATGTTGTAGATTTCGTATGCCGTGTTGTAGTAGCCAATACCCTCATCGCCGATGGCCCGGGTCATTGGGATCTTGTACAGAAGTCCGATAAAACGGACAATGATTCCGGCTGCGGCAAGAATGCTTCCCTGGACGAGAAAATTGCCGGAGTCGGATTTTTCCTTATTGTTACTCATACCTATGTTTCTCCTTTTGTATTTGCATTCCTTAGTATATCCCATCAGCGGTTCGAATGCAATGTGGAAATGGTTACCGTACACAGGCAGGCATTTTCTGAACTGGAAATGGCAGGGTGGATATGGTATACTGAATGAAGCTTTTTGTTATTCCGAATCGTCGGGAAAGGAGCAGTATTGTTATGAAGAAAATCGGTTTTATCGGTGTCGGCATCATGGGAAAATCTATGGTCCGCAATCTGATGAAGGCAGGCTTTGAGGTTGCCATCTATACAAGAACCAAAGCAAAGGTGGAGGATGTGCTTGGCATGTACGAGAAATTGCAGGAAGAGGGACTGGGAGATCTGGGAACCCAGGCATTGATCAAATACTATGAGAAATAATCAGGAATCCATCTGGATGCTGCAGACCAAGCGGGCAGATTTTAGCGGGATTGCGGCGCGGTTTCATATCAGCCCGGTCACGGCCCGCATTATCCGGAACCGGGACGTGGAGGGGGAGACGGCCATTGACCGTTACTTAAACGGAACTTTAGATCAGCTTTATGATCCCCATCTCATGAAAGATATGGACAAGGCTGCCTCTCTGATTCTGGAGAAGATTCAGGCAGGCGCGCGCATCCGCATTGTGGGTGACTATGATATCGACGGGGTGTGCTCCACTTATCTGCTATACCGGGGCTTAAGCCGGTGCGGCGGTCATGTGGACTATCAGATTCCGGAGCGCATCCGGGATGGCTACGGCATCAACGAGTCCATTATCCGCAAGGCGAAGGAAGACGGCATTGACACCATTGTCACCTGTGATAATGGCATTGCGGCCCTGGAGCAGGTGCGCCTGGCAAAAGAGCTTGGCATGACCGTTATTGTGACGGACCATCATGAGGTGGTCCGGGCAGAGGACGGCAGCCAGATTCTGCCGGAGGCGGATGCGGTGGTGAATCCCCACCGGGACGACTGCCCGTATCCGTTTGCCGGAATCTGCGGCGGTGTGGTAGCTTATAAGCTGGTGCAGGTGCTCTATGAGCAGAACCGTATTCCGGAGCAGGAGTGGAAAGATATGCTGGAGTTTGCGGCCATTGCCACTGTGGGGGATGTGATGAAGCTGCAGGATGAGAACCGCATCCTTGTGCGCTGGGGCTTAAAACAGATTCCCCATACTGCCAGTGCCGGACTGCGCGCTCTGGTGGAAGCCTGCGGACTGGATATCTATAACCTGACGGCGTATCACATCGGCTTTGTGGTTGGACCGTGCCTGAATGCCAGCGGACGGTTAAAGACCGCGCAGCTGGCATTGGAGCTGCTGCTTTGCGGGGAGGGAACACCGGCGGCTTTGCAGGCCGAAGAAATGGCGGCTGAGTTAAAGCTTCTGAATGAAGAGCGCAAGGATATGACCCAGGCCGGCATGGAGCAGGCCTTTGAGCAGGTCGATACGGAGCTTGCGGATGATGATGTGCTGGTGGTGTATCTGCCGGACTGTCACGAATCTCTGGCCGGAATCATTGCCGGGCGTGTGCGGGAAGCCTACAACAAGCCTTCCTTTGTTCTGACAAAGGGAGAGGACTGTGTGAAGGGTTCCGGGCGCTCCATTGAAAGCTATCACATGTACAGGGCTCTGTGCGGCGTGCAGGATCTGCTCCTGAAATTTGGCGGCCACCCCATGGCTGCAGGTTTTTCCTTAAAGGAAGAGAATGTAGGGGAGTTCCGCCGCCGCTTAAACGAGCAGTCCACCCTTACGAAGGAGGATTTCATTCCGAAAATCTGGATTGATGTGGCCATGCCCTTAGAGTACATATCCGAGGCGTTAGTGAACGAGCTGAAAAGTCTGGAGCCCTTCGGCCAGGGCAATGAAAAGCCCCAGTTCGCCCAGAAGAATCTGCGGATCCGCAGCCTGCGGGCTCTTGGCCGTAACAATAACGCGGTCCGCATGACCGTGGTAACGGAGCAGGGACGCCCCATGGAGGCCATGGTATTTACCGAGGCAGATAAGTTTGTGGAAGAAGCAAAGAACAGCCGGAGCATAGATGTAATCTACTACCCAGACATCAATGAGTATAACGGAAACCGGACACTGCAGATTGTGGTAAGAGCATATAAGCTGCACACATAGGCAGAAATTAAAGTTCGCACAATATTTGTACAGTCTTATAATTGCTTGACACTTTGAAAACGCTGTACTATAATCGACCGTAAATAACCGCGAAGGCGCTGGGCTTACCAGTGCCTTTGTCACAACGTGGCGGCCTGTGTTCTACGGGAATCGTTGTGTCACAACAAATGCAAAGGAAAGCAGCTGCCTGAAAGGTATCAGAGAGGGCAGTTGCGGAAAAGGAGACAAAGCCCATGGTTAATGAGGTAATGAAATTTATCGAAAACTATGACCCGGAAGTCGGCAAGGCAATTGAGCAGGAAGCCGCACGTCAGAGAAGAAATCTGGAGCTTATCGCTTCAGAAAATATCGTATCTGAGCCGGTCATGATGGCAATGGGAACCGTGCTGACCAACAAATACGCGGAAGGGTATTCCGGAAAGCGTTATTATGGCGGATGTCAGTATGTAGACGTGGTAGAGACTATCGCAATTGAGCGCGCAAAGAAGCTGTTCGGCTGCGAGTACGCGAACGTTCAGCCGCATTCCGGAGCACAGGCAAACATGGCAGTATTCCTGGCCATGTTAAAACCGGGAGATACGGTGTTAAGCATGAGCCTTGACCATGGCGGCCATCTGTCCCACGGAAGCCCAGTTAACTTTTCCGGCCTTTACTTCAACATCGTGTCCTACGGTGTCAACGATGAAGGCTTCCTCGATTACGACCAGGTAGAGCGTCTGGCAGTTGAGCACAAGCCAAAACTGATCCTTGCAGGTGCAAGCGCATACGCAAGAGAAATCGACTTCAAGAAGTTCCGTGAGATCGCAGACAAGGTTGGCGCATATTTAATGGTAGATATGGCGCATATCGCAGGTCTGGTAGCGGCAGGCGAGCATATGAGCCCGATCCCGTACGCAGATGTGGTAACCACTACCACTCACAAGACACTGCGCGGACCGAGAGGCGGCATGATCCTGGCAAGCAAGGAGTCTGCTGACAAGTTCAACTTCAACAAAGCCATCTTCCCGGGAACCCAGGGCGGTCCGTTAGAGCATGTCATCGCAGCAAAGGCAGTCTGCCTGGGTGAGGCATTAAAGCCGGAATTCACCGAGTACCAGAAGCAGGTCCGCAAGAATGCAAAGGCACTGGCAGCAGCACTGGTGGAGAAGGGATTTAAACTCTTAACCGGCGGCACTGATAACCACTTAATGTTAGTAGACCTGCGCGGCATGGACATCTCCGGCAAGGAGCTTCAGAACCGTTGTGATGAAGTCTTCATCACCCTGAACAAGAACACTGTTCCGAATGAGCCAAGAAGCCCGTTCGTAACCTCTGGTGTCCGCATCGGAACCCCGGCCGTTACCACCCGCGGCTTAAAGGAAGAGGATATGCCGAAGATCGCAGAGTGCATCTGGCTGGCAGCAACCGATTTCGAGAACAAGGCAGATTACATCCGCAGCGAAGTAACCAAGCTGTGCGAGAAATATCCGCTGTACGAATAATTCCATATATAATTGATTACAGACCCGTGAGACCGCAGAAAATGCGGCTTCACGGGATTTTTTTAATTGTTAAACGGTTTTACATCGATTTTACATTCCCCCTCTTTTTGATTTTACATTCGGATTTTACAATGCAGTTGTGGTTGAGAGATGGAGAACATGGAAGCCACGATAACATAGAACGTAACAAAGAATATTCATAAACAGAGAGAAGAGGAGAGAACGTATTATGAAGAAAACATTAGCAATGGTATTAGCAATGGGTATGACAATCGCGAGTCTGACTGCATGCGGCGGCAGCAAGCCGGCAGAGACTACCGCAGCAGCAACTGAGGCACAGACCGAGGCAGCAGGAAGCGAGGCGGACACTCAGGCAGAGACCACCGAGGCAGCTGGCGGCCAGATGGAGGGAGAGATCACAGTAGTTTCCCGTGAGGATGGTTCCGGCACCAGAGGCGCATTCATCGAGCTGTTCGGCATCGAGACCAAGAATGACGCTGGCGAGAAAGTAGACAACACCACTGAGGATGCAGAGATCACCAACAGCACTTCTGTTATGATGACCACCATCGCAGGCAACAAGGAAGCAATCGGATATGTTTCCCTGGGCTCCTTAAATGACACCGTAAAGGCAGTTGACATCGACGGCGCTGAGGCAACAGTAGATGCCATCAAAGCTGGCGAGTACAAGGTAGCACGTCCGTTCAACATTGCGGTAAAGGATGACTTAAGCGATGTTGCTGCTGATTTCATCAAGTTCATCATGAGCGAGGATGGTCAGAAGGTTGTTGAGGACAACGGTTACATCAGTCAGGGCAACGAGGGTGCTTACACCGCATCTGGCTTAAAGGGCAAAGTTGTTGTAGCTGGTTCTTCTTCCGTAACTCCGGTTATGGAGAAGCTGAAAGAGGCTTATGCAGCAGTAAACCCGGATGTTGAGATTGAAGTTCAGCAGTCTGATTCTACTACTGGTATGACTTCCGCAATCGAGGGTGTATGTGATATCGGTATGGCATCCAGAGACTTAAAGGACAGCGAGCTGGAAGCTGGTCTGACCCCGACCGTCATCGCTATGGATGGTATCGCAGTCGTAATTAACAATGACAACCCGGTTAGCGAGCTGACCAGTGAGAACGTAAAAGACATCTTCACCGGTGAAGTTACCGATTGGGCAGACGTTCAGTAAACAGCAAGACTGCAGATAACAGTCTGCTGGAACGCTATTGAAAATGAAAGCAGGGCAGCAGGAAGACATCGTTGTGAAGCGGCCAAAACCCATAACGAAAAGAAACCGGCTGACCTGCTTTTTACTTAGAAGGAAAGTGAGAATCATGAAAAATCTGAAAGAACAGCTTATGCATCTGGTATTTCTGCTGAGTGCCTGCGTGTCCATCCTGTGTGTGGCCATGATCTGCGTCTTCCTTTTCGCAAACGGCATTCCGGCCATCGGAAAAATCGGCGTGTTCCAGTTTCTGGCCGGTGAAAAATGGAAACCGGGCAACAACCTGTATGGCATCCTGCCGATGATTCTTGGCAGCATTTATGTAACCGCAGGCGCTGTGATCATTGGTGTGCCGATCGGAATTCTAACCGCAGTCTTCATGTCAAAGTTCTGCCCGAGACACATTTATAAAGTGGTCAAACCGGCCATTGACCTGCTGGCAGGCATTCCTTCCGTTGTATATGGATTCTTCGGCATGGTGGTGATCGTGCCGGTTGTATCCCAGCTTTTTGGCGGAAGCGGAAAGAGCATGCTGACCGCATCGATCCTGCTCGGCATCATGATCCTGCCGACCATCATCGGGGTGTCGGAATCCGCCATCAACGCAGTGCCGTCCAGTTACTATGAGGGCTCTCTGGCCCTGGGCGCGAGCCATGAGCGCAGCGTATTCTTCGCCACACTCCCGGCAGCAAAATCCGGTATCCTGGCAGGTGTGATCCTGGGTGTGGGCCGTGCCATCGGTGAGACCATGGCGGTCATCATGGTAGCCGGAAACCAGGCGCGTATGCCGAAGGGCATCCTTCAGGGCGTCCGTACCATGACAGCAAACATCGTTCTGGAAATGGGATACGCAACGGATCTTCACCGGGAAGCGCTGATTGCCACGGCGGTGGTTCTCTTCGTATTCATCCTGATCATTAACCTGTCGTTCTCAATTATCAGCAGAAAGGCAAATGCATAATGGAAGCAGCTATGGAAAAGAAAAATATGGAAGTTCAGGCTATCAACCGTCAGACCATCGGTCAGCGGTTAAAGTCTTATAAACGCAGTCCGCTGTCACTGGTGCTTCTGATCCTGGTATCAGTATCCGCGCTTCTGACGGTGATGACATTACTGTTTTTGATTGCTTATATTCTGATCAAGGGAATCCCGTACCTGACTCCGAGCCTCTTCGCATGGGAATACACCACAGAAAATGTATCCCTGATGCCGGCTCTGGTCAATACGGTGATCATGACAGGACTCTCCCTGCTGATCGCGGTTCCTCTTGGCATTTTCGCGGCCATCTATCTGGTGGAATACGCCAAACGCGGCAACCGGCTGGTGAGCATCGTGCGGATTACCGCCGAGACCCTGACCGGCATTCCGTCCATTGTTTATGGCCTGTTTGGATTTCTTCTGTTTGTTGTGACGCTGGGCTGGTCTTACACCATCCTGGGCGGCGCTATGACACTGGCGATCATGATCCTTCCAACGATCATGAGAACCACGGAGGAGGCATTGAAAGCCGTTCCGGATTCTTACCGGGAAGGCAGCTTCGGCCTGGGGGCCGGACGTCTCCGCACCGTTTTCCAGGTGGTTCTGCCATCGGCAGTACCTGGAATTCTGGCAGGTATTATTCTGGCGGTTGGCCGTATTGTAGGCGAGACCGCGGCACTGATGTATACAGCGGGAACGGTTGCAGGCATTCCATCCAACTTATTCGGCTCTGGCCGAACTCTGGCAGTGCACATGTACGTGCTGACCAATGAGGGACTTTACACCAACCAGTCCTACGCTACGGCAGTAGTACTGCTGGTGATCGTGGTATGTATCAACGCAGTATCCGGATTCATCGCAAAGAAAGTATCCGGAAAAGCTGCCTAAAAGGAGAACAATATGGATAAGCTTACGATCAGCAACATGGAATTGTATTACGGCGATTTTAAAGCCTTAAAGGGCATCAATTTAAATATTCAGGCCAACGAGATCACGGCCTTTATCGGTCCGTCCGGCTGCGGCAAATCTACCTTATTAAAATCCTTAAACCGCATGAATGACCTGGTGGAAGGCTGCCGCATCACCGGAAGCATTCTCTTAGACGGTGAGGATATTTACGGAGACATGGACATCAACCTTCTGAGAAAACGGGTCGGTATGGTATTCCAGAAACCGAATCCGTTCCCAATGAGCGTTTACGACAATATTGCCTACGGTCCGCGTACCCACGGCATCCATTCCAAGGCGCAGCTCGATGACATTGTAGAGAAATCCCTGCGTGACGCAGCCATCTGGGATGAGTTAAAGGACCGCCTGAAAAAGAGCGCCCTCGGACTTTCCGGAGGACAGCAGCAGCGTCTGTGTATCGCGAGAGCCCTTGCTGTACAGCCGGAGGTGCTTTTGATGGATGAGCCGACCTCGGCGCTGGACCCGATCTCCACATCCAAGATCGAAGACCTTGCGGTGGAACTGAAAAAAGATTATACTATCGTCATGGTAACCCACAACATGCAGCAGGCAGCGCGAATCTCCGACAAGACCGCTTTCTTCCTGTTGGGCGAAGTGATCGAGTTCGGTGAGACCGAGCAGATCTTCTCCATGCCGAAGAACAAGAAGACAGAAGATTACATTACGGGGAGGTTTGGTTGATATGCGTAACCGGTTTGATGAACAGCTGGAGCTGTTGAATGTGGAACTCATCCGCATGGGTGCCCTCTGTGAGGACGCCATTTCCTATGCGTCCCGCACGCTGATGGGCGAGGGCGATTTTACCCAGGAGGTATATAAGGCCGATCATGAGATTGACCAGAAGGAGCGGGATATTGAGAACCTGTGTATGCGTCTTTTGCTGCAGCAGCAGCCGGTGGCAAAGGACCTGCGGCAGGTTTCTTCCGCGTTGAAAATGATTTCTGATATGGAGCGGATCGGTGATCAGGCTTCGGATATCGCGGAGATCTGCGGTTTTGTGGATGACCGCGAGGCCAAGAGCCGCCTCCACATCCGGGACATGGCGGATGCTACCATGCGCATGGTGACCCAGAGCATTGATTCCTACGTGAAGCGGGATTTAAACATTGCGAAAGAGGTAGTCCAGTATGATGATGTGGTGGATGATCTGTTTGGCAAGGTAAAGCAGGAGCTGATCGGCATGCTCAGTGCCGGAAGCAGCGACGAAAAGATGGGCGAGTTCTGCATTGATATGCTGATGATCGCCAAATATTTTGAGAGGATCGGAGACCACGCGACCAATATCGCGGAGTGGGTGGAGTATTCCATCACGGGAACCCATCTGGAATAAAAGGAGAACGCAATGATCTATCTGGTTGAAGACGATGAAAGTATCCGGGAACTGGTAATCTACACTTTGCAGACCACAGGCCTTGCGGCAAAGGGCTTTCCCTGCGCGAAGGATTTCTGGAATGCCATGAAGCAGGAGTATCCGTCCCTGGTGCTTCTGGATATCATGCTGCCTGACGAGGACGGCCTGAGCATCTTAAAGAAGCTGCGGGATGCCGGCCCCACAAAACGGCTCCCGGTCATCATGCTGACGGCCAAAGGCACGGAGTATGACAAGGTGGTAGGGCTGGACAGCGGCGCGGATGACTACATTCCGAAGCCCTTCGGCATGATGGAGCTGGTGTCCCGGGTACGCGCACTGCTGCGCCGCACAGAGCCGGAACAGCGAAACGACACCTGCAGCGCCGGTCCGATCCACGTGGATTTAAACCGCCATGTGGTGACGGTGGACGGGAAAAATGTAGCGCTGACGTTTAAGGAATTTGAACTGCTTTGTTATCTGATGGAAAACAAGGGCATGGTCTTAACCAGAGATCAGCTGTTATCAAAAATATGGGGATATGATTTTGATGGTGAGACCCGCACGGTGGATGTCCATATCCGGACACTCAGGCAAAAGCTGGGAGAGGCCAGCCGCTGTATTGAGACTATCCGTGGAGTCGGCTACAAGCTGGAGGAATCGGAAGTATGAAAATCAAAAGAAAAATCTACTGGAATCTGTGCCTGGTAGCGCTTCTTACTATGGTTGTTTCCGCTTTGATTACGGCATTGCTTTTGTGTCAGGACCTGCAGACCCAGATGCGCCAGTCCGTCATGACAGAAGTTCGTTACCTGGAATCTGCCATGGATGTGTCCGGGGAAGATTACCTTTCCCATTTAAAGAGCCGCGGTGACGGCAACAGTGTGAACCGCATCACCTGGGTAAGCCCGGATGGAGAGGTGCTCTATGACAGCTTTGCGGACAGCGAAAGCCTGGAAAACCACAAGGACCGCCCGGAGATTGCGGCAGCGCTGAAAAACGGGCGGGGCGAGAGCGTCCGTACTTCCAGAACCCTTGCGGAGCAGACGTACTATTACGCAGCCCGCCTGGATGACGGCAGCGTCATTCGTGTGGCGAGCACTACCAGAAGCGCGCTGGCTACGGTATTCCACACCATTCCGGTTATGATTGCCATGGCAATCCTGATCGTGATGGGCGTTCTGATCCTGGCAGAGTTTCAGACAAAGCGGATTGTGGCACCGATCAACGGGATGGATCCGGATGACCCAAAGGCCGACACAGTCTACGACGAGCTGGCACCGCTGGTACGCCGCCTGCAAAAACAGAAAGAAACCATCCGCCAGCAGATGGAAACACTGCGGGAAAAACAGGAAGAATTCACCGCTATTACCGAGAATATGCGGGAAGGATTTATTGTGGTGGACAGCAAGGGCGATGTGATGTCTTATAACAGGAGTGCGCTGAAACTGCTGGGAATTCCGGCAGAGCAGGCCGCTGGACATGACCATTCGGCTGGAACTGCTGGAAACGCAGACATGGGACAGCAGGCAGGCAGCACGGAAACGGGCACAAGCTATCCGGCGAATGTCAACATCATCAGCCTGAACCGGTCTGAAAATTTCCGCCAGGTTGTAGACGGTGCTTTAAAAGGCACTCACTGTGAGCAGATGCTGGATGTAGGAAACCGCCACTACCAGATTATCGCGAATCCGGTGGCAGAGAGCAACGGACGCAGCGGCGCGGTTGTAGTCATTCTCGATGTGACCGAGCAGCAAAGCCGCGAAGAGCTGCGCCGGGAATTTACGGCCAATGTCTCCCACGAGTTGAAGACACCGCTCACCTCCATCTCCGGCTATGCCGAGATCATGATGAACGGTCTGGTTCAGCCGACAGATATGGGCCGCTTCTCCGGCAAGATTTACCAGGAGGCCCAGCGCCTCATTACCCTGGTAGGCGATATCATCCGCCTGTCCCAGCTTGACGAAGAAAAAGTCCAGATGGAAAAGAGTCCGGTGGACCTGCATATGATTGCTTCGGATGTGGTAAAACGCCTGCAGGATGTGGCGAAGAAGAACCAGATCACTCTGATGCTCACCGGAAAGCCGACTGTAGTAAACGGCAATCCGCAGATCCTCGATGAGATGATCTACAACCTCTGCGACAACGCCATCAAGTACAATAAACCGTTTGGAGAAGTGGAAGTCAACGTGGCCACCATCAAGGACCATCCGGTGCTTACCGTGGAAGATGACGGCATCGGCATCCCGATCGATGACCAGGAGCGCATCTTCGAGCGCTTCTACCGCGTGGATAAAAGCCACTCCCGTCAGATCGGCGGAACCGGTCTGGGCCTCTCCATCGTGAAACACGGAGCCATTTACCATAAGGCGAAGGTGGAGTTAAAGAGCGCGCTGGGCGAAGGAACCACGGTGCGGATTGTATTCTAAAATTAAATATGCAGTATCAAAGAGGTCCGAAGCCGGTCTGCCTTCTTTCGGACCTTACTGATTATTCAATTGCTATTTTTTTACATCGTCACCAGATGATACGCGATCTGGTCCGAGGTCATCATCTGCATTTCTCTCTGGTGGCAGGTGAAGATGATGATCTGTCCCGGATATGCGCTCTTTAACCATTTGAGTGCGGTGTGAAGCCGGTCTTCGTCGTACAGCACGAAGCTGTCATCGAAGATGAGCGGCATGTAATCGCCTTCTGGCTGGATGAGCTTTGCGGCGGCGAGACGCAGGGCCAGATAGATCTGATCCATGGTGCCGCTTGATACCTGCTCTACCGGGACCAGGCGGGTTGGGGTGTTCATAAATATGTTCAGGTTCTGATCGACACTCATGCTGTTGTAAATACCGCCGGTGATGCCGGAAATCAGGTCAGAAGCAGTTTTGTTTAAGTACAGACCGAATGAATCGCGGATCGTGGTGGAAAGGTTCGTCATGGTTTCAAGGGCCAGGTCGATGGCGTTGATCTCTTCGCGGACACGCTCGTTTTCTGCCAGAACCTGTTTTAAGGTCTCGGTCTGGTCCTTGCAGTGCGCCAGGTGTTCCAGCTTCTGTTCCAGCTCCCACTGGGCTTTCTGCTGGGTGGAAATGACATCCTCACAATTAGTCTCTTTTGCCTGAAGCGCGGAGATTTCTGCTGCCTGGTCGCGGACGGACTGCTCGGAACGGTCGAGTACCCGGCTCAGACGGAGAAATTCGTTCATGCGGGCTTCGAACGCGTTCATGGCATTTTCGGAGATGGAGGAGTCGCCAAGGTGGCGGGAAAAAATCTCCTGCAGCTGTCGCTCTGTTCTGCTTAGCTCCTGTTTCAGGCTGTGGTTCTTCACAAAGAAGATGAGCGCGATCGCGAAGAAGAAGACCGCCGCAGCGCTGAGACCGCAGATGAGCCATACGGTGTAGTGAGCCACGCCGGTAGAGACGGAGACCAGCGCGCCAAGCCCGGACTGGGACGTTTCGATCGGGCGGGAACTGAAAAAGCCGAGGGCAGCTGCACCGATGCCGGATAAAACAGCCAGTACCATCAGCACGACAGCCAGTATGGTGCGGCTTCCGCGGGAGACGGTTTCTGCCAGATTCTCATAATGCGTATAGGTGTCCTGGGCATGTTCCAGGTAAAGCTGAATGGATGCCTCGTCTGTAAACTGCGCGCCCTCCAGTGCCTGCCGTCCTTTGGCAATCTTCTGGAGCAGAACTTCCCGCTCTGCCTGTTTGGCGGAGAGCTGGTCCTTTACCTGGGAGCGCATGTTCTGGTAGGCCTTTAACTGGTTTTCGTACTCCGGAGCGGAGATTTCTTTTTCGATACTTTTGATTTCCGTCAGCAGGGCCGTATAAGTGCGGGCTGCATCCGGTTTGAGCTGTCGTTCAAATTCCTTCCGGCGGCTCTTTAAGTAGGCAGTGGCCTTGGTGATATTTAAAGAAAGGCTGCCAGTCGTGTTCATGTTGGCAATGTAGTTGCGCAGCTCGGTTACCATGCCGCCATCGGTCACACATTTGAGCTGTCCGATGCTGATGGTGTTGTTGTAGGCGGTTTCTGTGAGCCCGCCCAGTAAAAAGTCCAGAAAGCTTTTGGTTGGCTCTACCTGTTTTCCTTCGGTCTCATTTACAATCACGAAGGATTTCTGGTCTTTCTGGAAATTTCGTTCCAGACGGTAGGTGATACCGTCTTTTTCCACACGCATCTGGCCACCGTAGATAGCTTTGTTCTGCCACGGCTCATATTTGCTGTAAAGGTCCGTGCGGGCTGCGCGTCCCCGGCCCCGCTCCATGCCGAACAGCATGCAGCGGATGAAGGTGTGCAGGGTGGATTTTCCGGTTTCATTCTTGCCGTAAATCACGTTTAAGTCTTTGTCGAAAGAGACGGAGAGGTCATGGAACTTGCCGAATCCGTCGATATGTAAATCCAGTATCCGCATGATCTAACTCCTTTCGTCTGTTGTGCGAAGCAGCGCGTCGATTCCATAGTACAGCGCTTTTTTCTCGATTGGCCCAGGCTCCTCGTTCTGCTGGAATGCCTGGATATAAAAGCCGATCATATCGCCGGGGTGTTCCGCGAAAAGCTGGCAGAAATCGTATTGCGGTTCCGATTCATCGACGACTTCTACAATGCGCAGGCGGTGTGACAATGGTTCCAGATCAAACGCAATGTCCGGGTCGCGCATGCCGCGGATGCGGAAACGGTAAATATTTTCCTGCCCGCGTTCTATCACGGCATCAGAGATGCGGTCGCACAGTTCTCCGTTCGTTGTGGCCGGAGTGACATGGACCACCAGCGGGATATACTGGGTATGGGACACAGGAACAAACTGCAGGGATACAACGTTCCCGGAGGAAGGCTGGATCTCGCCGACGATCATGCCATGCTGGCCGGTCTCGGTCTTGTCGAGCGGTTCCAGAGAACCCGGATACGCGTAGGAGAAATCCGGCGCAAGCTCTGGTTTGTGGATATGGCCGAGCGCCACATACGAGAATCCGGCATGGGAAAGTCCAGCCTTATCCAATGGAAGATGGGAGGCATCACCGCCGTGTGCCAGAAGTACATGAAGACGGGTATCTGCCGGGGCCTGGATGCCATTCAGGCGTGCCTCGCTGATCTCGGCAGTGTGGTAGGAGAAACCATGCACTTCCAGGTTTAAGTCCTGGAAATAAACAGAGCTTAGTTCTTCTGCCATCAGGAATGTAACATTCGGGCACCAGGTAAAACTCATCAGCGCGGAGTTGGAACGGATCCGGTCGTGGTTTCCGGCAATGATGACAACCTGTACGCCTGGAATGGTAGAGAAGAGGTAATTGACCTCTTTTAAGTCCCGAAGGAGCGGCTGGCGGTGGAACAGGTCTCCCGCGATAAAGAGACAGTCCACATCCCGCAGCTTTGCCTGGCGGATGACCTCCGCGAAGCTGTCGCGAATGGCCTGGGCGCGTTCCTTGCTCCAGGGGCGGTCACTGTCCGGGTTCATGCCCCAGTGGACATCAGCAATGTGGATAAATTTCATAAGAATCTCCTTAAATATGAAACGCGGGTATGCCGGCAGTTCATTCTGCACAGTATACCCGCATCGGTTTTGATGATGTCAAATTTTACAGATCGCAGTTGCCGACGGTTCTCGGGAACGGGATCACGTCACGGATGTTGCCCATGCCGGTTAAGTACATGACGCAGCGCTCAAAGCCCAGGCCGAAACCGGAGTGGCGTGCGGAACCGTATTTACGAAGATCCAGATAGAACTGGTAATCCTCTTTCTTTAAGCCAAGCTCGTCCATGCGCGCGGTCAGCTTCTCGAGGTTGTCCTCACGCTGGCTGCCGCCGATGATCTCGCCGATGCCCGGTACCAGGCAGTCAACTGCAGCAACGGTCTTTCCGTCCGGGTTCATCTTCATGTAGAAAGCTTTGATCTCCTTCGGATAGTCGGTTACGAATACCGGTTTCTTAAAGATCTGCTCGGTTAAGAAGCGCTCATGCTCGGTCTGAAGGTCGCAGCCCCAGGATACCTTGTAGTCGAACTGGTCGTTGTGCTCTTCCAGGATCTTAACAGCCTCGGTGTAGGTCACACGGCCGAACTCGGAGTTCACAACGTTGTTGAGGCGGTCTAACAGCCCCTTGTCGATGAAGTTGTTAAAGAAAGCCATCTCCTCCGGAGCATGCTCTAAAACATAGCGGATGACATATTTTAACATGCCCTCGGCCACTTCCATATTGTCTTCCAGATCAGCGAAAGCCATTTCCGGCTCGATCATCCAGAACTCTGCTGCGTGGCGGGTGGTGTTGGAGTTCTCTGCGCGGAAGGTCGGTCCGAAGGTGTAGATGTTGCGGAACGCCATAGCGTAGGTTTCGCCGTTTAACTGGCCGCTTACGGTTAAGTTGGTCGGTTTTGCGAAGAAATCTTTGGTGTAATCGACAGAACCGTCTTCATTTTTCGGAATGTTGTTTAAATCCATGGTGGTTACCTGGAACATCTCGCCTGCGCCCTCACAGTCGCTTCCGGTAATGAGCGGGGTGTGAACGTATACGAAGTCACGCTCCTGGAAGTACTGGTGGATGGCGTATGCGATCAG
>CAKRRJ010000017.1 GCA_934394615.1 uncultured Lachnospiraceae bacterium
TATCTGACCAGTGTTATGGATTTATTTTCCAGAAAAATCATAGCCTGGACGCTTTCAGAAACACTGGAAGTATCTTGTGTGATTGATACTATAAACAAAGCCAAAGCTCGCCGGAATATCGATCAACCATTAATTATCCATTCGGATCGTGGCAGCCAATATGTTGCAAAGGAATATAAAAAAGCAACCGAAAATATGCAGCGCAGTTATTCGAAGAAAGCTTTTCCGTGGGATAATGCATGCATTGAATCCTTTCATTCTATTATCAAACGTGAATGGCTCAATCGCTTTAAAATTCGCGATTATAAGCAGGCATACCAGTTGATTTTTGAATATCTGGAAGCTTTCTACAATACGAAACGAATTCATAGCCATTGTAACTATATGTCGCCAAATGAATTCGAACGAGTGTATAAAAGAACGCACACCGAGGCTGAGCTTCTGGCAGGTTAAAATGGGGAGAAATTTCTCATTTTAACTTGTACTAAATCTTGACATAGGACCATTTTTCTTTTACATTTAACCGTTTCTGTGCCTCCAGCGCATTAAAGTCAAGATTATACCGTTTTTCGAGAAATTCCAGAGTTTTTACAATACCACTTCCAATATATAAATGGTTTGATCCGAATTTATATTTCATTGTATTGACACACTCTGGTTCAATGTCTTCAATAATGTACTTTGTTCTTATAAGTGATTCTTCCTCCAAAGCTTTTTTGTCTTTACAATAATTTACAGGATAACGAAAGCTGCACCCTTCTTCACAGGTCCATCCATTATAAGAATTCGGATTATATGTCTCATTTCCAATGATATGCTCAATATCACAAATAATGGTTGTCATATTTTTATCTACGTTCATTTTGTAATCTCCTTCTTCATTATAAATATCAAAACTGTCCTTTTCACTAGCGATAGCACTTCTTATTTAGAAAACACCCACATGTAGAATATGATAAAACCCAGTGGAGGAAATACCAGTGAAGCTACAATTGCCAAAATAACACAGATGGCTCCTACAATACCAGATCCCGATGAGCTGTGTCCATATCGTCGCTCATCACAGTTGCAATACGGACCTTCACAATGGCTATCATGATATGAATTATGATTATATCCATTACTCATAACATTTTCCCTCCGTTTCTACCTACACAATGCAGATGCTGCATGATTCAGAACAATCTTTCGTTCATACAATCTTCTTTCTTAGAGATTTATTATTGCTTTGTTCTTATAAAATAAGTATATGGGAGTCTTTTCACAACTTTTGGACACAAAAAAATCCACATCGAATGATCATGTGGATTAAGCCAATTTCAATATTTCGTTAAATCGAAAAGAACTGAGATATGTACGGACAAGGTCCTGACTGGGACAACTTTCATTTCTGCTAACCGGTGTGCCAGTTCTATTGACGATGGGATAAAGAATGGCAATGCCCTGATAGGGGCTACCTCCATTTCTACAAAAAGGAACCATAAAACCCGGCAAACTGGGCCTGATGTGTCAATGCCCTGATAGGGGCTACCTTCATTTCTACAGGATATCTATACGGAGATTTATCCAGGTCAAGATCTGTGGCAATGCCCTAAATGGGGCTACCTCCATTTCTACATTGACGGCAAACCAGCTTACACACTGAAATGTGGCAATGCCCTAAATGGGGCTACCTCCATTTCTACTGTTTATATCTATAATGACAAGAATAAGGAGAAAAAAGTGGCAATGCCCTAAATGGGGCTACCTCCATTTCTACCCCTCGTCTCCACAACCCCGCATAAATAAAGGCTTTGCGAACTCATTTTTGCAAGAGTTTTTCTGAATATTCTGAAAATGAAGATTTTTAAGGCCATTTCTGGCAAGTTCATAATTTGTTCATATTTGAGGGCTAAATGGACTCTCTCTTTACATGCCCCTAATACAATCATTATAACAAACATCCATCACGCCTACAAGCATCCTCTTTTCCACAGACAAGCCGCAAACAACGGTGTAACTCTATGAGATTCATGCCTGTTTCCGTGGGCAGAGCAAAACACGTTTTGCTATTTGTACCGCCTTCAGCAGTCCCCACAATGCCCTGGAAGGAGCAGCCTTCATTTCTACTATCAACTATTTTGAAATCCCTAAAACCGGAATGAAATTGTGGCAATGCCCTGAAAGAGGTGACCTTTATTTCTGCGATATTGCAAGATTTCATGCACCGCTTACCGAGGAGAATGTGTCAATGCCCTGAAGGGGGCTACTTCCATTTCTACAGTTGTACTTATGATGCCTAAGACGAAAGATTTCTTGTAGCAATGCCCTAGATGGAGCTATCATCATTTCTACATACTTCAGAGATTTTTGCAGTAGAAAAAACAGGTTGTGATAATGCCCTAAACGGGGCGACTTTCATTTCTACCCTCACCTCCGCACCCCTCGCATAAACAAATTCTTTGCACCCTCATTTTACAAGAGTTTTTCTAAATATTCTGAAACCAAAGATTTTCAAGTCCATTTCTGACAAGTTCCTCTTGGTTCATATTTTGAAGCAGAATAAAGTCTCCCTTTTCATTCCCCCGATACGATCATTATACCAAACCTCTCTCCCGCTTACAAGCATCCTTATTCCCACAGACAAGCCGCAAACAGCGGCGCAAATCTGTGGGATTGATGCCTGTTTCCAGAAGCGGAACAAAACACGTTTTACTGTTTACGCCGCTTCAACAGTCCCCTTAATGCCCAAATTGCAACGGCTGCGATTCCTACGCTGAATACGGTCTGAACTCCGGCCAGCAGTTGTGCGGACCAGGTTTTCGCAAGCAGGATATCCATGTCTCCTGCAACTACCTCAAGGTAGTCGCTGCAGTCGATCAGTGCAGAAAAGACTGCCAAAAAGGAGAGTCCGGCAAGCGCCTTCTCCATTTTTTCATCCTGCTCACTGCGGTCGGCCTCTGCTTTTTCCATGCGAAGGCTGCTGAGTTCGCTGACTGGCTCCATAACATCGGCAAACAGTTCCGCAAGTTCCATCTTTTCTTCCAGTTTTTTATAAAGCCTGTGATATTGCGGCACTTCGGTAATCCGCTCATAGGCGTAATCTGTCTGATAGCTGTTCAGGCATTTCTGATAAGCCTTCAGAGTCTGTAAATCGTTCTGTTCCCCGATACCGAAATCAGTCAAAATCTTATACAGATAAAATTTTCTGTGCAGGAGCAAAATATATGTCAGCAGGTATTCATCCTGAAAGCGATGACAAAAGCGGTTCTGGATATGTTCCGATCTTTTCAGAATAATGCAGGCCAGATTCTCACCGGTGATTCCCCATATATAATCATCCGATATAAACAGGTTCTCATCTTCTGTGTCCAGATTGCTGTTGTATACAAATCCTTTTGTCCGGTAAGCGTTCTTCAAAAAATACAGATCTTCTTTTTCGTCGTTTCCCTCCACCGCGTAAGCAAGGCTCATGGTGTTTGCCCGCTCTGTTCCTTCGTTCAGGTAAGGAAAAAAGCGCAGTTTCCCGGTCATCTGGCTGTGAAACAATCCTTTCACTGCGTCGAAAAGCGTCTCAGCCTGTTCGATTTCTTCTTCGTCTGTATCGCGCAGAAGTTTTACTCTCTGCAATTTTTTCAGATAATATAATCCGGTTGCCACATACTTTGGATCATTCTTTTCAAAAATGACCTGAACTGCTGCAATGCTGACCCGGGTTCGGAACGCAAATAAATGAACCGCGCTGATGCGAAAGCGGATATCGGCAGATGGGATCCGGTATACGCATCCGTCTGTCCCCCAGGCGCGCTTTCTGCATTCTTCCTCCCGGAGATGATAATGCAGATACAGGCATTCTTCTTTCCGGGAGACATCCATCTTATCTGTAATATAGCGGTATATGTACCGATTCTTATCCTGGTCATCTTCCAGAATCCAGATACCGGAAGTCTCCAGATCTTTTTGAAAATGATCGTACTCTTCTGCATTTCCTGTTCCCTCCAGATCCATGGGAACAAACAGAAATGCCATACTGGATGCTTTTTGAATTTCTTCCTGGTTCATTGCTATTGCTGTGTCCTTTCCGCCGGGATTCCTTGTCCAATCCCGGCGTATTTATCATGTTTCTGTGTTTTGGTAAAGCTTCAGCACTTCCTGTTTCACCTGCTCTGGGTCCAATGGCGGAAATGATGCAAACGGAGTGTAACGAAGTGCCGTCATATCTTTTACCAGAGGATACTGAGCCTCATACAGGCGGAATCCGGCGCCTCTTGCATCATTCTGTGCCCGCACCGTCTGTTCCAGACAGGAAGCGTAATACGTTTCGCCGATCTGATACAGATACTGGACAGCCGCCCAGATTGCCATTCCCTCATATAAAATATCCCTTGCGGCCGCTGTATAAGACTTTCTTCCCATTTTAAAATTCTGTGCGACATCCCGGTCTTTCCAGTTCAGATACTGCCAGATATGAGTCAGCTCATGGACCATTGTATCAATTGCTGCCAGTCTCGGACTTCCATTTTCCACCACAATGCTGTACGTTCCGTTCTTTCTCTGTGCGAATCCCACTACCCGGGCCGCAAAATGGGTTCCAGGCCGGAATACCATACCTGACCGTTTTGCTACTTCTGCCGCATCTGCGACACGGACCTGCACCGGCGCATGAATCTTCGCTCCGTACAGAATCTCCATCATATTCAGTGAGCGATAGAAAATATCTTTAAACTCTTCGGCTGTTTCTACTGCGCTGGATGCACAGTCGTTGCAGCGGATTCGTCCATCCGTAAGGCGTTCGTAGCTCACATCGGTAAGCGGAAGGCCGCAGAAATCGCAGGTATTCACCGCCTGAAGGTCGTATGTATGTGCGTCAAGATTTTCTCTCTTTCTTGCGCGTGTCAGCGGATTGCTGCCATATCCGCAATTTCGGAAATATGCTCCTGTTTCTTCCAGTTTTAAATGCGCATTGGACTGTTCAAACCCAAACAGGAAAAAATGTTCTTTCTGATAGCGGCTTTTCTCTGACCGTTCTTCTGGTTTCGCAGAAACCGGAGCCGGGATGGGTTCTGGCGCTTTGACCGGCACATTTTCCGGTGTGTTCTTTTTCTTTCTGAAAATTGCAGAAAGGATCCGCTCCCAAAAACGTGGTTTCTCTGTTTTCCGTTCCGGCTGTTCCCGTGCCCGCACCATAACCGGTGCCGGCTGTTCCTGATCCTGTTCCTGAAGCTTTTCCAGATGCCAGGAAATAAGATCATCCAGAATTTCAAACATACGCGGCAGATTCCGGATCACGCTGTCTAAAAGGCCAAGATCCAGCTCGCTGTCCTCCACAATGTAAATTTCCTCATTCAGGTTTTCCCCATCAAGATCGTAAGTCAGATGATTCCACTGTTCTTCCATAGATTCCGGCTTCTTTGCCAGAACAGCCAGATATGGCCATCCACCCGGAAAGACAGAACGGAAAAGCTCAGACAAAAGCAGCGATGCCGTATAACGCATGTCTTCATCCATGCCCGGAAGTTCCAGGCAAAGGATTCTCTTATTGCGGTAACTCCGGCTGTAATTGGAAGCCTCCGGATCATCTTTAAAATCAACAAACTTTGCTGTCTGCAGATCGTTAAGATCCTGCATATCCAGATACCCCCTGGTTTCGACGGAGAAGCTGCAGTAAGCTGTCATCAGCTTCAGGCCCATAGCCTTTCTGCTGCTGATCATCTCACTCTTTTCCGGCTTTTGCAGATGATATGTTCTCACCTGGCGGTAATATCTGCGTCCACTGTACAGATCAGATGCTCTCCGCAGAACAATTCCATACTCCGGAGATACTTCCCGCACTTCATAATATTTTCCATCGTAAACCACAAACTGACCCGGAAGAAGAACCTGTGTGATGTGACCGAAAAGTTTCGCGTCCACATAGTCTTTTTCCCGCTGCTCATCTTCTACAACGAAATACGCATTTTTCAGAGATGCCCGGAAATACCGGTCAAAATCTTCCTTCTGAATGCTGTACTCACTGGATGGACGTCTGCTTCTGCTGCCCGGCGCAGTCCGGATCGTAAAAACAGAATCATCGGCACTGGTATATCTTGCAAGAAGTTCGGAAAGTGCTGCAAGAATATCTCCGGTACTGCACCCTGCCAGTTCCAGCTCTTCCCGGATTTTCTGCTCCGGCACGGGAGCCACTGCCATCATCAGAATCAGCTTGATCAGAACGTTCCGGTCCGTTTTCGCGTAATCCGGCGCAAGCGACGGTACAGCCTCCGGATCGGTCAGAAACATCTGCTGGTTAAAGCGCATGTAGTCGCGCAGCATATAGTTTTCCGAAAGAATATTTACAAAAGACTGTTCTTTTCCCCGGGAAAGGAATGTGCGCATGGTGCTGAACATATTGGAAAATTCATCTTCCGCGATTACAAACTGTTCTTTTTCTGACTTTGTGGACCAGAGACCGGAAATAAACCGCACTTTTTCATCCAGGCTCTTCTGCTGCACCGGCAGATTCATGTACCTGCTGATGGCAGCATAATACTGCCCGGCAATCCAGCGGATATCCCTGAGCGGTGCTTTCGTCTCACTGTACCAGACCACCTGCGGAATCTTATTCCGGACAGCCACTGCCGCAAGCTCGATTCCGTTTCCAAGGAAACGGGTTTCCCGGTCAAACAGACGCTGCCGGATATAATCACCGTTCGCATTCCAGGTCATTCCGGTATAAATACAGCGCGGTACCGGCATCGCCGACACATGAACAAACTCTGTCTGGAGCAGATGCGATATGGTATCGACCAGACCATCCGTCCGGAGGTCACAGATACAGTAGACCGGCTTCTTTCCGTTCTGATTCATTACTTCCGCCAACAGGCTGATTCCAATCTGCCCTGTATTGAGCATTACCGAAGGTTCCAGCATCAGCACAAATCCGGTCTCACTCAGAAACTTCCGGTTGGCTGCCAGCAGTTCCGTATCGTACATTCTGGTAAAATCAAGAATCCCAACTTCACAGTCGGCTGCTTCCTTTTCCAGTCCTGCCACCCGCCACATTGACTTTAAACGGGTATAAGCACGCAGAAGCTCCGTGATCCATACCTCGGCATCACGGCTACTGGAAGTTCTCCCCGCGATCACCAGGCAGTTCTTCCCACGCAAAAGCGTATCCAGAAGCGGAAGCGTCAGATATTCCTCCAGGTCCCGGTAAAATGGCTGGAAAAATACCACATTTTCTCCATGCATGAGCCGGTCCGCCGCCTGGATGCAGTCCGGATCAAACGCTGTCTTCCGGTCATATGTGCGGAAAAAGGCAGCTGTTTTCCGGTCTGTCTTGTCTCCCTCCTCCATGTTCTTTAAAACAGCCTCTGCTCCCTGACTGGCGGTATACTCGCAGCCGGAATGAGAAGAAAGGAACTGTTTCGGAAAGAGCTTTTCGTAGATTTCCCGGATCCGGTGATAATTGCTGATTCTCCGGAAATCGGTTCCTTCTCCGGATACGGAATGGGAAAACTCATCCCGTGTCTGGCCGTCCAGGAAACCAAGGATCTCTCCAAGAATAAGCATGGCCGCGCACGGAAAACATACTGCTCCAAATGCTTCCCTGTTCCCTGCCATAACCGAAAGAAACAGCATGGCTGCTCCAAGCAGAACGGAACACCAGAAAAATGCCTTTACAATTTGACGCAGGCCGGACCATTCTTTTTTCAGGAACCAGCTCCCGCTTGTTTCATCGTACTCATAAAAAGCAGAAGACGTAAGTTCCATCAGATGATCATTTTTCCAGCTGCAGGAAACAACCGGACAGAGCGCCGCTTTGACAGGAAGGAAGCCTGCCGCAAGGAGCAGATTTATCACAGCTGCCCTGATGCCGGCAAGTTCTGCCTCCATTCCGAGAAACGCCATCAGACGGCCTGATTTCAGATACAGTATCACAGCCCCGCAGACAGCATAGGCCACAGCCGCTGCCGGAAGCAGGATCTGTCTTCCCCGGTGGATTTTCTTTAAATTGATCGTGTTCTGGAGAACTGCCAGAAACAAAACAGCTGCCGCAGCCATTGCTGCCAGCCGGATCATATTACTTTGTATCATCACTCAGTTCCTCTCTGATAATTTTCAATTTCCGGATAAAATCAAAGGGCGCTTCGATGGTATCCCCTGTATTATTCACCTCAGCCAGATACTTTTCTTCTGACGCAAACGTGTACATAGGATTCATCTCCGGAGGAAGCTCTGTATCGACAGTCAGCTCTTCTCCCATTGCCGCAGAGTCAAAATACAGCTGAAGATGATAAGCCCTGCACCATTCCTTCAGATTTGAGTAGAACGCACTCAGCGCCGCAATGTGAAGCTTTCTGTCAGAAAACTCCTCCTCCCCGGCGGACTCTCTGCGCCTCAGAACCGATAAGAACGAACTTCCATGCATATAAGATGCAATTTCGCTTAAATAGCGGGAAAATAACTGGCCATCCTCTGCCACAGCAGTCGCCGCACTGTTCATAAAACGGTGGAACGCATGAACGGTGAGCTGAAGTTTCGCCTTTTGGGACAAAAGACACAAAAACTCAGCTCCTGCAAACGCTGCAATTCCGACATCCACAAAACCACATGCTGTCAGAACAGACACGCTCCCTGCGCGAAGGCCTGCAATCACAGCCGGACTCACCGATAACGCAAATAAGGCAGATACTGCCGCCAGCGCGCCTGCCGCCTGATTCCGCGTAGTTCTTTCTGCCAATACCTCCCGGATATTTCTACCCAGCCTTTCCAGTTCCTCCCTGCTGTTTTCCCGAAGTCCCGGAAGTTCCTTTCTCAGCTCAAAAATGTTCCTATATTCCCGTTCCAGTTTCTCTTCCATATCTTCCAGCTGATATGGATTCAGAGGATACACTTCTTCCTCCTGATATTCCCGGCACTGGCGGATCCGCTGCACGGTCTGGTTCAGGGCCCGCTCTGCGCAGTTTCCAAGTCCGTCCAGGCCTTTCTCTGCCTGATCTTTCATATCGCGCAGGATTTCCAGATCCACAGCCTGGTTCTTTGCTGTCAGCCCAAATCTTCCTCGCTCTGAAAAAATCTGATTTCGTTCCGGCAGTTTCAGGACAACCGGCGCTTTCAGCTCGTAATCCGGCAGCGCGGCATCCTCCCCGAGCCGCTTCTCCAGCTCTCTCCGTATGCTCTTTTCAATAGACCGGCGTGCGCGCTGAACACGTCCTGCTGCTTCCTGAAAGGATGCCTCCATCTTTTTGTGGTCAAATTCCACAGCAATCCGGTAAAGACGGTAGGCCTGAAGCGTGCTCGGATCAATGTCATTGGAAGCCAGGAGCATAACCGTCATCCAGAGATTGAACAACTCCTCCGTTTTCCGCACATCGCCTTCTCCCGTAATATCAAACACGGTAAAGCGGCATCTGGCCGGATAGCCGTTCCGCCTCCAGAAATCCGATGTATCTGCCGTGATCCGGTCTTTCCATACTTCCTCGATATTTTCCCCATGCGTTTCCTGCCGGTCGCGCGGACAGACCAGAATAATCTCACTTGGAAGCTTTCCATGAAAATGATATTTCTTTTTTAACTCCTCGTAAGCCCTCTGGTCCTCCTCCCGCACATTCGGCATATAGATCATCCTGCTCTGTTTGTCTTTTTCCTGAACAAGCTGCGGCAAAAAATGCATGGCCGGTGCCGGAACCCCTCCCAGCATCTGTGTCAGTCGTACCAGCGGGATCCGGCTTTCTTTTGTGACCGGTTCCGGCGAACTGTTCTCGATAAAGTCATAGGGATTCTCCGGTCTGGATGGAAATGCTTTCTGATCTTCCGGCTCATTCATGCACATGATCACCGCACGCCATTCTTCCTTATCGCTGACAAGATCATAAATTCCGGGAATCACGGTATCCACGGTCGTTCCGGCTTCCATCCACTGGCATATGCCCATCCCGCCGCTTCGGATGAGCGGCATAAAGATGGGACGAAATGGCTCATAAAATTCCATTGTTCTCTGACTCTGGAACAGAACCGAATACATGATTTCACCACCTTCCCCTTCCCGCGCACGATCACCTGCTCAGTTCCTTTGCCTTTCTGCGCACTTCTTTCGCATCCGTACTCAGGCCAAGCTTCTCAAACGCCTCCGCAATGATACTGCAGGTTCTGCTGAACAGATAATCCTGATAGAGATTCTTTGCATTTTTTGCTTCCATCTCCATATCTGCCAGATAACGGGCAAACTGCTGGCGCAGAATCTCTCCCATTGTCTCCGGCAGTTCTTTCGCTGAGCAGAAGCGTGACAGATATTTGCGGATCTCAGAAATCTCAGACTTTAAGATCTGGAGTACCCTGTCTTCATAGTAAGCCTCGGATTTGGTCGATTTCTTCATCAGGTACGGGATGTCAAAGACACTTCTGACGCAGTTGTCCTCGCCCAGCGGATACTCCTTAATCCGGAACTCATCCAGATTTGACATCAGAAGGCCATTCTCAAGAGAAAGATCCATATTGACTTCTTCCGTGGTTCGGTCTTCCGTTTTTTCCAGCACCCGGTTTACCAGCTCCGGATAAATGGAAAAGGCATCCAATACCTCGTACAGCCGGTCGCATGGTGTGCCATTGGAAACGATCAGCACATCAGAAACATTGCTCATATCCAGTTCGTCCACCTGCAGGCGGTAAGCTCTCTGGTCTGCCCCTACATCATACATATTAACATAGTCACACAGCATGCCCCAGAAAAATGCCGCGTAAATTCTCTGCTCCTGCAGTTCCTGGTTCTTTTCATCCAGATCCGGCATCTTGGTAATGACATGCCACCAGCGGTCAATATGCGGTGTCACTGCCTTGCTCAGATGTGGCTCCGGATGGATCATCTTAATAAGTTCAAAATATGCTTTATAGTAGACACCTCCGTCGCGGGAAGAGGTCACGGAATACTCCGGCGGCGCAAACTTGCTCAAGTCATTGGCACGCAGGCCGTAGAAAGACTGATAGAACAGGATCATGTTCTTGACGATATCATCATCCTCCACGCCTCCCGCATTCTTTAATTCTTTTCCGATGATCTCAGAACGCATGGAACTGTCATGCGGATCCAGCTCGGTATTGAAAGCGCAGGCATAGATCGGCTGCTTTTCCTCTCCTAACGGTTTTTCGATAAACGGGCAGGAAAGCGCGCGGGTAGAGCGGATCACTTTCTTAACATACTGCATAACATCCGCAGAATTGTAAAGTCCGCCTTCATACTTTGCCTCCTCTTCCAGCGCCTGGATAATATCCATGTCAATATTCGCTCCGTAAACTTCCATCAGGGAGGCACGGAAATATCCCAGAATACCGCTCTCAAAAATCTCATCAAAGTAACTGCCATCCTGCGGGCGTTTCTCCAGCATAGCATAACGGCGTACACGGCTGTAAATATCTTCTGCCAGACGGGTATCAATGGAAACTGCGCCTCCCGCATAGCGGTATTCATCCGCCATGGCATTTAAGCAGACTGCGGAAGCACACACATAACGCGCTGTGGTTCCCTTGGAATGCTCGTATTTTTTCGCAATGCTGACAATACGGCGATCGATCTGCGCGATCCGGGCATCAAAGGACGCATAAAAACTCTGGAACGCATCACTTAAATTGCGGACATAATCGATTGCCTCATTCAGGACTTCTGCCAGAACCGAGTTGACCCGGTATTCATTGGCCTTATTCAGGTATACATTATAGGAATCCCTGATGGTCTGCTGGTCCGGACTCAGTTTGTTTCTCAGCTTATTCAGTGCGCTTACCTTTCTGTCGGCCAGGTCCTCCACGGTCTCCACAACGTCTTCCGTCTTCGGATCATCAAAAATCTGGGCAAAATGTTCAAAATACTGCTCTGCCTCATGCTTTCTGGAATCGATTTTGATCTTGTAGCTCTTTAACAGGTCCTGGGTCTTGTACAGGAAATACCGCACCGCATTCGGATGGATAAAGCTGCCCTCTGCATTGCGCAGATAAGTCTCCAGGCGATGGGATGCCTTGTCCACGGTCACATTGGCGTTCGGAGCCTTAAACATGGTATACGCAATAGTCTGGGCCGCGTCCTCGCTGCGCCGCACGATCATGGCACGGTACTTGTCCAGTTCCCGGTATGCCTCCTGGAGCAGCACCCAGGACTCCTCTCCGCCCTCGATCCGGCTGATGCTGTTTATGGTTATCTGTTTCTGCGCGTCCAGATCCTGCTGGCCCGCAGACTCATCCACCTGGATCTTTGCAACCAGCGCACGCACATAATCGGACCATTTATCGGACTGTCTTGTAATGCCGTCCGCAGAGAATACGGTACAGGAGTCCACGATTGCACGGGCAAACGGATTTTTATCCTTGGCTGATGTCTCTACCGTCGTAATGTAATTCTTGCCCTGATCATCATCCGCAACATTGATTCCCTGCGCACGCATAGCCGCATGGCTTCTTCTCAGTTCGTTATAAGTATGGTCAAAGGTCATCCACTGGCTGGAAACACATTCCCGCGCCCAGTTTAACGCAATGTAATTCTTTACATCTTCCACCGGATAAATAAGCATGGAAGATCCCGCGCCTGCGTAACGGTTTCTGCCCCGCTCCTCGCAGAGGCGGCGGATCGTGTTGTCCTCAGATGAGTTGCTTCGTTTGTTCATCGGTCCGATGGACTGGGCATAAATGCAGTTTGCGGCATGGTCCAGATACTGGTTAAAGGAGTTCAGCTTGCTTCCCTCCGCATTCTGGGCATCAAACAGGAAGCAGAAATCGTACGGGCGTACCTTGTATTCCTCGTAACCAGCAGATGCCGCACGCGGGAACTCCATTTTTACCGAGTCACGGTAACGCGCAGGAAGCGTGTCATCCCCCTTCATCAGAAAAGCATCCAGCTCACGAAGCGTTGCGTAGGCATTGCTCCTCAGGCTGCTGCGCTCTGCCTGTCCCGGAATAACCTCGTCAAAGACTTCCGGCAAGATGAAAAATCCTCTTGTGATATTGGCACTCTGGCGGAAATGGGTTGCCAGATAGTTTTTAATGTACAGCGCCACCGGAAGAATCAGGCCGGAACCAGTACCGCCAGCCAGAGAACTTACGATGATCACACGGAGTGCCTGCTCCGACTGACCTTCTTCTACTTTGTAAAGTTCCTGAATTGCCTCATGGAGCTGTTCCATCTTTCCGGCACGCACTGCTGTGTCAAACGCAAGTCTTGAGATGGCGCGTACCTGTCCGGCACCCTCCGTCAGTGTCTTGCTGTTTAAGATCGCATTTACCGGGAACCAGGTATCACGGGCATGCGTATCAATATTTAAGTATTCGCCCACTGAGAGCCTGGTTGATGTCTGAATGATCTTGATGAACGGATTCGCCCGCTGAATATCTCTCAGCTCGTTGATGTCAGTGTCGAACACCGCAAACCCCAGATGGTCCCTCTGTTCCTCACTGACCAGTTTGGATACCCTGCATACAATCTTGGATCCTGTGCCTCCCAGGCCAACTAACAATGTCGGAGCAATCATATTCTTTTCCTCCCGTATCTTTCTCTATTTTTGTGTTGGATAACATGTATACGTCATTTCATCGGTCTTACAGGTGATCATGCCGCCTGTACTGATCCGCATCCGCTTTTTTGTATTTTCCGGAACCGGAATCCCATTGAACGTGATGGTTTCTTTTCCCGCGAATGTTTTCGGATTGGTGAGCCACACACCGCCATCCCTGGCAGCGCTGATCTCCGCCGCTGCAGCTCCGCGCGTTCCAGGCGGAACAAACCGCAAGGTTCCGCGTTCCGCAACATACGGTAAAAGACTGTAGAGCCGTTTCTTTTTAAAGCGTCCCCGCACAGCCGGAGGCTGGAACAGAGGATTTTCTGATGTACACTCCACATACGGCCGCTTCTGCAGATTTCGCGGCAGTCTCGGTTTCAGTCCCGGAACATACCCCAGAATAAATCCAAGGCCAATTCCCCATGTTATATAGGTCCGGATCTTATCCCGGTATCTCTGGAACCAGGTTCGCTGATCTTCCGTTTTCAGAATTCCCTCCACACTTCCGGACCAGGTAGATGCTCCATTCTTACTCTCATAACGCACAAGAAACGGACAATCCCCATAAAGGCTGCTGTCCGGTTTTCCATTCAGAAGAGATGGATAAATTTCATATATGCCGACTGTGCTGCTCTTTTTTACGTCCGGCATCCCAAACAGCTTTCCATCATCCGCAAAAACTGCCTCCGGAATGGTCATCATGTCCCATTCCTCCGCAGAAGGATTTCTTCCCTCAATGGTTGCTTTTACCAGGACTGGCTGTTCACCCTGAAGTCCGTCTTTTGTAATCTGATATACCGGACTATTCTCAATGGAAAGCTCCACCGTTTTATCGGTATAAATGGAATAATCCAGATGCGTGGATACCGTATTGTATTCCAGATAATGGGCAACAACATCGATCACCAGGCTTCCCTCTTCCAGCTGGATCCGGTCTCCGGAAGCATAGGTTCTGTCCTGCGTTTCCCCGTTATTCGTTACCACTGCACTGTAGGTCACTTCTCCAAGCAATGCGGACTGATTTACTTTCTCTGCAGTTCCGGTCTTTACAAGTCCAAACGTCAGTGTATACTCTCCCGCTTTTAAATTGCGCAGATCTGTTACTTCCTGCCCGTCTGCATTGGCCAGGTACGCCGCAACCTCCACATTCGGCTTGTAATACACCTCTATGGTATCTGCCCCGGACACATTCAGCCGATAACTTCCCTGCGGAAAATCGTCTTTAAACGTCAGAAGACATCCCTTTAAATTCCGGTCAACCAGACCATTCTCCTTATTTTCTGCCGCTTTTTCCGAATACTGTACCGTTACCGGCGCACCGGAAGCCGCATAGACCGTTCCATCTTCTCCTGTGATATTCTGAATGTCCGCATTTGCTCCCTGGGCAAAAACAACCAGTTCTGCCATCGGAACATCAAACGAAAGTGTTTTTGCTGAAACATTGACTTCCAGGCGGTCACTGTTGAAGATCCGCGTGCAGATTCCGGTAATCTTCTCCAGGATCTGTTTGCTTGTCTGGGCCTGTTCAAAATAAATTCCCGCATCTTCATCTTCTGAGATTCCCTGCGCATTCGGTCCCATGCCGAGGAACATCACCCGCACATCGGATGCCTTCTGCCTGAAATATCCGTCAATATCCTCGATCCCCTGAAATTCACCATCGGTCAGGACAACCAGCCACTTTTCATCGGTCTGTTCTCCGGCCAGATCGGCATAGGCTTTCCGCACTGCGTCAAACGGAGTGTTGCCGGCTTTTGTCAGCATTTCATGAACCTTTGCCACATTGGCATTCTGACCATCTGTCCCGTTCAGTTCCAGGCGCGGTCCGGGCTGCGTACTGCCCTCATAATCGCTCATGGCATAAACATCCAGTGTGTCATTTTCTCCCAGCAGCGCCGCAAATACTTCCATGGCATACTTGGCTTGGCACCAGGTATCTACCGCCTGCTCGCCTGTCTCGATCATGCTCCCGGAATCATCGTAAACCACATGGATCACACGCCTTGGCGGCTCCTCCGCAGCCATCGAAAACATGCCGGTCAGAATGGTCATAAAAGCAGCTGCCAGACACAAAACTGTCGTTTTCCACCTTCGTTTTGCCTGTCTCTTCATCCTCCATCGTACCCCCTGTTAAATTCAGATAATTTATGACTCATTTGCCTTTATGATAGCACAAATCGACACTTATCGTCTATGCTGTTTTACATTAATCGTATCTTTATTATGGCCTGTACGTTTCAGTGAATTTGTACATGTCATTTTTTCCCATGTCTGCTATAATCACAGTATCAAAACAAATGAATGTACGAGAGGGTTTTGCTTATGAAAAAGAAAGATGTTGAGGAAAAACTTGCAGACCTGGTTCAGGCATTTCATGAACAAAACGAATTATCTGTAAAAGAAATCCAGGACCTGATCTCCTGCAACCGCCAGAGTGTTTACAACTACATAGACCGTCTGACAGAACGAGGATTCTGCATTCAGCGGAAAACAAAGAACCGTGCCGTTTATTTCTCGCTCATCCAGGGAAATGCACCTTCTGTGAACGACCATTACATTCGGCTGAGTCCCAAGATCCTGCGCAAATACAGCATCATCCAGCAGCTGCATCTTGCTCCATATACCCCAAAAACACTGGCCAGCCGCTTTCTGATTTTTCCATCCGGACAGAAACCAGAATTTGATGTGAAAAAAATTCCCATTGATATCGCCTATACCTATTTCAATACCCTGGTAAAGGAACTTGAAGCAGAGGATGAGATCCTCATTACTCCAAACGGTTTCTGCCAGCCTACCGGGCGCACCATCCCAATCCTGCATCATTTTTCAGACGAAGACCTGTTTCTGCTGCAGGATCAGTTAAACTCGCTTCCGGAAGGCTCCCCTTATCATGGCCAGCTCCAGTCCATCGCTAAAAAAATGGAAGTCATTGAGACTTCCTACAACCTGGGAGCTTCATCCAATTCCAGCTATCTTACTTATGGACGGAACCATGAAATGCTCAGCCAGATCGGACAATGGATGAAAAAGATATCCGATACCGGCTGCACGGAAAACCTGATCCGCCTGGAATATACAACCCGCTCGGGAAATCCTTTAACGGTTCTTTTTGAGACTGGCCTGATCATTTACAGCATCGAAAAAGCAAAACTTTATCTGCTTGGCAAAGAATTTTCTGAGCAGCCACAGCTCACGGCAAACTATGATTCCATCATTGATGTAAGCACGATCACACACGCCGAAAATACTTCTTATCCAAATAACAGCTATCATTCCGCTTCTTATCAGCGCGTCTTTTCAGAAATGTTCAGTGTCTCTCTGGAAAAACCGATGAAGGTAGTTGTCCGCTTTGACCTGGTAGCAAATGTAAAGCGAAAAGTACTGTATCTGCAGCAGCAGCGCAGCCAGGCCTCCATAACCATGTACCCGGACGAGAACCAGCTGGAATACACCGACACCATCCGGGGACTTGGAGATTTTGCCAATTATCTCCGCCAGTTTGGACGGAGCGCCCATGTAATCGCACCTGTGGAATTAAAAGAAAAAATGCAGTTTTCCGTAAACCGGGCTTTAGCCAGATACGAGGAGGAATCTCATGAATAACTACACCAATCCTTACGTCCGCCTTCAGACCTATTACAGCTGGCTGTCCAGCCGCTGCAGCGAAGGTCTTTACACCGGAATGCCGATCTGCGAGCTGCAGACCGCCACCCAGATTCCTGTTTCTGTTATCCGTGCAGATCTCTCTGAGATTCTGAAATGGAACGCGAATATCATTGTGAAATATCAGGCTATTCCAGAACTGGAAGACTCTGCGCAGATGATTGAAAACATGATCTGCTTCGACATCGATGCGTCCAGCTCCCCTTTTCCAAAAGAACAACGGACGCGCAAAAACAAAGCATATTCCGCGCTGGAAGATCTTCTTCTGGATCTGGAAAGCGGCGTGTATTCGCCAGAACTGGACGAAAAACTCTTATCCGGAGAACTGGATCAGATTCCGCTTTTCATCAGCCATTCCTGCTATACGGAATTTGATCTGGCACTGACTTACGATGAAACCATTGCACTGGAAGCGATCCAGAAAGATCTTTCTTCCGAAGGAAGCCGGAAACGCCCGAATTCCCACTTCTTTCAGATCAAGGACAGTTACCGCACCATTCATAATTACCGGGAATTAACAGAACGCCTGCAGTTTGTGGAAGAGGCATTCGAAGAACAGCAGCCTCTTTGTATCAAATATAAAAATGCCCGGAACGAAATCTCCCAGTTTTCTTTTCAGCCCCTGAAAATTTCTTACGACGAGACCGAAAATCTGTACTGCATTCTCTCAACTTATCAGGGACAGATTCAGGTTTACCGCCTCGACCGCATCCTCGGGTTATGGCCCAGCCAGGAAGAAGCAGAAACCGGAGATGTATCCCTCATCGAAGAACTGGCACCTCAGGTCTGGGGAAATTGTTTTCTGGAAAAGCCGGAACATGTCAAAGTCAAATTCTATAACGAAGCAAATGTTTGGGAAAAAGTAAAACGGGATCTGGCCTGCCGCACGAAAGGCCAGCTGTACGAGAAAGACGGATTTTTATATTATGAAGATACCGTCTACGGCATCAGTAAATTCCGCCCGTGGATTTACGGCTTTGGAAGTTCCGCGATTGTACTGGAACCCCTAAGCCTGAGGGAACATATTATTGCGTCACTGAAAGAACGAAAAGACCGGGATCCGTTTTGATCCCGGCCCGTTTTTTATTCAGGAATTTTATTCGTCAAACTTCATTCCTTTGAAGAAACTTCCCATAGAGGTAGAAGCGTTTCCTCCGCTGCTGTAATCATGGCTTCCACCATCTTTACCCTGGCCGGACTTCTTCTGGCTGTTCCAGTTTTTGTTTCCGCCATTGCCGGAATTTTTCTGGCCGTTCCAGTGCTTGTTTCCACTGTAACCGGAGTTTTTCTGGCCGCCATTTCCGCGGTATCCGCCGCCCTGATTACCGGAAGGCTGCGCTTTCCGCTTCTCCTTTCCCATGACAACACCAATGGTATCGAGCGGGATCTGATTCTTTGTCCGCTCCTGATAATCGCTTCCGCGTCCTTCGATACTCATGTAATGTGTTTTACTGCTATCCGGAATTTCATCCGCATTCTTCATCCAGAGGAAATCCCGTACCGGCGGGTAATCCATGACATCTTTTCCGAGAAACTGTGTCATGTCTTTCTTCGTCTTATCCACATATTCGCCGCAGTGCTCCTTCTGGTCCTGATACGGATCCAGGCAGAGGGTATCGCCTCCGTAAAGCGCATCTGCATTCAGAATATTGAGTTCCTTCAGGGAAATTGTCACGCGTCCGTATCCGTACGGTTTTCCCTTACCGATATTCTGCTGGCTTTCCTTTTCCAGAAGCAGGCTCCATAAAAGCATACCCAGCTCTTCCTCGCTGAGATTGGTGAAGCGGATCCGTCCGGTAAACGAGGTTCCATCCGGATACGGATAAAATTCAGAGCCGACCTCTTTGTTATTTCCCATATCAGGCCGCGCAGCTTCGGAATGGAGCCAGTACTGCTTCATGCCCCTTAAGGAAAACTCTCCGCGATACGCTGCCGGAGCGCCGTCTTTCCCCATCAGATAGTCCAGATAGCTGGTCGGTTTCGGTTCGCCAAGCACCAGATTGACTTTTCCGTTTTCGGAATCCAGTGTATCCAGAGATGCATCCTGGAACGAGAGTCTGGAACGATAGCTTTCTGTATCCGATGCGAAACCAAACAGCGCCTTACAGTAATCCAGGCTGTTATCCTTCTGCTCGTCTGACAGTCCGTCATAAATTTCCTTATCGTAAAAAAGGCGCAGGCGCGGGGTAAAACCAAAGTACAGCTTTCCGCCTAACTCAATGTAAAATACCGGCTTCACCTTTCCCTCTTCCGGCAGGCCGAAGAAACGAAGCACATCCTCTTTCAGCTTTTCTTTTTCCGCTTTCTGCATCTTAGCCAGATTATATCCGGTTGCCACAGTAAGCTGATTTTTTCTGCCTTCAAAATCCCGCTTGAAGCTGTCTACATCCTGGACGGAAATCGAAATCCATTCGCTCTCCGGGACCTCTGCCATCTCCGGGATTACATAGAATGCCTTTTTCTGGTTCATGAAACCGGTTGTGATGAGTGTTCCCTTCTTATAGCCATTCTGCGGCTTTTCTGACAATGCGGAAATATTGCGTGTTCCTTTCGGCTGATAATATACCGTCTGATAATAAGGTTTATAATTATAGTTTTTCTGTCCCTTATACTGAACACGTCCGCGGTTTTCTTCTTTATCAAACGGTCTGGTATTGGAGTTCTGGAGCACGCACGGATTCTTCTTTAACATCTCAAAACCACGAAATTGATCTTCAATGATCCGGCGCTCGCTTAAAACATAGTAGTTCATCTCACCCAGTTCCCGCTGGAGTGTCTGTACACTGGACGGAATAATATAATACCGGCCATTTTTACAGCTGATATATCCGCCCTTCACATTTTTCAAGACAGAAAACCGTCCTTTTCCGACAACAACCGAAGCGGATCCCAGTGTCTCATCGTACACTTTTTTATTCAGATTCGCTGCGCTGCCGCCCACACACCGGTACATCAGCTTCGCGTTGGCGATATCATCTACGATGGAGGACTGGCTCAGCACCTGCATATTGCTGCGCACCAGGCCGCGCATGGTACTGCCCGGAATTGCTGCTTTTCCATGTTTGTCTTTGTAAAAATGTCCATCCCCGCCATCTACCATAATCGGAGTCTGGGCTGTTACCTGATAGTCCAGATAACCAGACAGTCCTGTCATCTCATTATGCTTCGTGATCCCGTCTTTCCGGTAGACTTTTGTTCCAAGCGGTACAAAGTTATACGGAGCTCCTACATAACTCATTCTGCCTTCGCCTCCAATCTGAACGGTCTTGTGTAAACCACAACCGCCTGTCCATCCTCATCTGCTTCCAGGTACTCCTTCACGGCCAGATAATTGAGATTTTCCGAACTGCGGACTGCCTTACGCACAGCATAGTGCTTCACCACCGTATCTTCTTTGCAGTCCTCTGGCTCCAGAATCTCCACCGCTTTCAGGCCGCCGTTCTGTTCATACACATGCAGCTCACCCTTCTCGCCAAATGCCCGTAATTCCACAAGCTCGTCCCAGTTGATCTTTTCATGCACGCTGTCACCGCACAGGATGTCACTGTACATATGGGCGATCACATAGGGATACTGCGCCGCTTTTTTCTCCAGTTCCGAAAGCACAGCCGGGACCTCCCGAACCTCCAGATGTTTATAAGTTTTCATACCTAATCTCCTCATCTCAGACAACTGCTTTTACATATTCCGCAATAAGCTCTGCTCCCTGCTCGATCTTCCGGCTCTGCAGATTGATCTTCGCGGCAAGCTCCGTTCCATCTTTGACCCGCAGCTCCGTTCCGGTCATAAAGCCTCTTCCAATGCTGCTTCCGCTGCCAAGCGGTAAAATACCAAGTCCCAGGTCACGCAGGGTCATAAGAAGCAGGCCTGCTGCCCGTTTGTCTTCCTTCTCCAGGTCAACCCGGATCTGAAGTTTTCCGGCTACCGGTGTTTCATTGAACAGTCCTCCATACATGACGCCGCCCGTAAATTTATCAATGTGGATCCGCTTCTGGACCGGACGCTCCGCGCCATCTACGATCGTGTCAAAGAAATGGATAAAACCAAGATACCCCTTTTCCTCATCCTCCGCATTCCTGCCAAAGATCCGCTCCAGCTCAGTCTCCGGAAGTCCCTTAAATTTCGCGATCTTTTCCATCTGGCTGCGCACAACACCTTTGATGGAGGTGGCCGGAACCAGAATCTTTCCGTCCGCATTCCGCATCTGCTCTGTGGACTGTGCTTCCTCATTATAATCCTGTGCCGCAATGGCCTTGATCAGCAATGCACTGTCAATCTCGCCGTCCAGTTCAAAGTGAACCCGCTGATCCAGCGTGGACATCTGGTTCTCCAGTGTTTCCAGGATAGACCTTCCTTCTTTGCTCTCTTTGCTCCAGCGGTTTCGGTCTTGTGCGTTTGTCATATCGTAATCGGTCTTTACCACGGTAAGAAAACGGATATAGCCGCAGCCATTGCTCTTCTGGCCGCCCAGCTGAATGTTCCCCGCATGCAGCGCACCAAGAATCTGCTCCAGCACTGTCTCATATTCATCTTCCTTCTCGTACAGATACAGGGAAAATGTAAATTCTGAACCGGCTGCCACAGACTCCGTCTCGAATTTCTGCCCGGACCAGTTTCCCGCGCCCTTTGTCTGAACACTCTGGCAGGTTCCGGTCTCCCGGTTGATCTTCACCCGCGGACGCAGTTCCATGGAAACTACCTTTCCGTTGAAGAACGCATCGCTGACGCGTACCCGGCTTCCAGTATCGGTTCCATCCGCGCTTTTTCCAAACAGTTTATCCTGCATACTATCACCTGCCAGATAATCCCGCATGGCTCCGGCAATTCCCGCAGCCTGGATAAACGGAACATGTTTCACCGGATGCACCAGAACACCGCCGCTTCTTGCGCTGTTTCCGCCAACATGCAGCGGCTCCCTGCACACCGCCGTGATCTGGTATGAAACAATACGATTGTATAAACTTCCATATTTATCAGCCATGACTTCTGCCCTCCCTGTTTGCGTAGCGGATCTGCCGCTCCATCAGCTGCAGCTTATAGCGTACCTGCTCATCCGGATCCAGCAGCTGAGCCACCGGAACGCCCAGAATCTTCTCCTGGTTAATGCCAAGCAGTTCCAGCAGCCCCGTCTGAATCATCCGTTCCATATAGCGGTGGAAGGAATCCTTCTTCTGCTTTCCGTCATGCCGCTTGCTGCTTTCTTCTTTTGTCCGGGAATTCGACAGGAAACTGCCCAGATACTGCTCCGCCTTCTCCGGCGTGTACTGCAGTACAATACACATGGATGCAAGCTGTCCCCACTGGCTGGAGCTTACTTCTTTCACTTCCGCGTCGTGTTCTACCACATAACGCTCCATGCCGCGCTCAATCCGGTGCTGCAGCAGTCCGCAGGCAGCCAGGCGGCGGTCCTCATCCAGCTGTGCTTCAAAGCCAAACGGTACCTCTGCGATTTCTGCCTTTGCATCGGCCTCTTTATCTGCCTTTGCCTTTGCTTTTTCCTCTTCTTCCTTTTTATCTATTTTCAACTTTTTTCTGATCTCGCCAAATCCAGCCATAAATGCTACCTGGCCAAATCCCTCTGGGGTGCGGATGCCAAGTCCCTCTGCCTCCACCCGGCGGAAGCGTTCTTCCGGAATTTCCGCATCTGCCACAAAGCAGAATACACTTCCTGCCTCATACATATTGGCAGAAGGAATGGTTCCCTTCCAGATCCGGTTATAGCCGTAAACCTGAGCGGTAGAGGCTGCGCAGCGCTTCAGTTCCAGCGTTCTGCAGCCAAGGCGCTCTGCCAGTTCCTCCAGATTCAGGCCGGTCAGCTCGCCGATCTCACTTCTCATAACCAGATTTGATAACAGTACCATATAAAATTCCGTTCCTGCTTTCTGGGTACGCACTGCTGCATAAGGAATGTTCTTAATCTCCTCACATGCAGTCACACAGGTTCCGTATCCGCCGGAACGCCGGTTGCCTACATGTACAGTGCCGCTCAACAGTTTTTTTACACGATCTGCAAGTTTTGAATCCACACCATCCGCCAGCACCACATAGCCGGTAAATTTCTGGTCCTTGCAGATGTACTGGCTCCGGTAAATGTTCCGGTTATCCTCATCAGGATTCTTCTTTTCCACCGTACGTCCGTTGTTGATGTTAATATCTTCACTGCATTCTGGATTGATATAGTGAATGCAGTCTCCGTCTACATAGCAGTAACTGCCGAGAGAGGCACGCTTAAATCCCGGAGATACCTCTTTTTTCAGCACATTTTCAATGTCTTTTTCACCTTCCTCGGCCTTTTTGTCTTCATAAAAGCCCTTCAGCGACGGAATCAGTTCTTTTTCTCCAACCGTCAGATACGCGTTTAAAACCTTCACCTGGCCATTGAAAAATGCTGCTTTCCATGCCGCAAATTCCGCTTCGTTTTTTGCCAGTTCTGACATGACATATCCCCGCAGGGCACTGCCCGGAATATAGCGCAGCGTGCCGGTCTGTCCGTGCTGGCTGGTTCTGTCATCCGCGATTCTCAGCGGATCCAGATTCTTTAAACTGATTTTCAAATATCTGCTCATACTGACCCTCCATAAGAGATGCTTACCTTGCCAAAACCACGGTTTCTCATAGTGCCGACCCATTTTATAAGGTCCAGAACCTCTTTCACCAGCGTTTCGTCCAGCGCGTCGCAGACACAGGTTCCGTAAAAATGCAGGCCGCTCTTTACACACCGGCACTGGCGCAGGGAACCCTCTTTTGCCATGCCGTTCTCCAGGCTGGTAAAATCACGGGTGTAGGAAAACATGGCAATGTGCTCAGAAACATCCGCAGTTTCTTCCTCCACAGCCTTTCTCAGTTCCGGATGCAGCGTCAGGTCTGAGAAGCGTACCTTTCTGCTCTCATCGATCTGCTCCGATCCGCCCTCGCCCATAAGGGTGCAGACTATGCGGTCAATTTTTTCCTGATTCAATTCTTCCTGCTCTTCTTTTTCTTTCTCTGCTTTTTCCTCCTTTTCTTTTTCCTGCTCTGCTTTCTTCCAGGCAAGCAAATTGATCAGTTCTTCCCGGAACAATCCCTTCAGGGTATTTCCCTTCAGATACGGGAATCCCTGGTCATCCATCTGCGTTGCAATATCTTCTCCACCCGGCATGCTGAGTCCGTTGCCAAACACCGCATCCGACTGTAATGTCATTTCTATGAAAAGCTTCATGCCTGATCTCCTTTCCCATCCAGAGCGATAAAAGTATCCAGGATTTCCACTGCGTCAAAATAAAGAGAATGCTTCTTTCCATCAATCTCCAGGAAAGCCCGGCGCGCCAGCTGCGTTCCGCTTCCAATCTGTTTTACCTGCTCCAGAATATCTCTGTCCTCAAACAGATCAAGGTCCAGAACATCCATCAGGGAAGATTTCAGATAGTATTCGGTTGCTTTCTCGCCCTCTTTTAACACGCCACGCAGTTCCTTGATCTTACCTCTCGCGTAAACCTCTTTTTCACTCTGCAGGAGATTTACCAGTTTGCAGAAGACGCTGTAGCGGCGGATCTTTTCCTTTTCCCAGAGTTCCTTCTCCGCATTGATCAGGTACGGTCTTAACTCCATGGTACCGCCGTCTGCTGTCTCGTACTTCCGGCGCATATCAGAAAGATCATCAATGATCTCGCCAAACTCAATATGCCAGTCAATGGCACAGCCCTTCGTTCCTGCATCCTTCACCTGACCGTCAAAGGAGGCCAGATAGCGCTTCGCGCTGGAGCAAAGCATCTCAGACAGTTCGTAAGCCTTGTAGAACGGATACTTCTGGTGCACAATGGCTACACCCGCGCAGGCGGTGTAACGCTTATGGTCTACCGCATTCTCCAGGGCAGACAGCTTCTCAATAAAAATGCGTGCCGCCTCCAGGCCAATTCTTCCCTCTGTCACAAAGCAGACATCATCGCCCGCCAGGATCAGCTTACGCACCGGGAAATAATGCTCCTTTAAAGCAAGCCCATGCTTCTGAAGATATGGAATCTGTTCCGCAATCTCATCCAGCATGCCGCGGAAAGCAGTTTTAAAATCGGAATCAATGGCATCGCTGAAGCGTTTCAAATTCTTCTTATACTCGTCCCACGGAAGATCCTGAATCTTCTTACGCAGTTCCTCTACCCGCTTGCCCATGCCATTTCCATCGATGTGCACAATCGCTACGAAACTGGAATCATCCTTGCTCACTCCCAGATTTTCCAATTTGTAAGTCATCTCATAGCCACTGGGTACATACTCTTTTTTCTTCGGAACCTTGATGCGGTCCGGCTTTTCCGAAATCACTCTGGCACGGCGAAGCTCTGTGTCCTTCTCTTCCACGCCAAAGGAACCCTGGTGGAACGATGCCGCGCGCACGGATTTTTTCTTTTCCAGCGCCTGAGACAGATGCAGCAGATTCAGTCCCGGTCCCACATCTTCGCTCTCGTCATACTCCATAGTCTTAATGAAGTATTCCAGCTCCGGGAACTCCCTGCGGACTCTGGCTGATACCGCATAGGCAAATTTTTCTGCCGACTCCTTATCCGGAAACTCCAGAACCGTATGACCACCGCCGGAATACACGACATTTGCTTCCACATCGAACGTCAGCCCGCTCCGCTCTGCCGCCAGTTTAAAATACTCCGGGTCCGTTACCTGGCAGATCTCTTCGGAACGTTCCACATTTTCTCTCAATTTCGTACTCTCAAAAATGTACGCCTGTTTCTGAGAAACTTCCAGTATCATCAGATATCTCATGAATTTTATCGTCCTCCCGCATATTTTTTATACATTTTGTAACTGTTCAGTACCTTCACAGTCACGAGCAAAAATCCATTAGAAATTGCCTTCGGCAATGGGATTTTTGCCTGCTTGCCCATGTTTTCTTACGGTCAGTGCAGCAAGTGCACAGACCTACCAAACAATTACTATATTTTTCACGATTATACCATGCAATACACGCAAAAGTCCATCTCTGCGCCTATATTATCTGTCAAAAAATATCATATAACGATATTTTTTTGTCATTTCCGCCACCGAATGAGCATCCAACCCTACCAGATAATCCTGATCGCAAAAATCCCAGAACCTTTCCTGATAAAACCAGTTCTTCTCCATGGAACTGATATTTCTTTCCAGTGGGATCTGATGCGCTTTTGCAGCTGCGATCAGCTCCTTTGCCAGCGCCGCATCTGACTTTTCACCGCTCTTTAAATAGCGGTACCCTCGGTCAGGATGTGCCACACAGGAAAAATATCCACTCTCCACACCTGCAATCTCTGCGCGCAGAATCCCATCTGCCCGGCCCGGCATATTTTTTGCGGAAAAGCTGTAAACGCCCTGCTGCAATTCGTAAAAATGCTGTCCAAGCATCAGAAATTCAATCCGTTCATCCCCCTTCAACTGCTCGTAGTATTGCTGATAACCAGGCAAATATTCAATCTCCAGCCCCACCCGGATTTGAATCCTGCCACGGTATTTTTCCTTCAGATTCCACAATGTCTCCTCATACTCCGGCAGTTCGCAAAGCTTCATTCTTCCGTGGAACTGATCTCCCGGAAACGGCGCATGATCCGTAAACGTGATCTGCTGCGCACCAAGGCGTATTGCCTCCTGAACATAAGCCTCTTCCCGTTCTTCCCCGGCATGTCCGCACCGACAGGTATGCACATGGAAAATCTCATCCGGGTTCAGACAAACCGGTGTTTTCATAATAATCCCTTCTTTCATGCTGTAAACTGTTTTCTTTTGATGATGTTATTATAGGATATCTTGTTCACTGTTTTTGTACACTTTGGAAAACCACTTATATTTCAATTAACCATTCATATCCCTGCCCCTTCTTTCTTCGTACCAGAAGTCCCATATCCACTTCCAGACAGTCCACCCCGGCCTGATCATAAATCTGCTCCAATTCGTTCTCTACTTTCAGGATTGCCTTTTCCACGCCTCGTTTCTGCTTTTTCATCTCTACAATCCGCACTGCAAGATCCTGTACCTTTTTATGAATATTCAGTTCCTCAACAACTTTTTCTTCCCCTGCTTTCGTGAGCGTACGACTTGTCGGAATCGTAATCTCACCAGACACCTCACTGCTTGTTTTCAGTGCATGTAAAACCGGAGACGGATAGCAGTTTTTTGTCCGGTTAAAATTACAGCTGCATCCATATTCTGCTGTGATCTGCTTATACTGGTCGCGCAGCTTCAGACAGCTGACAGGTTTTGCTGGAAGTTTCTGGATAAATTTTTCCGTAATATGATACTGATAATTCAATGTAAACTCCATTACAGTATGTACAAACAGCTTTCCTTCTTCTCCCAGATGTCCAAATACATAAAGAACCGTCAGTCGCTCAAAATGAGACAGATATCCCGTTGCCTGAGCTTTCTGGCACAAATAACGGACCAAGTTGCAACGTTCCACTACAACTTTCACATTCTGAGGTAATTCCGGATACCCTTCCAGAGTCTGGCTCAGTTCGTGTTTTCTGGACTGCTTTTCTGTACCAGATACAGTTCCAATAATCCGTTTCAGCGCCATGGGTGTATATTTCGCGATCTCTGTTAAAAATTCATATGTCATCTCTATTGGTTCAAAATTTTCATTGCAAAATCCGGACCGTTTTCCACTCTTTACATGCAATCCACCAGGCAATTTTATACTCTGTCCCAGAGTACCTCCGCGTACCCGTGTTTTATTCGGAAAAAATTCTACAGAAATATCTTCATCCTGATCCATAAGCTTTTCTTCCAGAATTCCTCCAATCATAAGAACATACCGGACTGGTATCCACTCTGTAAAAAATACCCATACATGATATCCTCTGTAGCCGCTGTTTTCCACATATCCGCGCAATCCCATCTGCTCCAGAAATTTCAATACCTCCACAGTCCGCGCTGCAGCCTTGGGAAGATATCTTCTGATCTGTTCCGTTTCTTCTCCCCCAAGCAAAATTCTTTTTGATATATCAAGATCTATAATCATATATTTTACTGTCTGATTGGTTCGCTGAATATAGGTTGCAATGGTTTCTTTGCCTGAAAAGTGATTCTTTAATACATCCTCCGTAAGCGGTTCCAGTTTCTGAACCACCTGACGTTTATTCCCTTTCAGAAGTTGCTCCTCCCCATAAACATCTTCACGTCCAACAAATAAAGAAGAAAATGCTGCCAGCCATTCCGATGTCAGTTTCACCGGATAAACTTGCAATGTTTCCCTTTCCTGTGTCTCCAGACAAATCTCTGAATCGTCTTTTTTGCTTTGAAGCGTCTCAATCCGCTTCATAACAGCTGCTGCACGGTTATAAGCTCCTGCATCCGAATATTCCTGCATTAGCTCCGTCCATACTTCTGTCTGTTCCTGCACTACCAGTGTATCAAATGCCCTAAGCAATGTTTCCGCATTTTTCATCTTCTGGCTACCGTCCAGCCCGGATAAACCAAACAGCTGCTCATATTCCAGAAGTGCCAGATCCAATGCCTGCTGTTTTTTCCAGAAATTTACCAGATACACACAAATACTCTGATAAACATTCTCAAATTTCAGTCTAGTCTGTTTCAGAAACTCCACTTTCCCCTGGAGATGATTCTGCATCATATAAACCACTACCGCATATTCCTGAATACTTCCAATCTGCCGCTTCTGATCATAATATTGCTCCCATCCATTTAAAATTTCCGAACCTTTTTTCAATTTTTCTTCCAGTGTCAGCTTCCGATTTAAAAATACGGTTTCCAGACTTGTATCCAGATTTTTTTCTGCTTTTACCGGAATCTGCTTTCCGTCTTTTCCCAATGCATATCCAAGAAATTCTATCGTTTCTTCCAAAGGCAAAATCTTAGTCTTATTTTCATGCAGTTGAAGCCCAAGCGATTCCAAATACAAAATCATAAATTTCCGCAATTCTTCCAACTCATCACGATTCTGCCCCAAAATTAAAATATCATCAGAATATCGCACATAGATCCGACAACGCTGCTGAACCTCATGATCAAATTTCATCAGATAAATATTGGATAAAATCGGAGCTATTCCGGCTCCTTGATAAACTCCCAATGTTTTGGCAGTGAGGCTTCCGTCCTTTTCCAGGGAAGGCGCTTCGCAACACCGGCGAATCAGTTCTATAACATCCTTCTCCCGTATCCGTTCTCCAAGGATCTGGTAGAGTTTTTCCAGAATAATATGATCAAAAAAGCTGCGGATATCAGCCTTTAATGCCCATCTGTAATTTCCACTGCGAATAGCATTATCCAAATATTCAATAGCTTGCAGAGCTGCCCTTCCCGGACGATATGCATAAGTGCTTTCTGACATAAAACCATCGTACAGACGCACCAGTTCTGATGCCAGCGATTGCTGTACTACTTTATCCCGCATTGTATATAAACTGACAGTTCTTACTTTTTCTCCTTTATAAAGAGAGACCAGACGCACAGGAAGCGATTGATAAGTATGTCCTGCCAGTTCTATATTCAGCTGACGAATATTCTGTTTGCATGTTCCGTCAAAATCCTCCCAACTCACTTCATCCACTCCCGCTGCCGGCTTATTTCGTTTTACCCGGTTCCAGGCTTCTGTCAGTTTCTGCTGGTCGATTACTTTTGTAAATATTCCCATAAAGCCCCTCCTCAGATAATAATAATATCCTGATCTTCTGCTTTTGTTTTTTCAACTCCAATAATCCGGATTTGTTCCACACACCCCCTGCACAAACGGTAAACCCGGATACTGTTACTGCTGGCTCCAAAATCCGCTGTGTTGTCTTTCGACTTCTCTTCCATATCTGCATGTACAACTGAATGCTGTGCCTGCTGAAGCAGCTTCGCGAGTTTTCCATAAAGCTCCCGGAATCTCTTTTCCGTCAATTCACATTCAAACACACTATACTGGACCCGCCTTCCATAATTTTTTAATTCATTTGCTATTTTTGCACGGATCCGGTTCACACTGATGTCATAGCTGATAATATAGAAGTTTTCTCTTCCAGGCGGTACGGCTCATACACCCCTTTCTCCTGAATCGCACGCTTTAATTTCGCTGCCTGCTCCTGAATAATCTGACGATAGGTTTTCACCTCACCAGAACAGTTTTTATCTGTCATCCAACGCTCAAACTCTTTACAGAACTTTCGAAATCCATCCTCATTTAAAATCACCGCATCATCTTCAAATGTAAAATCATATTTCTGAATCATCCGTTTATTAAACATACGTACTGTCATACGGTCCACTACCGGCTGTCTGAATTCTTCCACCAAATCCAGCGGCAGCGACTTTCTTCCATAACGGATTCCATGCAGAAACCCCAGATACATTTCAAATGCTTCTCCCTCCAATGCATTAGATACTTCCTGGGTCAGAAATGTGTAGCCAAGACTAATCATAACATTAATCGGGTCCCGCGGCGGTCTCCTGTTTCTTCCATCAAACGTAAACTCACACTTAAACATTCTCCCAAATGCACGAAAATAAAGATTGCTTGCCATTCCTTCAAGTCCCATCAGCTTGTTGGTGCTTTCTGCATGCTCAATCTTCTGCTGCAATTTTTCAATTTGTTCCGCCTCTTCTCTCCAGGCGGAATCTCCGCTCTCCCATCTCCAGTTTTTTATCACCTGTTTCTGGTTTTCCATCTTATTCCACACAATCTGTTTTGCAATTTCGAGACGCTTTTCCATATTCTGATAAGTTTCATATTGTGCCAGCCTCAAGAAAATATTCTTTGACGTTTCCGCCACTGTATGACCCAGATACTTTCCAGAAAACGTCAGGTATGTTACATCTATTCCATTCTGAAGCAACACCTGCAGTGCTTGTGATGTAACCTGGATATTTCCAATAATCATAACACTGTCAATATGATAAACCGGCATTTCCAGCAGTGTTTTTCCACCCTTTGATATTAAGATTCTTTCTCCTCTTTTCTGAAGAATGCTTCCCTGCTCTTTCACATATAAAACAGCCACACTCACACCCCCAGATTAGAATAATACACAGATCTGGTCGGATTTAACCAGGTAATATCCTTCATCTGTCCATGAAAATCAATATTTTCAATAACACAAAATTCCTGGAATATTTCAGATACAAATAATTTGAATTTTAGAAAATCGGTTTGTGAAACAGGCCCAAGGCCATGAGCAAAGATACTGTTATTTCTCAAAAATACCATTGCACGGATTCGCTTTAATTTTTCCAGCTGATTTCCATTCTGAACTTCAATAATCGGATCATGAAGAGCAGACAGAATCATAAAACCTTCCAGTAAGGAAACCTGATCTGGCAGATATTTTCCCACATCATTGCGAAACATTTTCGATTTAATCTGATATACTTCCTCTTTCAGCCAATCACGTTTTTTCGATGGTTCCAGTTCATTGTAAATAGACTGATCCGGTGCCTGAAACTTAATATTTCCATAATCCATCTTTGAAACATAAAGTCCATATAATGCCAGACGCCTCTGTTCAATCATTTCAAGAAGGCGATACAGCAGCAGTGTTGCCATATCATATTTTTCCTGCTGTTCTCGAAGGCAGGCATTGGAATACATCGTAAACATCAGAGGAATCATGCAAGTCCGTTTTTGTAAAACCGCAAAAGGCCGTTTGTCCTTTATCATTTCTGAAACCTCATTCAGATGTTCCAGAATTTCTTCCTGCTTTCTCAACTGCTGACGATAATCCATCATCACATACGTCTTATGCAGGCGGCAATCCCGCTCCAATTCACGATTCAATTTTTTTGCTACCTCCCAGGCATTCGGAAAATCCAACGCATCCCAGTATTCATACAAAACTGCCGTCAGATAAATAAAACTGAGCTGCTGACGCAGCTGTGGATCCGGAATCGTTTCTTTTAAAATTTCAAGTTTTTCTCTGGCACCGGAAAAATTCGCTTTATCAAATAATACCATTGCCCGTTCCACTTCCAAATCGCCAAATACCGTGAGCGGATTCTCAATATAATACAAACGTTCTGAACCAGGGTATGGCTTTCTGAAATCTGACAAATACTGCTGTGTCCCGATATATACCATCTGCACATCAATCATAGCTGCTGCCATTGCTGCCGCTGCAGACATTGCCTTTGTCCCACCGGTAAAATCGATATACAGCTTTTCCGGTCTTCCCCATAACAGATAGGCCTGCTTAATCTCACGATAAATATCCATAGGATCAGTTTCATGTACCTGATGTTTTTCGTACTGAACGGCCTCCAGAGCACAGTACTTTACAACCTTATTCAGCGTCTCCGCTGTCAATTCTGTGTATAAAAATAAAATCCGCTTAGGCGCAAACAGTTTGATACTGAGTACAAGCGGTTCATAAGAAACTCCCACGGAAATGATCAGATAATCCACCTTTTCCCGCAGCATATTTTTATTGCTCTTTGTAAATTCTGCAACAACCAGAGACATTAGCTTTTCTTCATAAAACAGTTCTGCAACCTGTCTTTGCTTCGATGTTTTTCGCTCCAGTTCCATCCATTCCTGAGTGACTTTTTTCAACTCATTTTTCATGTAATGCTCCTTTCTGCGCTGTCTGCACAGGTGCACTATTCTGTTGTTAACATGGAATTACGCAAAGAATTATGCCATTGATATGTGTCCACACACAAGAAAATACATCCACCCTAAACGATGAAAGAAGAAAGAATTTTCCAGTAATTGATCTGTCATAATCTGGTTTAAAAACAAGTCCCTAATAAGTCCAAAAATCAAAATATTATCTCATATCACCTCCCCGAAGCGCCTTCAGGCATTCCATTTTTCCATTTCTGCGAGAAGCACTACGCCGTTTATCTGCAAAGACGGTTGGACGGCTGTTCCACACAGGACCGCGCTCCACCGGCACTGCCATACTCTTCTCAATAGAATGTTTCTCATGTCTTGTCAGTTTCGCCATAATGTTGTTCCTCCGTATCGTTTGTTGATGAGTTTATTCTAGCAATATGGTTTCACTGTTTTTGGACAGATGAAAAGGGATGGAAAACATGGGTAATGCCCTGATAGGGGCAATCTTCATTTCTACCCGTCTCGCACCTGTATCCTGTCCAGCACTGGGAACTGTGTCAATGCCCTGAAAGGGGCAATCTTCATTTCTACGGAAACTATCATCAAGACTACTTTCAGTCTGCCTTTGTGTCAATGCCCTGATAGGGGCAATCTTCATTTCTACAGCATGGATCAGAATGGCCAGGTTGTAATGGAATATTGTGTCAATGCCCTGAAAGGGGCAATCTTCATTTCTACGGATCTTGAGAATGGGCGGCGCGGTATCTGCGTTAAACGTGTCAATGCCCTGAAAGGGGCAATCTTCATTTCTACGGAAGTCTGTTTCGTTTTGCCTGGGAACGCAAATGTTGTGTCAATGCCCTGAAAGGGGCAATCTTCATTTCTACTGACGAAGAAGTATTGTCCGTAGAACAAAGATGTTTTGTGTCAATGCCCTGAAAGGGGCAATCTTCATTTCTACAGAATGTACGGTTGGATTCTGATATTTTCTGTGTCAATGCCCTGAAAGGGGCAATCTTCATTTCTACGGTGTATTCACAACCGCTATGAAGAAGAACCAGTTTGTGTCAATGCCCTGAAAGGGGCAATCTTCATTTCTACACTGCTTTTACTAAAGAAGCCGAAAGGCAGGAGGTAATTGTGTCAATGCCCTGAAAGGGGCAATCTTCATTTCTACGGCCCTGGAATTTGGCACAAATGGTTCAAATAAAATGTGTCAATGCCCTGAAAGGGGCAATCTTCATTTCTACGTCTCAAAAGAGGTAGAAAAAGCCTTACGGTCTATGTGTGTCAATGCCCTGAAAGGGGCAATCTTCATTTCTACTACCTTGAATCACTGAAAAAAGAATATGGGTTCGAGTATGTGTCAATGCCCTGAAAGGGGCAATCTTCATTTCTACTCTTGTCTCTTGGAACCCGCATAAATAAAGGCTTTGCAGGCTCATTTTTGCAGAAGTTTTTCTGAATATTCTGAAAAATACATTTTTGAAAGCTGTTTTTGGAGAGTTCACAGTTTGTTCATATTTTCATTCTCACCTCGACACTTTTAGTATACTTCATTTTCACCCAATAGAAAAGTGTCTCAAGAAGATTATTTTTTGTGTTTTCCTGAACCAGAAAGACTATTGACCTTTCAATAAGTAACCTTCATTTCTACAAGAACAAATTTATCTGTGAAATGTTTGGATTATAATGTGTCAATGCCCTAAATGGGGCAACCTTCATTTCTACCTGGATTACATTATCCTTTAGATAAAGAAGATAATGACAGTGTCAATGCCCTGATAGGGGCGGCCTTCATTTCTACTGATAACAGTGTCAACGTACCAGACGATAAAACAAAAAGTGTCAATGCCCTGATAGGGGCGGCCTTCATTTCTACGATTAATACTATGAAGACTAATGATAACAACATGATGATGTGTCAATGCCCTGATAGGGGCGGCCTTCATTTCTACGGTCTTGAAAAACAGATAGATGAAATGATTCGTGATATTGTGTCAATGCCCTGATAGGGGCGGCCTTCATTTCTACCAAGTAAAAGCAAATGCTTCGAAATACAATAAAAAAGTGTCAATGCCCTGATAGGGGCGGCCTTCATTTCTACTACTGGAACGGAATTTTTTGTTGACAATATTATGGATTGTGTCAATGCCCTGATAGGGGCGGCCTTCATTTCTACACGCCACCTGGTTCGATGAGAATGTTAAGCCTGTACTGTGTCAATGCCCTGATAGGGGCGGCCTTCATT
>CAKRRJ010000018.1 GCA_934394615.1 uncultured Lachnospiraceae bacterium
CCCATATTTTGCATAGCGGTATGCCGGGATTACCGGCTTCGGACCTATATTGGTTCTAATTCTAAATTTTTATTTTAGAAACACAGTTTCTGAATAATCGGGCTGACGCGTTTCTTCATGACCGGGAGGATCTTTCCTACCAGGATGGCGCTTAATACGGTGCCCTCGCGGATACCGAACAGTCCATGCATGAACAGGAAGGACAGCACCACGCCGATTGCTACGGAAGAGCAGTCCACAATGATCTTGATCTTGTGGAACTCAATGTTCGGAAAACAGTCGCTGATGGCAAGGGTCATGCCCTCCATTGGCATGTTGACCAGTTTTACATCCATGTAGATAGCAACACCGAGCGCTACCAGCACAATGCTGATGGCCATCATGAGAAGCTGGCCAAAGTAGGTCGGAATCACGATGCCGTGCATCACGCCTTTCGCGAAATCAGCAAAGTATCCGAAAATGGTGGAAAAGATCAGCTGGGTTAAGTTGATCCACTTATACTCTCTGCGTTTGATCAGAATCTGAACAACCATGTATGCTACAAACACGCCAATGATACAGCGGCCCAGATCCACCTTCAGGATCAGGGAAATGACATACGGCAGGGAATTGACCGGGGAAACGCCCAGGTTGGAATTGACCGAAAAAGCTACGCCGAACGCCATAAACAACAATCCGACACAGTACAACAATACTCTCATTAACATCTTCATAGTTACGTTTTTCTCCCTTTTTTCTTGTTGATAATATAATAACATTATAACGTAACAGGAAAATTATGTAAATATAGATATGTCGAAACTGATATAGCGATTTTTAACAAAATTTTAATGTCACTTTCTGGCAGTTTTCTTTTTCTGTTATGTTTCTAACACAATATTTCTGTTTTATACTGTTTGCTTCCCCGTTTTCCTGTATCGAAGCCTAAATCACTTTCTTTGCCTTTAATTCTGCAAGCTGCTCCTCGGACAGTCCCAGCAGGCCGCCATAAACTTCCTCGTTGCTGCCGCCAAGTTCCGGACTGCACTCGTATTCTACCTTAACCTCGCTCATCTTCGGAGCAAAACCAGGCAGTTTTACTTTGCCGCGCTGCGGATGATCGATCTCCACCATCATGCCGCGCTCGTAGTACTGCGGGTCGTTGGTAATATCATCTACGGAAAGCAGTGCGCCTGCCGGGATATCTGCCTTGCAGAGGATATCCATAGCGGTGAACTTATCATAATCCTTTAACCAGTCTTTGATCGCGCCGTCGCAGATGTCTCTGTGCTCGTAACGGGTGCGCGGGGTTGCCATCTCCGGGCATACATCCTGCTTTAAGTCCGGACGTCCGATCACATCACACAGGTTGTCCCACTGCTTGCTGCCCGGATGGCGGCTGCAGTAGATATGTACGTAATCGTTCTTGCCAAACGGCTTACACGGATAAGTATCAGACGGAGCAACATCCTCAAGCGGCATGCCGTTGCCGACACGGCGGTTCGGAACTTTGCCGTTGTTGTAGTACGGCTCCCACTGGGAACGGGACAGGCCGATCATGAAATCCTGCATTGCAACATCCACACGTTGTCCAATGCCCTCTCGCTCGCGCTGTAAGAGTGCTGCGATGATGCTCATAGCCAGGGTGATACCGGTGCCGGAGTCAGCTACGGAGATACCGCACTTGATTGGCTGATCCGGAAGTCCGGTTGCGGAAACCATAACGCCGGTGTGGGTCGCGATCGGGTCGAATGCCGGATAATCTTTGTACGGGCCATCCTGTGCGAAGCCCTTTAAGCTTGCGTAAATAATCTTCGGGTTGATTTCTTTACAAGCCTCGTAGGTCAGGCCCAGATTATTCATGGAACCCGGTCCCATATTCTCTACGATAACATCACTCTTTGCAACCAGGTCTTTTAACAGCTGCAGGCCCTCCGGAGATTTGGCGTTGCAGGTGATGGATTTTTTGTTCATGTTCATTACCAGGAAGCCATAGGTATCAACTCCCGGATTCGCCTGGGAATAACGTCCGAGTTCACCCTTAACCGGGCGCTCCACCTTTAATACCTCTGCGCCGAGCCATGCCAGAGTCTCGGTACAAACAGTTCCAGACTCAAACTGAGTCATATCCAGTACACGGTAACCAGAAAGCGGTCCTTTACATGCCATAATTTTATTCCTCCATCTTTTCCTTATTTGCCTGCCCGGGCTGCCGCATGAGCCTCACCGGGCAGATCTGTTTTTTATTTCGCTGTTTCTTTTGCTTCTTTTTTCGGAATCACGCGGTTCTCAATGAACTCGTCCACCAGATTCGTCATGGTCTCCGCATTCCACTTGCGCGGGTTAACCGGATCTGCATGGAACGCGAGAACCGGGAACCCGGCCTCTTCCAGGCGTTTCTTGATAAAATAGCTTCCCTCAACCGCCTGCATATCGTTCTCCGGGATCATGTATACCACACCGTCGATATCATTCTGCTTTGCCTGCTGTACAAACCACTCACTGTTCCACGGCGGCATATGCAGGAAATCTTCCATTCCGATGAAGCGGGCTGCCAGCGCGCGGAGCGGGTCTTTCTCATCGTTATGGCGGATGTAAGCATCTGCTCCCATGGCCAGGTACATAGACCACATGAAGACTGCGCCGTATTTCTCCTCAAATCTCTGGTAGAAGCCGAAATCCTGCCACATGCCGCGGCCCAGCCACATCATGCGGTATTTCTCGTTCGGCACGGCCGCCTCGCGCTTGTCGATCAGCTCCTTGATTTCCTCATACAGGCTCTTTGCGTGCGCAACCGCCCACTCGGTGCCGCGCTGCCACTGCGCCTGCATGACTGCATTAATGGTATCGACTACGGCAACCGGAACCGGATGGCTCGCTGCGATCATATCGCGGATTTTCTTATAGTAGCTTTCCTGCTCATTGATCAGATCCATGACATGTTTGAGCTTGTTCATATCCATCATTTTTCCGGTCTTGCGTTCCAGATAGCTGATCAGTGCCTTTAACTCCTCCACTGCCGCATCCAGGCGGTCGGAATCATACAATTCTTCCCAGCGGTCCGCAGTCAGTTCATACCAGTTTAACGGTGTTTTTCTTGCCACGGTATTTTCGATCACATACAGGTCTGCTCCGTAGTTCTGGGCAATCAGACCGAAAATCTTGCTCTGGCAGTCACCGGTCAGGCGGGTAATGCTGATGGTCGGCTTCGGAAGTCCGCCCCACGGTCCTAATGGCTTTCCTTCTTCATCCAGCTTGTGGTCATCCGGGTCAAAGCTCTCTGCCAGTGCCTGGGCATCGTAACTGTTCAAATCGTTGCGGTAGCCATTATCTGTCATCAGCTGGGCGTATTTGCGGGTCATGCGTTTTGCGCCGCAGATGGCTGCCCACCACTGATTTACAACAAACGGAATGTCCATAGCCCGGAAGATTTCCATCGGAACATCGGCGTTCAGGATTGCGAAATCGCAGCCCTCGCGCTCTACACGGGCTTTCATATCAAAGAACCACTGCTTCTGGTATGCACCTGCCGCTGCGGTTGCTTTCAGCTTTTTGACAACGGAGGATTTTGATCCGGTTGCTTTCTTTTCTTCTGCCATCACTGATCCCCTCCTTTTCCTTCTCTCAGTTCTTTTGCGAACGCTGCAAGCCGTTCGTCCAGACCTTCATTTTTCGCGGCCGGCCAGAGCATTTTTCCAAAGATGCAGGATGCAATGCCGCGGCTGGAAAGACTCTTTCTCTGGTTCGGCATATCCCAGGTTGCGACCTCATCATACAGATTGGTGTAGAAGATCACAGCCTCTGCCCTTGCCTCGTCCACCTCGCGGTCCAGTGCTTCCACGCGCTGGGAGACAAATGCCTTCTTTGCGGAAAATTCTCTTAACATGTAGCGGTCTACCAGCGCGCGGGTTGCCGGATAGTCCGGATTGTAATCGCGGTTGTAGCAGCGGTCGCCCCAGTTGGTATCCTCTCCCACGATCACCATGCCCTGCGCCTCAATCTTCTCGTACAGGCTGCTATCTTCCTGCTCCGCTCCGGTGTAGAAGACACGCGGTCCTTCCAGAACCGGCCAGGTCTTTGCGTCCTCGGTCACCTGGCGCACCAGTTCGGTGTGGGCCTTACGCTCCATGAAAAGTCCTGCTCCAATGATCACAGCTGCTTCACTTCCGGAAATATGAACTTCTTCGCCATGACGAAGCTCTGCCATTTCCCGAAGAGCTGCGCGGTTCTCGTTGCAGATTTTTCCGGCTTCGCGGATCTCTTCATCGGTTACTTCGCGGCCTGCCCATTCTTCTACTTGTTTCCGGAACAGATTGATTACAAATTCATTCCGTGCCTGATGTCTGCTGGTCCGGGTAAACAGCCAGTCAATAAACGCGAACGGCGGAAGATTCTTCTCCGGCTCCACCCGGTGCAGCTCTCTTAAATATAAGAAGATACGGATAACCACATCGGTACTGTTGGAGATTGCCAGCGCATCCAGCTGCTCTCCGTAAGTTCCGTCGATCAGTTTTTCAAACTGGGCACGGACCACTGGTTCAAACGCGTACTCCAGATATTTGTTCGTCTCATCCAGCGAACGCTCCGGATCTGCGTAGACCTGAACCGGCAGCATGCCTGCCGCAATGAGGAGTTCATCCGGAACATCAAATCCTAATTTTCCGACCACCTTTTTTCCCTCGGCACGCCACTTTGCGGCCGGGGCGTCACGGTGATCATATACTTCTTTTAAAGCGGTAAATGCCTTGCTCTCCAACGCACATTTACGAATGCTCATAAGCAGGTCACTTCCTTTCCTGTTTTTCTTTTCCACTCAACGCAAAGGAGCAGGTATGAAACATCTGCCTGCCCTTCGCTGCTCTCATTATCTTTTTAGAACGGGATAACTCCCATAACACCTGCGATCACAGAAACAATCAGGCTCATGCCAAATACCCATGGGAAGCAGTATTTTAAGTTAGACGGCATATCCACATCTGCAAGTCCCAGAGCCAGGTACGGTGTCGGTCCAACCAGGCAGAGGTTTGCGGACAGGCACGCACCGATCAGGAATGCTGCGTTTAACTGAAGCATGGTAGAGCCATACGCGGTAACCACGTTTGCCATGATCGGAGCCACTGCCATATATACGGTATCGGAACCAAGGAACATGGAAAGCGGAACGCTGAGTGCACTGATGATCCAGGTAATATGGCTTCCCAGGCTCTCTGGAATGATTGCAAGAATCAGGGCAACCATGCCATCCATCATACCACTGTCTTTTAATACACCAACCAGAACGCCGATGGAGAAGATAATCATGATCATGTTCAAGGCAGTGCCGCCGAACTCTTTTACTTTCTTCGTCTGCTCTCTCGGATTCGGGAAGTTTACAACCAGAGCAAGTGCAAGTGCCACCATGAAACCAAGGTTGGATTTTACAACACCAGATAACATTGCAACCAGGATCGCTATGGTCAGGATGATGTCAAAGTAAATGACTTTCATGGAAACTTTGGTCTCAACCGGCTGGTTTAAGGTTGCTTTTAATGCCTGGAACTCTTCTGCAGTCATGCCTGCGCCGTTTTTGCGCTCCAGCTTTGCTAACGGAATTACAACCAGATAGCTTAAGATCAGGCATACAACCTGTAACGGCAGAACATAGCGCCACAGTTCCATCGCGTCACCGCCGGTTGCGGAAGTAAGACGTAATACAGAAGAACACCACGGAGTCATGTTCATGGAACCGGAGCAGATCGCTGCCAAAAGAAGCAGGGCCTGCGGACGAATCTTCATTTTCTTGTAGATTGGAAGCATCATCGGAATGGTTACCAGCATGGTGGTTGCACCAGAACCATCCAGATGGGAAATGGTAGCTACCAGGCAGGTGATCCACATAACAACCTCAACCTTATTGCCCAGATAGCGCATCAGTTTGCTCACGATTACATCAAACATTCCGACATCATTCAGAATGCTGAAATACAGAACCGCGAATGTAAACAGTGCTACCGTGTTCAGTACACTCTTTAAGCCAGTACCGATAAAATCATTGATCTCAGCAAGGCCAAATCCACAGATCAGACAGGCCACAACCGGAACAACAACGAAAATCGGCGGCAAGGATACTTTACCGGTCAGCAGTAATACTACAATGATCAGTAACATCAAAAAACCTACAGCAGTCAACATACGAGTCATCCCCCTTTTTCTTTTTTCTTTTTGATACATCGTCGAACTTTGTAAGTTATGTTAATTTTATCACGAGCATACTGCACGCAATAGAGCTAAGACGCCCACGTTTTCCCCTCGATTCATGTGCACTGTGCACATTTTTATTCATTTTTTTCAAACAGATGCACAGGTTTGCACGCTTTCCTTGACATTGCATCTGCTACATCCTAGTATGGATACTGTAACGTAAGCAACTATGTATTGTGAAAGGAATCCCATTATGAGCAGATACACCCGGGCCATGCTGGCTGACTGGCTCAAAGACATTATTCTCTCATTCCACTCCGGAAAGCGCGAACTTGCTTCCGACGGCGGCATTGTGCTGTTGACTGGACCGGAAATACCACTCTCTACGGAATATCTCTATATTGGAAGTACCGCTGTCATCCATGAAATTCTCACGAATCTGGCAGCCGAACCAGATGATGCAGATTCCACCGAATCCACATCCTGCACATCTGCCTTTTCTGGTTCCGGCGCCCTCTGCCTGATTTCCGCTGGTTCCTGTGCCCTTCCGCCCGAGCTTGTACTTCCAGACTATGTCACACTCATTGAGACCCGGCTCCCGGTCCTGGAACTCTACAACTGTGTGCATGAACATCTTCATCGATTTCGTGTATGGGATGCGGCACTGGCAAAAATCGTGTACACCAACGGCGGCCTTCAGGCGGTTCTGGAACAGGCCTACCAGGAACTGCACGCAACCATTCTGCTGCTCAATGCCGGCTATAAATATATCGCAGCCGTCTACGACCCGGACACGCACGATCCAAGCGCAGACGAACTTCGCGAAAATGGTTACCAGTCCTTTGACACCATTCAGGCGATCCATCATCAGCCCGCTGTAAAATGGGGGGAGGAACGGGAATTTGCGGAGTACATCTCCGCGAACAGCAATAACTACACTATCGTCCGCCTTATTCGCTACCGCGGAGAACTGGCCGCCAGACTCTGCGTCATTTTAAACGGTCAAAAACCCAACCAGTGCTATTCCGATTTAAATGAACTGCTCGCCCGCTATGTCGCGGAATATATGCTCAGTGACAAGCATACCGACTACGGCGGCAATGCCGAGTTCGGCGCGCTGGCCGCGGACCTGATTGAATGCCGCATTGCCAACGAAGAGGAATTGCAGCAGCGCCTAAAACAGATTAAACTGGCAACCAGGCGCTATTACCATGTGATGCTGATTGCATTCCCTTCCGAAGACGGACATGGCCAGACAATTCCGTGGAACTACATCATCAATCAGCTGGAATACATTTTCCCGTTCAGCAACATCACCACATACAAGGGTGAAATCCTGCTCATTATCCGAAAAATGAAGCGCCGCAGCCGTCTCTCGTTCAATCAGGACGCCGTAATGAAAATTCTGGAAAGCTATCACGGATACGCCTGTGTCGGAAACGCATCGGAGTTTCTGATGTCGCTGCCTCCGGTCTATCACCAGACCCACGAAGGACTCCGGCTCGGCCAGAAAATGCATCCGGAAAAACGCATTTACTATTACGAAGATTACAGCATTTACCACATGATCGAACTCGCAGCCGAGTCTTCCCGGCAGAAAATGGGAAGCCGGAACCTGGCCCACCTCTGCAACAATGAGCTGATTGCGCTTGTCCTCTATGACAAGAAACACAACACCAATCTGGTAAAAATTCTGCAGGTCTACCTGATGCACGAACGCAATACCAGTGAAGCCGCCAAGGCGCTCTTCATCCACCGCAACACCATGCTGAATAAGGTGCACAAAATCGAGGAAGTCATCGACAGCAGCCTCGACGACCCGATGCTGCGGGAGCGGCTTCTGTTCAGCTGCCGCGTCATCGAATACATGACCCAGTACTGCCATGAGGATATTCTGGTGCTAAAGCGGAATCTGGAGAAAGAAAAAGACAGGAAAGAATAATGCGAAAAGCGGAGCCTCCGGCATAAAACCGGCGCTCCGCTTTTCTGTTATGGATGCATCTATTTATTTCAGATAATCCTTCAGGCCGCCCCACTGTTCCTCAAAGATACCCGGGTCCATCTCTTTTAAATCCGGGGAGATGACCGGAGTAAATCCGAGGTGATCCAGAACATCTTTCTGCAGGTCGATACCAGGCGCGATCTCAATTAAGGTCATCTTGTGGTCGATCAGCTGGAATACGGCACGCTCGGTCACATACAGAACTTCCTGGTTGTCCGGTGCGTACTGTCCTGCGAAAGTAATCTGTCCAACCTTCTCCACAAACTTCTGGATGGTGCCCTCTTCCACGATTTCCAGCTTGCCGCCGCCGACTTTCACTTTTGCCTTGCCCATCAGAGTTCCTGCAAAAATTACTTTCGGAGTTGCAGCAGTGATATCGATGAATCCGCCAGGTCCGGTCAGGCGCTTGCCCATACGGCTTACGTTGTTGTTTCCGTCGCCATCGACTTCGCCGATGCCAAGGCAGGTCATGTTCAGGCCGCCGCCGCTGATTAAGTCAAACATCTCGTGAGGAGACAGGATGGATTCCGGGTTGTATGCGCTTCCGAAACTCGGCAGTGCAGACGGAACACCGCCGACCATACCGCTCTCGGTACTCATGGTCACATCCTCGATGAGGCCTTCCTCCGCTACAACTTTCGCGATATCAGCCGGCATGCCGACGCCAAGGTTGATCAGGTCGCCCTTTCTTAACTCCATAGCGCAGCGTCTGCAGACAACCTTTCTCTCGTCGAACGGAAGCGGCTGAATGCTGTCTAACGGAATCTTGATCTGTCCGGAGTAGGACGGCTCCCAGTAAGTACCCTCAGCCTGCCAGCAGGATTTCGGGTCTTTTGCCTGTACCACATAATCTACCAGCTTGCCCGGGATCTTGACATCCTTTGGATTTAAGGTATCTTTCTTTGCCAGGTACTCAACCTGAACAATAACGATACCGCCGTTGTTCTTGACTGCGGTCGCAACCTCAAAGCCCTCATTTACAACGCTCTCATGCGCAAAGGAGATGTTTCCGTTTTCATCTGCGATGGTTCCGCGCAGCAGAGCTACGTCACACTTGAAGGACGGGTAGAACAGATACTCTTCGCCGTTAAACTCCACCAGTTTTACGACCTCATCGGTGGTCTCACAGTCGTTCATGCGTCCGCCTTCCACACGCGGGTCTACGAAGGTACCAAGGCCGGTCTTGGTGATAAGTCCCGGACGGCCTGCGGCACACTCTCTCCAGAGGTTGATGATGACGCCCTGCGGCAGGCAGTGAGTCTCAATCTTATTCTGGCGTGCCTGATCGCAAAGTGTGAATGCGCTTCCGATATGGGCGCTGGTCCATTTGGTGATGAGTCCCGGTCCTGCCTCACCAAAACGGGTAACACCACGGTTTCCATGCTCAGTATCCGGCTCCGGAAGCGGGTTTCTGTCCCAGCCGTTGAACTTGTTGCCGTAACCCCAGTCACCAAGCGCACTTGCCTGCTTTAAGTTTAAGTCGCACGGATGTCCGGTCTCTGCGAAGTTATCGCGGATCGCGCAGGCAACCTCCTCCGGCCATCCGGAAAGGCCCATGCCTGCAACACCGATGGTTGCGTGGTCCGGGATCAGCTGTGCTGCTTCTTTCGCAGTAATAAACTTAGCCATAATAAAAATACCTCCTCTTTCAATTGGCTTCCTGATCAACCAAATGATAATACGTTATTTTCTTAACGTATTATACCATGTATTAAAGAACATGTAAATATATACATGTAAAGTCTGATTTTTTTCAGCGTATTCCACGATTTCGATTCTTCCTTTTTGTGAAATATACATGACAAATCATTTTGTTGTTTTTCATTTTGAATTTTTATGTTAAAATTTACATATTGATTATTACAGGTTCAGATTTTCATCCAGCTGCATTCTATCGGAAAAAGCTGGTTTTCAGTTGGGGCATCGCAAAAGAGGCCCGATATTTTCTCATACAGGAGGATCGTTCATATGCGAACATTAAAATATGCCATTCTGGGACTTATTAACCGGGAGCCCATGACCGGCTACGATATCACCCGGGAATTTAACAGCAACAACCTTGCAAACTTCTGGTACGCCAAGCACAGCCAGGTGTATCCGGAGCTCAGCCGCCTTATGGAGGAAGGGCTCGTCACCTGCGAAGTCATCATCCAGGGCGAAAAGCTGGAGAAAAAGCTCTACTCCATCACCGAGACCGGAAAGGCCCAGCTTCAGGAATGGCTCATGAAAGACGAGCCGTTAGAGGCAACCCCGAAAGATGTATTCCGCCTGCGCATGTACTTTTCCGATTTCATGACGCCGGAAGAGCTCCGGATTCATCTGACAAACCAGCTCCAGAAACATGTACTGAAGGAACAGCACCTGTCCGAGATGATGCTGGAGCACCACAATAACACGGCTCCGGCCATCGGAACCCGCGAGTTTGGAGATTTTATGGTCCTGGAAGGCGCCATCATGCGTGAAAAATCCTACATTGACTGGATCAAAGACTGCTTAAGCCGCTGCTCCGCATCGTCCGAGGACTGATAGCCGTAACAGCGCGCCATATAATCCATGGTGAAAGCCTCCGGGTGGTCTTCCTGCTTTTCCAGTGCTTCCAGGCAGGTTTTCAGACACCGGAGCGTTTTTTCCGAATATGTCGACAGCTCCCCCATCGCGTAGGTTTCTATCGAGGCCTCCCCGGGAGCTGCTTCTGTTTTTCTCACGGCACGGCCTCTTCCGCCAAAAAGCGGATGTGTCCTGTGAAACCGTTCCATCCACCTTGTCTGCAGCGCTGTCAGTTCCGATACCAGCATTCTCTTTTCTTCCGAAAGCACCGGAAGCCGGTCCGCGATCTGCTCATATTCTTCCGGACATGTATCCTGCATCATGTAGCCGTATTTTTCCGTCAGAAGGTTCCGGCCTTCCCGCTGCGCCTGTTCCAGATCTTCCCTGTAAGATTCCAGGCTCTCCCTGTCCCAGATGGAAAACTGGCTCCGCCGCATAATGTCAAAGGTCTCCCAGTCATCCTGGCATCCCGCCCGGCCGCCCGCGTTCGACACGCGGTCAAACATGGCCCACTCCCTCGCGACAATGTCCTGGATCACCACATTCTGCTCCTGCTCTGTTATTTCTGTTTTCTGCTGCATATCCAATGCTTCTCCTGTCTCTGTGTTTCCTGTAATCTATGTTCTTTCGTAACTGCTCAGTCCCCTCACAGCTACGTTCTTTCTAAACTGCACCGGATCACCACTTTCTGCGTATTGCCGCTATCCGTACAGCCACGGCAGCCCAGCGATCTGCGGATCCCGGATCTGCCTCATCAGTTCATCGAGGCTGTTCTGCAAAAACGGATCGGTATGGCGGATCAGCCCCTGCCGCTGCCATTCTTCCGAAATAAGGCGGCAGATGGTTTCCACCGTTTCCTGTTTCTGCTCCCAGAATTCCTGAATGACACGTTTTCCAGGCACACTCTGCGATTTCTGGCAAACCACTCCGCCTGTCTCTTCCAGATTTTCCATCTGCCCCTGGCCTGTCATCCCGCCAAACTGCGGGGCCATCAGTTCCGCAAACATGTTCTTCGTCTCTCCAAGGATTTCCAGTTCTCCCAGTCCCCGGTGCATCCACTTGTAAAACGGCGCATAACGGTGGTTCAGCAGATAGATCAGTACCATTCCATGACGCGCAAACTCTGCAAGCGCAAGTCCTGCTGCCACGTATTCCCCCCGCTTTACACACCGCGGCAGGTTATACTGCCCCGCCTGCGACATATTCGCCGCCCGCGCTGCCATCTTTTTGATGCGCACATCCTCCGGGTGTCCCTGTTTTAAGCGGTTCCGGATTTCCAGGAACCTGCCCTCTCCTGTCTCAAAAACCGCGCCGTTCGTTGCCACCGCCAGATAGCTGTCGGGCAGGTTCAGCCACGCCATCAGCGTCTGCGGGCCATTCGGATCTCCCAGAAAATGACGATAAAATTCTCCCGTCTCCCACACGCCAATGCGGTGTCCGGTCAGACGGTTATCGCGCCGCGCCGGCATTCCCTCAAAAAAGGCAGGGAGTGCCTCATATTCTGCTATGAGGCGCTCCCCGATCTCGTCCATGACCTCCCGGTCCAGCCACATGCAAAACGCCGGACCGAAATCATGGTCTTTTGAAATTTCATCATCAAATCCGAAGCATTCCGAACCTTCCCCGCACAAGCCCACGGTAATATGCGGCGCGTACGTTCCAAACTGCTCCTGAATCATAACACGTCCATATTCCAAATAATAGTTTCTTGCCAGGTCAAGTCCCTTCATATCATCTTCCCTTCTGAGTTATGCTCCGAAGATATTAAACAGTCCAGCCTCTGCCGCAACAATCGTGATAAGCGGAATGATCAGCGCGATAATAATCATCTTGTTGGACAGAAGTTCTTTCTGGTCTTCATACGGGTTTGCCGCGATACAAACTGCGCCGCCGGTTGAGAACGGAGAACAGGAAGTTGCAAGTCCGCCGAAGAATATGCAGGTGTACAGCGCGATCGGATTCAGTCCCAGTCCGCCTGCCAGTGCCGGTACCATCGGGTACATGAGCGGCATAACGGTAGAAGTAGAGCTGGAGAAGAAGCTTAAGAACGCTGCAAACAGTACGATTGCGCCCGGAACCAGTGCTCTCGGGATGCTGCTGGTGAGTACACCGGAGATAAACTCTACCAGACCTGCCTCGGTAGCAACCTTAATTAAGGAATACACACCCACGATCATCACAATGGTGCTGATCGGAATTTTGCGGATGACGGTTTTCTCATTGCCAAGCTTTAAGATTGCGCACAGCAGAGCGCCAAGCATCATGATAACCTGCGGCTGGCAGAGCTGGTTTAAGGTCTTTAATGCCGGAACGCCTTTGATCCAGGTGTTTAAGATCGGCGGTACTACCATTAAGAAGAATGCCACGATCAGAATGCTGAACGTCTTGCTCTGAACTTCATTGAACTTCGGTGCTGCTTCCTTCATGCTGACGGTGCCCGCCTTATGGCCTTTCAGCGCGAAATAGAAGATCACAATGATGATCAGCGTAATGATGCAGCAGTTGAACCAGATCTTTAAGGACCAGTCCATGGTCATAACCTCATCGATGTTGTTCGCAATGATCAGGTTCTTGGAAATGCTTCCGCCGTAGCCGTTGTACGGGTTGTTGGATCCGATCAGGTTTCCGAAGGTGATCGCGATCGCGGTCAGAACCGGATTTACACCAGCGGTTGCTGCCATAACGAATGCGAACGGGCCAACAATAGCCGGAGTGGAAGCGCCTGCGCCCAGGCCGCCAACGATTGCGGATACTGCCGCGATCGCGAACGGAACCAGTTTCGCGTTGCCGCCCATTGCGTGGAGCAGTTTCTGTCCCAACACATTCATAGTGCCATTCTCCGTTGCGTAGTTAAAGAACAGAGAAATGGATAACAGGTAAAATACGATGGTAGTCGGCCAGAAGTTAATGACATCCGATGCCTTCATTCCCATCACACAGATACCGATGACAAACGCAAACCCCATTGCGATGATACCGGTATTCAGCTTGAATTTCCATCCAACCAGAATGGAAATCACGATTGCAATGATACACAGCCACAAAGCCATAACAAATCCCCCTTTGTCTTGTCGTTTTCGATTAGCCTAACTATAGCATTTCCGTGCGATGTTCGACAATCTTTTCACATAAAATGAAAATTATGTGTGCATGAAGCACAGAGGAGAATTTTAAGATTGTGCACGAAACCCAACCAATCCAATCGTTAAAAACGGGGGCAATCGCAAAATTGATTCTTGCGACTGCCCCTCCCATTTAAAATCTTACAGAGTATGTTCGGTGCGGTTGATGACCTCTTCCTGCATGGATTCATTCAGCTGTACAAAGTACGCGCTGTAGCCTGCGATGCGGACTACGAGATCGCGGTGATCTGCCGGATGCTCTTTTGCGTCGATGAGGGTCTCTTTTGCTACTACATTGAACTGGACATGCTTTCCGCCATTTGTTAAGTAGGTGCGGATCAGGGAAGCCAGTTTCTCCATATCGCTCTCGCTCTTTAACGCAGACGGATGGAACTTCATGTTCAGCAGAGTTGCCTGGAACGGATCCTGGTCTACTTTCATCGCAGACTGCAGCACTGCCAGCGGACCGTGGGTATCCATGCCCTGCATCGGGCTCATGGTTCCATCTGCCAGAAGGGTGCCGGCTTTTCTGCCGTCCGGCGTTGCTCCGGTCAAGAGGCCGCCCGGCTGATGGCTGGTGATGGAAATGCCACACGGAACGGTGGTTCCGCCGGTGATGGTCTGGAGTGTCGGGACAAAGTCAGTGAACATCTTGTAACAGCGTGCCACGATCTCATCGACATACGGATCGTTGTTGCCGAACTTCGGCGCATCCAGGAAGTCTTTTCTCATGTCCTCGTATCCAACCCAGTCTGCTTCCAGAGCATCATAAAGTTCCTTCAGGGTATATTTCTTTTCATCAAAGCAAAGTTTCTTGATTGCTGCCAGGGAATCGCCCACGTTGACCATGCCGATGGTGCATACAGAAGCGGTGTTATCGAATGGGATATCATGGCGGCACCAGATATCTTTTCCGCTCTCAATACCATTGTACATCAGCGCACTTCTAAGCGGATCCGGAAGCACTTCCTGAGTTACCTTCAGCTCTACGTTATTGCGCTCGCCTACGATACTTACACAGTATTTGAACTGTTTCTCCCATGCAGCAAAAAGCTCCTCGAAATCTTTGAACTGGGTGAAGTCCCCAGTCTGGATACCAGCCAGCTCGCCATTCTTTGCATTGACGCCGTTGTGGCGGAACAGATCGAAGATAACAGTCATAATCGTCATCGGAACCGGGCCCGTACGGCTCTTGCCCGGAAGGTTTGCATCCAGACAGCCAGTGATGGCGAAGTCTCTCGCATCCTCTAAGGAAACGCCATGCATGGTAAAGAACTCGGTATAACTCTCATCGCTGACAAACGCCGGCATGCTGAGTCCTGCCTTGATACACTCCACGCCCTTTAAGAGCAGGTCTTTTGGAGTAGACGGAGCCACACGCAGGGTAATGGTATGATGCGGAGTCTTTGTGATAAGCGCTGCATCCAGAAGCATGTAGCTTAAATCATTGGTTGCATCGGTTCCATCCGATTTTACGCCGCCAATGATGAAGTTATGCCACTTCGCGAAACCAGCATTCTTCTTGCGGTTGTTCTTTCCGGAAGTACGGTTTAATTCCATGTCTTTTAAACGCATGCAGCAGAGAAGCTCGATAGCCTCCTCTTTCGTAATGCGTCCGGCCTCGAGATCTGCCTTGTAGTACGGATACATATACTGGTCGAAACGGCCGCCCGGAAGTGTGGTACTCGGGCTGAGCATTAAGAACTGGAACCAGAAGCACTGGATTGCCTCGCGGAAAGTTCTCGGTTTATGTCTCGGAACCCACGCGCAGGTCTCTCCAATGGTCTTTAACTCTTCTTTGCGCACCGGATCCGTCTCTTTTTCTGCCATCTCAAATGCCAGTGCGGAGTAGCGGTCTGCCAGGGTGTTGATTGCCTCAAATGCCATGACTACCGCGCGGTAATAACGGAACTTGTCGATGGATTCCGCATCGGTAAAGCGAAGCTCTTCCTGGCATTTCTTTGCCTGCTCGATGAGCGCCAGAGTACCGTTGTTTAAGATCTTGGTGTAGTCTACTAACAGAAGCACCAGGCTCGGCCCAAGGCCAAGGCCGCTCTGCGCGTAGCCGCCGCCTACACCGCGTCCCTCGGATTTGTCTTTCCACGGCGGAAGCACCAGTCCTGCCTTTAACAGCTTTAAGATCCGCTCATCTTCCTGTTCGTAGAAAATATCGCCCTGCATGCCGATCTGGGTAGCCGGGTCATGATGCTTGTTTAACTCCTGCAGGTCTTTCTGGTCCTGCTCATCCATAATGTAGCCGTCCTCAATCAGGCTGTCAATCTCATCCTGCGTCCAGATGCCGTAGTTCGGGTCAATCTCCAGTCCCATCGGTTTCGATGCGCCAAGGCCGACGATCAGCTCATCGTCCGCGATTGCAATCGGCATCCGCTCTGCGTAGGCTTTGAGCATTTTTCCCCGCTGGATCATGGCCGGATCATGCTTGGAATGCTCCAGCACATCGGCTGTAATACGGTATTTTTCAATACAGATCGGATAATGGTCTACAATGACACGTTTTTTTATCCGTTCGATTCTCTCATACATAGTTTCTGTTTCCTTTCCATCTGTTATTTTTTTCGGATCAGATAAACTTGTTACTGTTCACGCGTGAACAGTAACATAAACTTCCCCGTTTGAAACCTCATACTTTGTTTCCAGCTCCTGGTCTTTCGTGATTTCCTCCATGTAGCGCACAATTTCCAAAAATTCCGGATCTGCTTCTGTCAGTGTTCTCGGGTTGGAATCATCGTCCAGCTGTACCGGAATAAATGATACCTTCGCGATCTTCTTTTCCTCGATCCGCACCTTCAAAAGCAGGCTCTTGTAACTGTCCGCCGGCATCGGTTTTGACGGCATTTTCTTCCAGTCCGGATTCAGGTTCTGGATTTCCTTATGCTGCTCAGACTTGTTGAACTGCTCTAAATCCTCCGCGAACATAAACGGCGGTTCCAGAGCAAAATTGGCCATACTGTAAATGATTGCTTTCCCCTTATAAATCTCTACCGGCTTCAGGATGTGGGTGTGGTGCCCCAGAATGATATCCGCACCCGCGTCAATGATCGCGTGTCCGGCAATGCGCTGGTACTGCGCAATGACTGCTGGGATAAAATGAATGCCCCAGTGCAGGGAAACCGCAACAATGTCCACCTGTTTTTTCAGATCCGCAACCTGCTGCATGATCCGGTCCAGATCCTCCTGCAGCGGAAACGAATGAATCCGTGCTGGTGTTCCGGGCTGGTCATGCTCGATCTGCTCATACACCGTCAGTCCGCGCAATGGCGCGCATCCAGGCCTGTCCGCTGTCGCGAAATAATTCTGCGGCAGAATGCTGCAGTACGCAAGAAAACCAATCTTTACACCATTTACCTCGGCGATATATGGCTTACACGCTTCCGCAAGATTTTTTCCCGCGCCAATCGGGACCATTCCATTTTTCCGTACTACATCCAGTGTCTCAAAAAATGCTTCCCGGCCCCAGTCCATACAGTGGTTCGTTGCAAAACTGATGACATCAAATCCTGCCTTTGCTATGGCTGCCGCTCCGGCCGGGTCCCCGCGCATGGGAAGACGGCTCTGGGGAAGCGGACTTCCCGTATGCGCCAGACATGGTTCCAGCTGGCCAAATACCAGATCCCCCTGTTTTAACGCATCCCGTACCCCGTCAAAGATGCTGTCCGGATCTTCACGGTTCGGTCCCAGATCCCCAGTCGCAAGAAGTGTTAATGCTCCATCCATCGGTACTCCTCCTTCTCCTGATTTGCAATTCCGAACAGTTGATGTTATAATCAAGCCATTCGCTGACACCTTTTTCACAAAATCTGACCTTATACGTTTATTATATTGTGTGCTTTCACAGAATCCTACGGTTGAACTGCACATAGTGTTTATATATTTTACATATTTTTTCAAAAGAAAAGAGGAATTGTACCATGATCACCCTTCCTATGGTCATCAGCGACTTAAAACCCTACATCTGTTCTCCCTTCGAATATCCCAAACTCTTCCGCGAGCTGCGCGGAATCTATCTGGCGGACGGAGAAAACGCAGACGATCCTTCGATTCTTTACATCGGGAGCGCCGAAAACATCGCGCGGATGCTCATCCGCGGCGCTGTTGCGGAAAACTGTGTTCTGATTTCTGCCGGGACCAGTGAAACTCTTCAGAATGCCCCCAGACGCAATGTCATCCTGATCATCACCACGCTTCCGCTCACCACACTGCACAATCGTCTTTCCCAGGGACTTTTGTACTGCGATGAATGGAAAAATGTACTGACCAGAAATGCCGGAAAGGGAATCAAACCATTTCTTCAGACTGCCAGCCGGTATTTTGAGATTTCCATCTGCCTTCTGACCTCCGACCTGCGTCCCGCGATCCGGAGCATCCAGGAAAGTGATGCGGCCGTTCTGAATTTCAGTTCCCGGGAGTTTCTGGAAAATCCGGATTTCCCATTCCAGCTTCTGATCGACCAGCTGGACCATTCCAAACAAAATACTGTGGTAAGCACTCCGCGCAGAAACGGCTATGTATTCGCCCTGATCCCGGTTACCAGAAACCACACTGTGCTTGGCTATCTTCTCGCCTGCACCAGCAACCGAACCAGTCTGCTGGAAAACATCCTGTATGTAATGGCTCCGCTTGCTGCCGAACTCATGCTGGAGGATGACTGGTATCAGGCAGGCAAAGATACCTTTCAGTCACTTGCTGCCCAGTTTCTGGGCGATTCCCCGGAAGATCTGGACGTTCTGGAGCGAAAGTTAAAGCAGCTGCCCAATCATCCGAAACGGTTTATGCGCGGCATCATCATCCGTACGATCGATGATACCGGACAGCCGCTCCCCATCTATCCGCAGGAATTCCGGCGCATGTTTCACGATATTCAGGCAATGTTCCCGCTGGACAACACAGCTTTGCTGGACGAATGCATCTACATCATGAGCAGCGATGAAAGGCCGGACTCTCCCATCACGATCACGGAAAATGAGGCATTCTGCGCGCTGCTGCAGCAGTATCATGCATATGCCATGGTATCCAATCCTTCCCAGCGTCTTCAGGGTGTCCGGGTGCTCTTCCACCTGTGTTTTCCCATTCGGCCCGCGGCCGATGCCATCCGCTTCGACGACGAACAGGAGCTGCGCTGCCTGCGCTTTGACCGCTATGCACCTTACTACATCATCCGTCTGTGCGAACAGGCCGCGTCCAGGGAGATGGGGGTAAACGATATCCTGTATCTCTGTCACCCGGCCATTCTGACCCTGACCCGCTATGACCGCGCATACAACAGCAACCTGCGTGATACCCTGTTCACATTTCTGATGAATGACCGCAGCATCAGCGAGACAAGCCGGAAGATGTTCATGCACCGTAACACGACCATTTATAAGCTGAATAAGATCCAGGAACTGATCAACGACAACCTGGAAAACCCGTACACGCGCCACCAGCTGATCTTAAGCTGCATGATCATCCGCTATGTGGAACAGTACCAGCATTCCACATTCCAGCTGCCGCCGCTTGAAAGCAGCCTTTTGCGCAAATAAAAGAATCCGTGCTGAATGAATGAACACTCAGCACGGATTCTTTTATTTTGTCTGATTTTTAGAAGATTCCCAACACACCAACTGCTGCAAGAACAGCGGAAAATCCCATTCCAAGCGCGGCCAGGCCAAGCTGCCAGGTAATCAGCTTTCCGCGCACTTTCTCATCCTGGCAGTTCGACATAAAGATCGCGCCGCCGGTTGAGAACGGAGACAGTGCAGTATAGCAGGCGCCAAGCAGAATACCGATAAACATGGTAATCGGTTTGATCGCAGTTCCCGCAACGGTAGTTCCAACGATCGGAGCCAGCATCGGGAATACGGTGTTGATGCCGCCTGAGAAGAAACTTAAGAAACCGCCAAGCAGGGTCATAAAGGCTACCATCATGCCTTCCGGTACGCTATTGTTGAGCCAGCTGGAAATCACATCCACTACACCAGCCTGGGTTGCAACATTCATCAGGGTTCCGATACCGCCGACCAGAATGATCGTGTTCCACGGCACACTCTTGATTGCCGCGCGCTGGTCTGCCAGTTTCATGAGTACACATACAACAAATCCAACGAAGCTGAGCATCTGGATATCCAGTCTGGATGCAAGGAAGCCAAGCGTCGGGTTCTTCACAAATTTACTGAGCATGGACGGAATTACAACCAGACCTACCACAATGGCAATGATGATCAGGTTCTTTTTCTGGATATCATTGAACGGCTGCGGTTTCTGTACATTGACGGTCTGCAGCTTATGTCCCTTGAATACAAAATAAAGCACGATCAGGATAATCGTCGTAATGAGGAAATAAGCGAAGAAAAATTCCCAGGTCATTCCTGCTGCCTCAGCCTCAAATCCATTTGCTGCGATTGTGGAGTTTACAACTGCTCCGGATGCTGCCCACGGCATACATGCACCGATTGCAGCACCATGACATACGCCCCACGCGATGATGACCGGATGAAGGCCTGCCGGAAGTCCGATGGAAAAGCCAATCACCGCCATAATTGCATTTGCTGCAGGCGGCGGACATCCGATCGCACCAAGAACGATCGCGATAAAATAAATCGCAATACCAATCATCCAGGACTGGTTTCTTACTGCATAGAGCAGATGATCTGCTACTGCCTGCATTGTACCGTTACAGCAGGCAAATCCAAAAAACAACGTGATGGAGAGCAGCTGGAACACGACTCCGTTTGGCCATAAGGCAACCACCTCTTTTACTTTCATCCCCATCATCAGGCATCCGACGATCCAGGCAAATACCATACCGGTAACACCCATATTCACATTGAACTTATACCCCAGTGCGATTGCGATGATGATTCCTATCATACATACAATAATTGCGCTGCTTGACATATCTTCCTACCTCCTCATTCCTCTTTTGTTATTCGAGCCGTACCCAGTCATCTTCCACATGATAGATTCCGGCATCCATCTTCTGGTTTTCTGTAATACGCACCATATAGTCGTTGATCTCCTGAAACTTCGGATCGGACGGTCCCACTACATAAGGCGCTCCATCCTCCGGCAGATACGCCGGCAGATAGCCCACTTCGTCAATCTTTTTATCCCTGATGGTCCATTTTGCGATCATGGTCAGATAACTGTCCATCGGGAAGCTTCGCTTTGTTGTCTTGAACGCATCGCTGATTGCGGTCATCTCCGTATGGCTCTTCGACGTTTTCATGTCCTGTCCCTTTGCCTTTACATCGCGGAGCATATCGGTAACTTCTTCCATGGCAAAGTTTCCAAGGCTGTAAAAAATTGCCTTGCCTTTATACATTTCGATTGGTTTTAAGATATGCGCGTGATGTCCAAGAATCAGGTCTGCACCAGCATCAATGGCAAAATGCGCATAATACTTCTGATATCCGGCCAGTACACCTTCCTTGAAGTGAATACCCCAGTGCATGGAAACCACAACCAGATCTGCCTGTTTTTTTGCCTCCCGGATGTCATTCAGCATTTTTTCCAGATCATCCGGATGCGGAAAACTGTACATCCGGCACGGAGTTTCCGGCTGGTCATGCTCTACCGGAACATAAGCGGTAATGCCGCGCGCCGGGTTACATCCCGGTCTCGCCTCCTCCGCCCAGAACCCCTGCGGCAGAATAGAACAGTATCCAAGAAACGCAACTTTCGTTCCATCCACATCGATAATCGGGTACTCTCTCGCCCTCTCCTCGTTTTCTCCGGCACCGATCAGATAAAGCCCGGCATCTCTCAGATGCTTAAGCGTTTCCTTAAACGCGTCCCTGCCGTAATCCAGCGCATGGTTTGACGCGAAACTGATTACATCAAATCCGGCGTCTTTCAATGCTCCCGCCACTTCCGGTCTTGAAGAACATCCCATGCGTGTACAGCTCGATAATGGTCCAGTCTCACTCAGCACACTCTCCAACTGTCCAAATGTCAGGTCACTTTCACGGAACAGATCCCGCACATGAACAAACGACGAAGAAAGATCATCCCGGTACGGCGCTACATCCCCCACTCCGTACATTACCAATTTTTCTTTACCCATACCCAGCTCCTTTCTCTTGTTTTCGCTTTTCTGTTACTGTTCACGCGTTGCGCAAACAGCAACGGATTTTGCCGATGCTTCGCATTCCAAATCGGCAAAATCTGCTGCCACCACTGTATCATACGGCATTTTCAGTTCAGAAAATGCCTACCCGTGTACAGTAACGCTTTTCTTCCGTTATGCGTTGTCAATATTTTATCAAAATGTATTTTTATAAAACATGTTCATTTAATCCAATTCCGGTACATATCGTCTGGTTATAGTAAACAAAAAAGGTGATGTGGCAAAAAGGAACCCGACACGTTCCTCTTGCGACATCACCTTTCTGCTTCTCTGTTATTTTTATCTTCCCTGGCCAGCTGCAATCGCCTGCTCCACGCTCAGCTTTTTCTTTTCCCAGGTTTCTGCTTCCTGGTCCCTGCCCAGCTTCCGGCAAACTTCCGCGCAGTTTCCGCAGCCTGCCGCGTACTCTGCGTTTTCTCCGTAAATCAGACGGATCTTTCCAAGTGCCTCCTTGAAATCGGTGAGTGCCTGCTCATACCGGCCGTCCCGGAAAGCAAAAAATCCTCTTGTGTTCAAAACCATCGGATAGTGCGGATTCTTTCCGCCATCGAGCACAGCCAGAATCTCTGCCGCCTGTTTTACCGCGTCATCTGCTTCCGCCCGCTTTCCAAGCTGGTCCAGCGCAACTGCCAGATTATTCCAGGTTGTTCCTCTTTCCACATCACAGGAATCACACAGATCCAGTTTTTCCATGGCCTGCCTGAAATAGTCTGCTGCCTCTCTCGGTCGCTTCCGGTCCAGATAAACCAGGCCGATGTTGTTATACAGACCTGCAAGAACGCCCGGATCTGTTCCATCCAGCGCCGCGTAGATGCGGTCCGCCTGGCGGAAGGTGTCTAACGCCTCCTGAAGCGCGCCCATATAGCGGTAGGTTCCTGCCTTATTTAACAGAAGCGTCGCGTATTCTGCTGTATGGTTCCGGTACAGAGACTCCAGTTCCTTCTGTGCCAGTGAAAATGTTTCCAGTGCTTCCTCAAAGCGGCTTAAGCCGCGGTAAAAACATGCCAGTTCATTGCAGACTGCCACATAATCCAGATTCGGTTCCATCTCCGGAACACAGCTCGGGCAGCCATTATTCTGCGGGATCCAGTTGCCGCTTTCCTGCGCCTTTTCCTGCTGTTCTTTCAAAAAGCGCTCGGTCTGTTCCAGGTCATATGCCGCATAACAGCGGTCCAGTTCCTCATAAAATTTCTTTAAGTCAAACGCCATGACTTATCCTCCAATCTGTACGGTAAGCCCATATTTCTCCACAATGCTTTTCAGATGCTCCATATGCGCATCGGACGGCGGATCAATCGACCAGTCCATCTCATGGCCCAGGCTCTCATTTTTCGACTCGCCCAGGCGGTGATACGGAAGGAGGCACACTCTTGTATCCGGCGCAAGATTTTCTTTTACAAACCTTGCCATGGCATCGATGTTCTCATCGCTGTCGTTGTGCCCCGGAATCGTCGGAACGCGCACCCACACCGGAACATGAAGATCCTGATTGATGTGGACGATGTTCTTTAAGATCCACTCATTGCTGACACCAGTATACTCCTTATGTTTCTCCGGGTCCATATGTTTTATGTCGCAAAGCGCAAGATCCACCTGGGAATACACCCGGTCAATGATTTCTTCCGATGCATAGCAGCTGCTCTCCACCGCTGTGGATAAGCCCTCTTCGTGCGCTGCCATCAGCAGATTTTCCGTAAAATCCGGACACGCCAGGCACTCTCCGCCGCTGATCGTCATGCCGCCGCCGGAAGTATCCAGAAACAGTTTATCCTGCAAAACACGGTCCAGCGCCGTCTGTACATCCATGATCTCCCCGGCAATCTCTCTGGCCTCTGCCGGACAGCCTTTCACGCAAGCGCCGCAGTCTGTACAAAGTGTCCTGTCTGTGACCGCATGAACCGCTCCATCTTTTTCCAGTAACGCAACCGCTTTCTGCGGGCAGGCTTCCACGCACCAGCCGCACCCGGTACATTTATCCTTATAAAACATCAGCTGCGGCTTTTTCAAATTGGACTCCGGATTCGCGCACCAGGTGCAGCGCAGCGGACATCCCTTCACGAAAACCGTCACCCGGATTCCCGGACCATCGTGGATGCAATAAGTCTGGATATTAAATACTGTTGTTGTTACTGTTCTGTCTGCCGCCATAATCTCAACCCCTCCCGTTTTTCTGCTGCGCAGCCTGTTTCCTGCACTGACACAGCCTCTGTATCTCATTACTATACGCCATATCGGACCAAACCGCTATGTTCATATCTTCTATTTATGATAGCCAAAGCACACAAAAAGGTCAACCAGGCCGCCTGCCCCGAAACAGCCGTCTCTGATTTCTGTGACCTTTGCACATTTTCCCCCTCCTCCTCTGTGCATCCCTTACAACTTTCCCGGAATTCCTGTCATTTCCTTGCATTGTCCCCCCGGATAATGTTACCTTTTTATCAGAGATTACACGAAATGAATCTGTGTACCGAGGAGGGTTATGATTATGACAGACCGAGTAAAACGAATGAAAGAAAGCCTCCGCATCAGCAAATACCCGCTGTGCGTGGAGCTGTTCCGCCTTGCAAATGAATCCCTGGAGAAGACCGGCGGCGAGCCGATGCTGCTGCGCCGTTCCAAACTTCATGCCAATATTTTGGATAACATCACCATTTTTATTGAGCCGGAAGATCTGCTCTGTGGTTCCGGCGCGTCCAAACCGTTCGGACTTGAGATGCAGTACGAGTACGGTGTCTGGACCAAAGATGAGGTGGAGAGCTTAAAGAGTGAGATTTACACCATCTCACCGGAGGACGAGGAAGAGCTGTACCGCTTAAACGAGCAGTTCGCCGGAAACACCGCAAACTCCAACCTGGTTGAGACCATGGGAAAATCCCTGGGACAGAATGACCGCCTGTGGCCGTTCATGAAATCCGGCACCATCCTTCCGCCGTGGAAAGATAAAACCGGCGGTTCCGGCGGCGGCTTCGCTATGTCTGGCTACGGTCTTGGACCTGGCTTCTCCCTGGTTGCCGTAGATTACGCAAAAATCTTAAACGAAGGCGCAAAGAGCATCATCAACGAGGCAAAAGAGTGCTTGGCAAACCTGCGCTACGAGAGCCCAGACATCATCGAAAAACGTGATTTCTGGGAAGGCGTTGTCATTGTATTCGAGGCATGGGTACGCTTCGCGAACCGCTACGCAGACCTGGCTGAGAAGATGGCCGCAGAGGAGAAAGATGAGAAACGTGCTGCGGAATTAAAAGAGATGGCCCGCATCTGCCGCAAGGTTCCGTACGAACCGGCCGACACCTTCCGCGAGGCTCTGCAGAGCTTCTGGTTCACCTTCTTAATGTGCTGCCCGAGCCCGACCACCAGTGCAGGCCGCTTCGACCAGTACATGTATCCGTTCTACAAAAAAGACATCGAGGCCGGAATCATCACCGATGATGAGGTTCTGGAGCTTCTGGAGATCATGCGCTGCAAGTGCATGAAGATCAACCGCGTATCCGGCAAGGCCAACCGCGCCAAGAATGCCGGAATGGCAAAATGGTACAACTGGACCATCGGCGGCGTAAAGGCAGATGGCAGCGACGCAACCAACGAACTGAGCTACCTGCTCTTAGAGGCTGCGCAGGATACTCATCTTCCGCACCACACCGTCACCGTCCGTGTTCACAAAAACACTCCAATGAAGCTGATGGTCAAAGCACTGGAATGCGTCCGCAGCGGAATCGGCATGCCGGCATTCGTGGGCGATGAGAGTTACATCAACTTCTTCGCAAAACAGAACCCGAACAACTGCCTCCCGATCGAGGATGCCCGCGACTGGTGCTGCACCGGCTGCGTAGATGGCAACGTACAGGCCCAGACCCGTACCCAGGTTGCCTGCTTCTTCATCATCCCGCAGGCTATGGATATCGCGCTGCACAACGGCTACTGCCGCTACACCAAAGAGATGGTCGGCAAGGAAGTCGGCGATGTAACAAAGATGGAGTCCTTCGATGAGATCCGCAACGCGGTCTTCGATGAGATCCGCCACCTCATGCGCATGGCGAACGAGCGTATCAACGTGGAGATGATCGCAGAGCGCGACCTCTTCCCGGATGTATTCCGCTCCAGCCTCATGAAAGACGGCGTAAAAGTCGGAAAAGATATGTTCAACCGCCGCTTCCAGTTTGAGAACGGTGCCGTGCTCGGCGCAGTCGGCGCAGTCAACGCCGGAAACGGTCTCTACGCCATCAAGAAACTGATCTTCGATGAGAAGAAATATACCATGGCACAGCTCATGGAAGCACTCGACGCTGACTGGGAAGGCTACGATGAGATGCGTGCTGATTTCGCGTCCCAGCCGAAATACGGCAACAACATTCCAGAAGTGGATGCCTTCGTTGCTGACATGTACAAACTGCATGCAGACACCTGCTTAAGCCTGCCGTGCGTATACGGCGACAGCTTAAAGCCGAACGCAATCTCCATCTCCGCCCATCAGCCAGGCGGTGCCGTAACCGGTGCTACCCCGGATGGCAGAAAGGGCGGCGAAATCCTTGCCGATGCTTCCCTGTCTCCAGCTCACGGAACCGACACCCACGGCCCGATCGCCGTATTCCAGAGTGCCATGAAGGTAGACCAGGATCCGTATCAGGGAACCCTGATGAACATGAAATTCCATCCGTCCGCATTAAAGACCGAGTCCGATCTGGAAAAACTTGGCAGCATGATCCAGACCTACTTAACCCACGGCGGCAAGCATGTACAGTTCAACGTCGTCAACAAAGAAGAGATGGTTGACGCGAAAGCGCATCCGGAAGAGCATCCGGAACTGATCGTCCGCGTAGCCGGATACAGTGCTTACTTTACCAGACTGACTCCTGGCATTCAGGACGAGGTCATCAACCGTATGGATCACGATCTGTAGTATCTCGGCAGATCTGGCTGGATTTTTCCGCCATTTCTCTATCATAATTCGCCAAATCAAGGTGTCTGTGCAGGACAGACATCTTGATTTTTTTGTTTTTCTTCTATAAAATGAAATCAGATTTCATGGACCAACGAGAAAGGACTGGCAAAATTTATGGACATCATGTATATTCTGCAGACTATGGAAAAAACGATCCTGGAACAGCATACGGGGACCCGCACCGACCGGGAATTTCAGGGCATTATCCTGTTGAAGAACCAGGCAAAACTTCTGGAAGATTTCATCTATATCGGCAATTATTCCGATGGAATCCGCCTCTTAAAGACTTGTCCGTCTGATTGTTCCATCACCATGTTTCTTTCCGCAGAGGATGTCAACAACACCCGCCTGTCCGACTGCAAAAACCACAACGTCGTTGTATCCGCGCTGGATCTGTTTGAACTGTACAACCGCATCAACATCATCCTGTGCAACTACCGGCACTGGAGTACCACGCTGCGCGAGGCACTCTGCGATGGCCTGACTCTGCCGCAGCTCTTAAATACCGCAGCGGAGATGATCCATTCCCAGATCTATTTCTTAAATTCCGGCTTCAAACTCATTGTCGGAAGCCACGGACATTATTTCGATGAACCACTCGGCATGGAACTGGCTGCGAAAGGCAGCCTCTCCTTTGAGCACGCAGAACAGATTCAGGACGCATTTGCGGCACATGCCGGAGAAGACTGCTGCAGCTTCTCCCTGCAAAAAGACCTGCAGTACTTTGCCTGCCGCATCCATACCGATAACCGCCACACCGTCACCGCCCTGCTGGCCGTGAATCCACAGATGGAACAGATCGACTTTAAACATCTTCTGGCAGATTTCTGCGACATTGTAGCACACACACTCCGCGAGAATCTGGAGCTTCTCTTAAACCAGGATGCCGTCTGCGCTGAGTTCTTCAAAGACCTGACGGAAGGTGACTTAACCGACGACACCGAGATCCGCCAGCGCCTCTCCATGCTCGCCTACCCCGTGCAGGCTTTCTGCGCCTTTATCCTGATCCGCCCGGAGACGCCGCCGGAGCACAGCGACCAGCTCAGCTACTTTATGCAGCAGCTCCAGACCATCTTCCCGGAAACCAACATGGCCATCTGCAAGGGGGATATCGTAGTCCTCTTCTCCCAGGAAGACCGCCCGCAGGGAAAACTCAACTTCGATTACGAGCGCTTAGGCGCACTCATGGAACAGTTTCACGCACACGCCGGCATCAGCAACGCGTCCCGGCACCGTCCGCGCCTGCACACGCTGTACTCCATCGCTTCCTCCACGATCCGGCTCGGCTGCAAGCTGCACCGTTTTTCGGGGGACGAACGCGTTTTTTCCTATGAAGATTACAGCATGTACTACATCATCGACCTGTGCGCCACAAAATACATGGAGACTCATCACCATAATGACCTAATCTACCTGATCCATCCGTCGATCATTAAGATCTGCCGCTATGATGCCGAGCATAAATCCAATCTGCGCGATGTGCTGTACTACTATCTGCTCTGCGCCTGCAGCTTAAACAAAACCGCCTCCGCCATGTATATGCACCGAAACACCGTACTCAATAAGCTGAATAAGATCAATGAAATTACGGAGATTCCGCTGGAGGACGGGTATACCCGGCACCGTATGATCATGTCATGCCTGATCATGCGATATTATGAAGATTATCTGGGGTTGACGATACGATTATAAGATACCATGCTGCAAGCAGATTTTTCATTCAGGCAAAAAGGGCTGTTAATCCTCCTCTACTGTTTCTGTGACTTTGTCCGTTAATTCTTCATCGTTTTCTTCTTCCTGCCCTGTCTCCTCTGCTAAATCTTCTTCCTCTGCCTCATTCTCCTGCTTTTCCTCCTGCTCCTTTTCTGTCTCGTCTTCCGGCTGTTCTACTGTATTCTCCAACGGTTCCCGATCATCGGAGACTTCTGTATTTTTCTTCTCTTCCTGCTTTTTTGCAGTATCTTCCTCTGTTTTAACCGGCTGCTCTTCATCCGGAACAGAACTTGTATTTTTTCTATACCGAACTACAAAGGAATTTGCCTGAGAACGGCTGCTCAGTGTATATGTTTTATTTTCCGATACGAGTTCATATCCTTCAAATGATTTATTTCCCGGTGTGATTGTGCTTCCGATCCTGCCTGTTCCTGTTACGGTATCCAGTGTATTTCCAAGCTCATCTTTGTAGGTAATTTTATAGGACACCATGGAAGTATCAGCGAGCGCAACTTTCGCCTCCACAGCTTCCCGTCCTCCCAAAATGAGTTTTGTCGCGCCTACGGAACCCTTTCCTTTCAGAATCCCGCTTCCTGAGTAAAGAAATTTATAACCTTCCGGAATCTCAAGTTCTACGCTTGCGCCAGTCTCTGCCGTGCCGCTCTGGCTGCTGATTTCTGTTCCATCGCATACATAATGAATCGTGTACGGAAGCTGAATATCGTAACCCTTATTATAGTAAAACCTGCCGGACCAGTAACTATAATATTCTTCGCCAGAACCATTCTTAAGGCTCAGGTAGAAATCCTGATAGCTCTTATCATGCTGCAGCTCTGCACCATACTTTGTGAAAAGCTTCTCGTTTACCGCGTCAACAATATTTTTCTTCGCCGCACCCGCATTCCTGTATCCGTACTTATCGGTTGTTCTGAATGCGTTTCCAAAACGAAGCAGAACGGTATATGTGTCATCCCGGCAGTCAATACGGCTGCTTAAGTAAGCAACAATCTTATTTACCGCATCATTTACACTGGTGTATTGCAGAACAAGACTGTCTTCTTTCTCTGCGACGGAAGCATAAAATTTCTCTGTGTCTTCCTCAAAGCTGGTTCCAATTGAGGTATCAATGATTCCTTCGTCCAGGTACTTTTCCACAACCTTTGGTCCATACTTGGTTCCCTTTGCAGCAACGGAGGACGGACTCCAGAATTTATGAGCAGCAATATTGCGAATCTTGTCATCTTCCAGATTGATGTAACTGTTTCTGAGATTTCCGAAACCATAATTGTTTGAACCAACCGGGTCTTCCCAGGTTACATCCACATGATACCAGTCTCCATCCAGTTTGATCAGATTCCACGCATGCGTTGAATTGTAAATATAACGAACATCGAGTCCACAGAGCTTTGCAGTCTGCAAAAAGGCATCTGCATATCCGGAACACTGCGCCCTGCCAAGAACAATACAGCTGTACGCCGTAGATCTGGACCAGTCTTCACCTCTCTCGTAGCTGCAGTTTTCCACCAGCCACTCGATGATCCTGATTTCTTTTTCAAAATCGCTCATCCCATCGGTGAGATAGTCTCTCTGGAATTTCTCAATTGCTTCCTTTGTTTTTTTCCACTGTGCAGAAGACATCATCCCGAAGTTTCCGTTCTTAAAATCATTTGCGCAACCGGATGTATCATCAGAATAATTGCTCCAATCCTCATCGGCAATGATCCCGCTGGACGTACTGCCGTGAGAACCGCCGCCAGAAGAGGAACCTCCACCTCCACCGGAAGAAGAGCCACCTCCGCCGGAAACTCCGCCGAAGACAGCTGTTCCACTACCAGAGACATAGCCCGTACCAGGACCGGCATTCCCACGCTGTACCTTTCTCGTTTTCACAACCTGATTTTCCAGCCATCTGCCATCCGCATCTACCTGGTATCCATCCGGGGTCTGTCCCGATGTAATAACCCATCCATTCTGATCAAAATAATAGCATTCGGCCACGCCGTCCTGGTTTCCATCCAGCCACTGCCACACGCCAGCCGGATAGCTTCCATCCGCATTCTGCCACCACCATCTGTCGACATTTGCGCCAGCGCCTTTCAGCCATCTTCCGGCCTGCACAGATACTCCCGGATCCGCTGCCGTACCCATGGTTTTTACCACTCCGTTTTCTACCCAGGCACCAGATCCGTTTACCTGATAACCATCCGGCGTCGTAGTGTTGGAAAGCATATATCCGTTCACATCAAAATAATAGCATTCGGATACGCCATCCTGGTTTCCGTCAAGCCACTGCCATCCTCCGGTGTGATAAGAACCATCATCTTTCTGCCAGCGCCATCCTGCACTGTCCTGCTGCCAGGATGCACCAAAAGCCGGTAAAAAGCTGCTCATCGTCATTGCGAATGCCATCGTTAAGATTTCACAGGTTCTTTTCTTTCTGTTTTTCATACTCCATTTCTCCCTTCAAAAATAACATGCTTCTTCCTAACGGTATCCTTTCTCCTCTTCATACGCTGCGATCAGGACTCTTCATAATCCTGATCTGCTGCAACAGACTCCGTACCGCCTTCCTGTACAGATGCATCTGCCGTTTCACCCGCTGCGTCTTCGGCTTCTGCCGCTTTTGTCTGCTGCGCTCCATCTGCGTTGTCCTCATGATTAAAACTGTCAAGGTTCGCAGTCACCACATCCCGATAGAGCGCATCCAGGGTTTCATAGCCGTAATAATACCAGCCTTTGGTTCCCCACCATCCATCACTGATACCGGAATCCACGGAAACACGGCTGCCCGGAGTTGCATAATCGGTAACATCCACACTCACACTGCCATCGGATCCTACCATCAGGTCGTTATATCGGATATACCAGTATATATCCTTGAGGGCGTCGTAGGAACGATCTCCATTGGAGTAATAATCACGGACCTGGGCTTTGTATACCAGATACAGATAATTATCCTGAGAATTCTTGGAAGTCAGCAGATAATCGCCCACATAAGACAGAGATTCCAGCGTTTCGCTCTCTCCCCAGTCTTTCGCAGCCTTCGCCTGGTAAACGTCGGATGCCTGCTGCTGCATTGCCGCAAGCGACTCGGCACTGATCTCTGAAATATGTTTCAGATAATATTCCAGTCCCTCAACCGTGTATTCCTTTTCGAGTTCCGCCGGAACCTTCCCAAGATTTTCCGCATAATACGGGATATCGCTGTCGCTGATTGAAACCGTCACGGTATCTCCGTTGCTCAGTCCGCTCGACTTATCACAGTAAAAGTCTGAAGCTGACATCTCCTCTCCGGTATAATTCAGATCCGCATAACCATCTGCATCCCTGCCATGGAACGAAACATCCAGATCCGCAAAAGCATCAAATGTCTCGATCTGCTCCAGGCCAGATACCTTTTTGCTTCCATCCTTCGCCTTGATCTTGCAGTCAACATATTTCATCAGATCGTCATCCACTTCCCAGCTATAGGAAATGGTGTCATCATTGGAAAGACCGCTGCTTTCATCCACATAGACATACACACTGTTCTTTAATGCTTCCATCGGAGTCGTCATATTGAGGGCACGGCCAAACTCCGCTCTTGCCGCATCTGTAAAAGAAATCCTGGAACCGTATTTCTTCTCGATGGCATCCCAGTCAATGACTGCGTCCGCGCTTCCATATCCGTCGTATCCTTCCATATCTATCGTGAGGTAATGATCCAGATCGATCGTCTTACGGGAGCCATATACCATAGCGCCTCCGGCAATCAGGATAACTCCGGCCACTGCGCCGCCAGCCAGAACATGTTTCGGCAGAGATTTCATCTTAGCTGCTGCATGCTGTGTATTTTCGACCGGAACTGACGATTCCACAGCTGCACTGCTGACACTGCTCGGCGGAACCATCTTTTTTACAGAATCGGTATGGCTATCCAGCGGTCTTCCACATCCTTTACAGAATTTTGCGCCCTTCTCATTTTCCATTCCACAATTTCCACAATACATACTCATTTCCTCCTGTTTGTAAACATGACTTTTATGGTTATACCGTGATCAAAGCATCAATCTCCTGTTTTCTCATCCTCCTTCTGAGATTCTGCAGGAGTTTCCGCGGTAACTGCCGCTCCCTCCGAAGCCATTCTGGCCATCTCCGCTTCCTTCAGCATGCTTTCCGGAACCGGCGCGCCGCATGAAGTACAGAACCGGGTTCCATACGCAATCGGACTTCCACACTTTGAGCAAAAACCGATCGCATTTTCCCGCGCTGCCTTATTTCCAATATTGCCAGCCACATCTCCTGCCACTTTCGTCACTACGCTGGACATCTGGTTCACCGCGGAAGACATCTGATTCCAGGCCTTTTTCGTTCCTGCACTGCTTCCGGTCCCGGATACATCCGCATCCAGATGAACTTTTCCAATCAGAACCAGACAAGCCGTCAGGATCATAAGAATCAGCGCAATCATATTTGCTGCATACCATCCAGTCGTCTCGCATGTGCAGTAATACTGATCTGCGGCTTCTTTGATAGCCGACTTCACAAACATCCAGATTGCCGCATCAATGCCAGAGCATGCCAGCACGATCAGTGCTGCCTTTTTCGCTGCAATGTTTTTCATCAGCATAACCGCAAATACAACTGCCGGAAGCAGCAGGCAGATAAACAGCGCCGGATACGAATCCGATTTCTGTCCATACACGGAAATGCCTGTGGCAATATCCATCGCACTGATCTCCATCTTCTGGCCCGAACAGGAAACCAGGAAAGTCGGGCAGAACACAAATGCGATACAAAACATGGACAATGCTCTCACAATGTTTCTCACGGTAAACATAGATTTTTTTTCGTTCATACAACTTCCTCCCTTTTCTCAGGTATTTTCTTTTGATGATTAGATTGTACGGCAGGAATTTCACATTTTTTGGACATGAAAAATCCACATCGAATGATCGTGTGGATTGAATGGATTTTGATATTTTGTTGGAGTGAAAAAATATGGAGAAATGCAGGAGAAAGTTCTGGAAGGGGTGACTTTTATTTCTACAACCCTAACCACGACGGAACCTATGGCAAGATGCTGTGTCAATGCCCTGAATGGGGCTACTCATTTCTACAGAAACACAGTGATATCTTTGAAATTCCATATGTATCGTAGCAATGCCCGGAATGGGGCGACCTCCATTTCTACGTTTCTTCTGAGCAGAAAAAACAGAGAACCACTTTTGATTGTTCAATGCCCTGAATGAGGCGACCTGGTCCTATGTCAAGATTTAGTACAAGTTAAAATGAGAAATTTCTCCCCATTTTAACCTGCCAGAAGCTCAGCCTCG
>CAKRRJ010000019.1 GCA_934394615.1 uncultured Lachnospiraceae bacterium
GCCATCTTGATACCGCCATACGGCATGAAAGCTCTCTTTAACGGCTTGTCGGTCTGAAGACCAACGATCTGCTCTAAATCCTTATCAGCCTCGCTGATGTAGCCCGGGCCATGGGAAGTGATACCGGAAACGATGTGGGTATCCATATCCAGAACGCCGCCCTTCGCGCGCTCCTCTTTCTGCAGACCCTGCAGGATTCCCCACAGTTTATCGGTAGCCTCGGTCGGGCCAGCCAGGAAAGACTCATCGCCATCATACGGCTTGTAGTTATGCTGGATAAAGTCACGGGTGTTTACTTCCTCTTTCCACAGGCGGCCGTCAAATCCATCCCACTGATCAAAGTTAGTCATTTGGTGTTTTCCTCCTTGAAATTATACTGTACTTGTAACTGAGCAATAGGTCTGCGCATTCACTGCGCTGACCGTACAAAAACACAGGCTGGCATGCAAAAATCCCATTGCCAACGGCAATTTTCATTGGATTTTTGCTCGCAACTGTGAATGCTTTTTCACAGTTGTACTGTGCTTTGCATACTGTATACATAATTGTCAGAAAAAAATATAACCTCTCAAATATTTCGCCATCTGATTAGTCATATCGTCTGTCCGTCATCTGCTGCTGTCTGTCTTGGGGGATCAGCAGCCACTATGTATACATAAAATACCGCTACGTTTTGTTAAAATCATAACGATTCATTCTATAGCAGGCCATTCATCTGACCTGCCTATAGAATATCATAATTTTTCTAAATTGCAAGCGGTATATCTGCGTTTTTTTCTCAATATGGCTCAGGTATCTGTTTTTATACAATCAGCCTTTTTGTCAGGTAAAATAACTATTTTTTTGCCGTTTTTGTTTCTTCTTTGTTAAAAGAATATCTGGGCAACTTGTGGAAACCAGTTCAAAAATCCGCCTTTTCCGGTAATTTCGTGGCCTAAGAAACCGATTCCGAAAGCATTTTTGCTGCCTGGATCACCAGTGTCGGCACAAACGCGCAGACAAACACGGTGCAAAGCTGCCGGATACTTAAATCCGCCACCGCAAATAAAACCTGCAGTCCCGGAAGAAACAGCACAGCCGCCAGAAGCAGGGTTCCCGTCTCGAATGCCATCACGCTCCACATGTTGCTCCTGAGTCCAAGGCGCAGAACCGACCGGCTGCTCCTGCAGTTAAACCCGTGAAACAGCCGTGCCAGGGTCAATGTGGAAAATGCCATAGTGCTGGCTGTCCCCGCTCCTCCTGTGTCCAGTCCCAGATGATAAGCTGTCATGGTGCAGACTGCGATCAGTGTTCCCTGCACCAGCAGGCGGAGCAGAAACGCAGTCGTTAAGATTCCTTCCCTCGGATTTCGCGGCGGCTGGTCCAAAAGCCCCTCCTCCTGCGGTTCCATGCCAATGGCGATTGCCGGAAGGGAATCCGTCAGCAGGTTGATGAACAGCAAATGCACCGGAGCAAACGGCATGGGAAGTGCCAGAAGGGACGTATACAGTACGCAGAGGATCCCTGCCATATTTCCCGAAAGCAAAAACTGTACCGCATGACAGATATTCCGGTACACATTCCGTCCATTTGCCACAGCCTTGATGATCGCGGCAAAGTTGTCATCCGTCAGGATCATGGAGGCGGCATCCTTGGAAACCTCCGTTCCCGTAATTCCCATTGCCACTCCGATATCCGCTTTTTTGAGCGCCGGCGCATCGTTCACACCGTCCCCGGTCATTGCCACCACACAGCCCTGCTTCTGCCATGCTTCCACGATCCGGATTTTATGTTCCGGCGAGACCCTGGCATACACCGAGATTTTTTGCAGCCGCCTTGCCAGTTCCTGATTGTCCATGTGCTCCAGTTCCTGTCCTGTCACAACCTGTTCACCTGCATGCAGAATTCCCGTTTTCTCTGCCACTGCTTTCGCCGTGACCGGATGATCCCCGGTGATCATTACCGTGCGGATGCCCGCCCGCTCTGCCGCCAGAACTGCCGGTTTTGTTTCCGGCCTCGGCGGATCCTGCATCGCCGCCATCCCAAGAAAAATACAGGAATCCTCCAGATTCAGGCTGCAGGCACAGACTCCGTCTACCGGATGATAGGCAACCGCAAGCACACGGAGACCGGCCGACGACCATACCTCATTCTGCTGCCGTATGCGCTTTCTCCACTCATCACTGACCGGCCTTGCCCCGTTTCCCGTCAGAACTTTTTCTGTCCGTTTTACAAGGACATCCGGTGCCCCTTTCATGAACAAAACCTGCTGTCCGTCGCAAAAATGGAGCGTGCTCATCCGCTTTCTGGACGAGTCAAATGGAAGCTCTCCAAGACGCGGCATGTGCTGCCTCACCTGCTCCGGCGACACTCCGGCTTCCTCTGCCATGCAAAGAAGCGCCGCCTCTGTCGGATCACTACCCTGCCCCTGTACCTTCGCATCATTCGCAAGCACTGCCCCATACAGGAAATAGCGCTGGACCGGGTCTTTCTCATTCAGTTCAGAAGGGACAAGGAGTGCTCCATCCACAAAGACTTCCTGCACCGTCATCCGGTTCTGTGTCAGGGTTCCGGTTTTGTCCGAACAGACCACAGACACGCATCCCAGGCTCTCCACCGCTTTCAGATCCTTGATAATGGCATGTTCCCGTGCCATCTGCTGGGTTCCCATGGCCTGCACGATCGTCACAATAGAACCAAGCGCCTCCGGAATGGCAGCCACCGCCAGCGCGACCGCAAACATCAGTGATTCCAGAACCGGTGTTCCGCGGTAAAGGCTCAGGCCAAACACAAGAAGACAGATTCCGAAAATGAGTGCTGCCAGATGCGTGCTGAACCGGTCCAGGCTGACCTGAAGCGGTGTTTTCTTCTCCTTCGCCGTGTTCATGAGACGGGCAATACGCCCAAGCTCCGTATCCATTCCCGTAGCAGTCACCACAAACACGCCCCGGCCGCCCGTTACCAGCGAGCCGGAAAATACCATATTTTTCTGATCGCCCGGCGCCATGGAGTCCGGATTTTTTTTATGTTCCGCCTGTTTTTCGACTGGCACGGACTCGCCGGTCAGTGAGCTCTCATTCACCCGCAGGTTATAGCATTCCAGCAGCCGCCCGTCGGCTGCCACAAGGCTTCCCGCTTCCAGCAGCACCACATCCCCCGGCACAATCTCCGCTGCCGGGATTTCCTGCACCATCCTGTCACGCATCACCTGTGCGCACGGGGCGGACATTTTTTTCAGGCTTTCCAGAGATTTTCTCGCCTTTTCATACTGGATTGTTCCCAGGACCGCGTTCATGGTAATGACTGCGCAGATGACCGCCGCGCTCTCCCCGCTGCCGGAAAGTACCGATATAACCGCCGCGACGATCAGAATCAGCACCAGGAGATCCTGAAACTGTTCCAGAAAAACCTGAAAGCATGTTTTTCCGCGGCTTTCTTCGAGAACATTCTCTCCAAACTCCGCGCGGCGTGAAAGCGCCTGCTGCGCAGAAAGTCCTGCGCGGCTGCTTTGCATGCCACGCAGGACTTCCTCTGCTGTCATCTGATACCAGTTTTTCATTTCGCCACCGCACTTCCCGGCAAACAGCCATACCTCTCTTTAAGGTATGTGCCGGACAGGCTGTTCAGTACCAGTTTTCCTTCTTAAATTTTTAGCGGATGCGCTCCGGGAATCCCACTTTCTTCTGAACCTTGCGCAGGGTCTTGTTGGAGAAATACTGTGCTTTCTCCGCATTGTTCTTAATGACGCTGTCCAGGTAATCCTTATTGCGGCTCAGATCCTCAAAACGATCCTGAAGCGGCTTTAACACGCCGACTACGGACTCACCAACCGCCAGCTTAAAGTCACCATATCCCTTGCCGTCAAACTCCTTTTCGGTCTCCTGCGGAGTCTTGCCGGTACATGCGCAGTAAATATCGATCAGGTTCTTAATGCCAGGCTGCTCGTCACAGTAGCGCACACACGCCTCGGAATCGGTTACCGCGCGTTTGAATTTGCGGATGATCGTATCCGGGTCATCCATCAGGTAAATGCTTGCGTTCAAGTTCTCGTCGGATTTGGACATCTTCTTAGACGGATCCTGCAGGCTCATGATCTTTGCGCCCACTTTTCCGATATAAGCCTCCGGAATGGTAAACACATCGCCGTAAATGGAGTTAAAGCGCTGCGCGATATCTCTGGTGAGTTCCAGATGCTGCATCTGGTCGATGCCGACCGGAACTACATCGGCCTGGTACAGCAGGATGTCTGCTGCCATCAGTACCGGATAGGTAAACAGACCTGCATTGATGTTGTCCGCATGCTTTGCTGCCTTGTCCTTGAACTGGGTCATACGGTTTAACTCGCCCATGTAGGTAAAGCAGTTTAAGATCCAGGCGAGCTCTGCGTGGCCGGATACATGGGACTGATAATAAATGCAGTTTTTCTCCGGATCCAGTCCTGCCGCAATGTAAAGGGTGAGCAGGGTGCGTGCGCGCTTGCGCAGCTCTGCCGGGTCCTGGCGGACCGTAATGGAATGCATGTCTACCACACTGTAAAAAGTCTCGTACTCATCTGCGATGCTGACCCAGTTTTTCAGTGCTCCAAGATAGTTTCCAAGAGTCAGGTTACCGGTTGCCTGCATGCCGCTGAATAATATTTTCTTTCCGTTTAACATATAAATTCTTCTCCTCTCCCGCTGGGAACACGGGTCTCTAGTATCTGCTTTCAGACTGTAAGATTAGTTTAACATTAAGGAAAAGAAAGGTCAATGTGATTTCCGGTCACGGACATGCTTTTCATATGCCCGCTCCTGTTTCCGTTTTCTGCGTCTCTCGCCAATCCGTCTGCCAGTCCGTATGAGAAGCAGAACCAGCAGTCCGCCAAAAAAGAAGATTGCGCCGATTCCCACTGCCACCAGAAGGATCTGCGTAACCTTTTCCAGAAATTCCTGCAGCTTTGTTTTCTGCAGCTTTTCCGGCTCTTCCTGCCGGCTTTCCGCCGTTTCAGTTTTCGGTTCTGCCAGTGCGGAGTCGCTCTCCTGTGTTTCTTCCTGCGTTTCCGGCTCTGCCTCTATTTCCAGTTCCGCATCGTCTCCATAACCCCGTTTTTTCAGCTGTTCCCACCGTTCCGGCTCCACAAATCCCCGGTAAGTCACACGGTAATCCCGCAAAAGGCGCCTTCCCCGTCCCTCTGCGTCCCGGCACAGGATTCCTTCCCCATTCTCATAAGGTTCCCCGGTCCAGCGCAGTCCGATGATTTCGTACTCCTCCGGCAAAAGCTCCATGCTCTCCAGAAGCTCCGCCCCGTAATCTTCAGCAAGCTGCTCCAGAGCATCCGCTCCCGACACCTCCGCATTGCCAAGCCGGTATTCATCTGCGCCATAATCATACACGGTAAGCGGAAACGTAAAATCATCACTCCAGTAAGAGGCGGCTTCTTCCACACGCTCTGCCGCACACGTTACCAGTTTCTCTTCCATTCCAGCCAGGACCGTCACTTCAATCTCCTGCGGAAATTCCGCATTTCCCTCCACTGCTTCATAGAGCACATCCCTGCGTATTTCCTCCGCCCGGGTCTCCAGACAATTTACGACTGCCATCTGCATCAGAATTAAGCATACCCACAACGCGGTCTGCGCAGTCCGGATCATCTCCTGCGGACACTCCTGTCTTTGAAACTTCCTCTTTTGAGACTCCTGCAGCTGATGCCATCGCATGCCTGCGCACGCTTTCTTTTCCCCTTTTTTCTCTGCGCACCTGTTTTTCTGCCCGCACCTATCCTGTTTTTCTGTCGTTTTCGCCACGCACATCTCCCCTTTGTTCTTGTCTGTTCCCGTAATCTTTTACCTTTTCAGTTTGTTTTAAAAAATTCTTTTTGGAAAACACCAGTCCCGAACGGACCAGCCCGTCTGCACATGCCAGAAACGGCGAACTGTGCGAATCCAGATTTTTCTTACATAATTAGTTTACGCTCATTGTACTTCGGGCAGGGATACGCGTCAAGCATACCCCTGCCCGTTCTTCTTTTTATCTGCCGCAACTTTCGACATTTTTACCGATACTGCGGTTCCTCATATACCAGATGATACAGCCTCTGCAGCTCCTGAAACTGCGGGGAATCTTTCAGTTCCTGAAGCCCGTCCAGAATACCTTCCAGATACCACTGGTGGGATTCCCGGTTCTTTACGTTAAAACGCTGCCAGATTTCGTCCCCGATCACCAGATAGTCGCGGGCCGTGCTGCGCATATTGCTCAGTTTGTCGCCCAGTGTCAGGATCTTAACCTCGCGGCACGCCTGTTTTAAATGCGCCACTGTGTTCGCCTTCCGCTCCCGCCAGGTCATGGACTTGTCCTCGCTCTCCGCCTGCACAAACCCGAGCACACGGCTGCCAAATTCTTCCTGCAGCTCTTCCGGCGTCACACTTGTATCCTCCAGCACATCGTGAAGATACGCCGCCGCAATGACTTCCGGATCATCGGTCATCTGCGCCACAATCAGTGCCACCTCCATCGGATGATAAATATACGGGATCTTACTTCCCTTACGCACCATGCCCGCATGTGCCCTGCCTGCAAATTCCGCCGCTTTCTGAATCATATGCTTCTCCCCGTTCATACCGTGACTTCCTCTTTCGCGCCAATGAAACGTTACTGTTCACGCGTTGCGCAAACAGCAACGGATTTTGCCGATGCTTCACATTTCAAATCGGCAAAATCTGCTGCCACCACTGTATCATACGGCATTTTCAGTTCAGAAAATGCCTACCCATGTACAGTAACAAATAAACTACTTTCATTGTAGCACACTACGCGGCTCCCTGAAAGGGGAAAAAATTGCTTAAAACTCATGGAATCGTAAGAATTGAATCGGAAAGTTATCTTGTAAAAACACCGTTTTTCTGTTATGCTATTGGACAGATCATCGGGCATTTTGCCTTGCGATAAAAGGAGTTTTTATGGAACAGTATCAGAATCCTGCATCCCGCCGTTCCGCGCGCCATCGCAGGAAAAAGCAAAGCGAATGGCCGCACATTCTCTTATATTATGTGCTTCCGTTCATCGTTTTTAACAGTATTTTATTTTTCTGCGTCACCACAAAACCAAAGCTGGATGTTGTGGTCGCGGACACGAACGACTATCTTTCCACCACAGTCACACTCACTGTAAAATCCTGGTTTCCGACCAAATCCGTCAGCATGACGCTGGACGGGGAACCGCTGGAACTGGAAAAGGGCAAACACCGCACCTACACGGCAACCGTTTACAAAAATGGTTCTGTGGAAACCTCCGTTGTCAACTTCAACGGCATGCCGGCCACCGTATTCGAACACGTCAATGTGCTCGACGATAATCCGCCGGAATTTGCCAGCACCAACATCGACAGCGGTGTCGTAACCCTGACCCTTGCCGACAGCCAGTCCGGCATCAACTTTGACTCCATTTACGCGCTGAACTCCGCCGGAGAGCGCGTGGAACCACTCAGCGTGGACCGTGCCTCCAACACCCTCTCTTACGAGATGGATCCGGCCGGACTGCATGTCTACGCCCGCGATAAAGCAGATAACGAAGTACAGGGCACCTTCACTTCCCACAAGGAAGGCAGTGTCGAGACGCTCGAGGGCGGCGCTGTCGATACCGAAGATGGCGGCGAGGCCGCTGCGGAGCCTGTCGTTGAGACTGAGACATCCGGATCGGTATAAATCTGATTCTATAAAAAGATGGAACCACTATTTACAGCGGTTCCATCTTTTTTCTTTCTTACTTTTTATTCTTTTTCGGCTTTTTCACACGCCCGTATGTCACAGCCATCTCCCGGCATTTTGCCAAAAGCTCCGGCGTTAAATCATCTTTTTTCATGCGCCAGCGCCAGTTTTTCCCAAGTGTGGACGGCTCATTGATGCGCGCCCAGTTGCCCAGGCCCAGATAATCCTGTACCGGGATGACCGCCAGCTTTGCCACGCTCGCAAGTGCCAGCCGGATATAATCCCAGTGGATCTCCCCCTGCGGTGTGTATGGATTTCCCGTATAGCGAATGGCAAATGCCTTTGCCTCCGGATCCAGACTGCGGTACCAGCCCTGCAGGGTCATATTATCGTGGGTTCCGGTGTAGACCACACAGTTTTTCGGATAACAGTGCGGCAGATAGCTGCTCTCCCCGCTGGCATCAAAGGCAAACTCCAGAACTTTCATGCCCGGAAAACCAGTCTTCTTTACCAGTTCCAGCACGGATGGAGTCAGAAAGCCCAGATCTTCCGCAATGATCGGAAGCTTGCCAAAGCGTTTCTTCATTGCCTCAAACAGATCATACCCCGGTCCTTTCTCCCAGTGGCCAAACTCCGCGGTCTTGTCTCCCGCCGGAATGGAATAGTACTCATCAAAACCACGGAAATGATCGACCCGCACTACATCATACAGACGGAAGCTGTATTCCATGCGCGCAAGCCACCACGCATAGCCCGTTTTCTTATGCTGCTCCCAGCGGTACAGCGGATTGCCCCAGAGCTGGCCCGTTGCAGAAAAGGCATCCGGCGGACATCCGGCAACCGCCTCCGGCTGTCCGTCTTTATCAAACTGAAACAGTTCCGGATGGGACCAGCTGTCCGCACTGTCCATGGCAACATAGATTGGAATATCGCCAATGATCTTTACGCCCTTCTCATTCGCGTAAGATTTGAGTTTTGCCCACTGCTCCTGAAACTCATACTGCAGAAATTCATAAAACAGGATCTCATCCTCACACTGTTCCCGGTACGCCTTTACTGCGCCCGATTTTCTGGTCCGGATATCCTCATCCCATAACAGGAAGCTTTTTCCTCCAAAATGATTCTTGACTGCCATATAAAAGCAGTATTCGCGCGTATCCGGAGAGAGCGCATCCTCAAACAGCTCTCGCAGTTTCTTTTTGCTGCGCCCCTTTTGCTTCTGCGCGCCGCACCAGCGTTCAAACGCCTTTCTCAGCAGCGGGAATCGGTGAAAATACTGTTTTTCGTAATTGATATCCTGCGGATTATCCCCAAGATCTGCCGCGTCACATTCTTCCGTCGTGAGAAGCCCCCGCTCAATCAGGGATTCCAGATCTATAAAATACGGATTTCCAGCAAACGCGCTGAACGACTGGTACGGAGAATCCCCGTAGCCGGTCGGTCCCAGCGGAAGAATCTGCCAGTAACGCTGTCCCGCAGCCGCCAGCTGGTCCACAAACGTATAAGCCTCCTTTGAAAACGCTCCAATCCCATACTCCGACGGCAAACTCGCCACCGGGAGCAGCATACCACATGCCCGTTTCATAATCCCATCCTCCTATTTTGTATATAAATGTACGCCCGAAGCCCCTCCTGCATCTGTCCTTGCGGCCAGTTTTCCGCCAGTCATGTACAAAAAGATTCCGAGAGCACACTGCAATCCCAGCTGCTTACACCTGCCGCACCCGTCCGGAAAAGCCCCGGAATCTCCACACAAACAGCACCAGACGAAAGAGCCAGTCCACAAACATGGCATACCAGACACCCAGCACGCCCATATGCAGTCCTTTTACAAATACATATCCAAGTCCGATGCGGAATGCCCACATCGAAAAAACAGAAACCATCATGGTGAACTTCGCGTCCATTCCGGCACGCAGGGTATTTGGCAGCGCAAATGCCAGCGGCCACAGGATCATTCCGCAGGAATGCGCCAGAAGAAGGCTCTGCGCCATTCCTGATGCCTCCGGCGACAGGTTATAAATTCCCACAATGCTGCTGCGCCCAAGAACCATAGCCGCGCAGATAATAAATACCAGTCCATAGTTCAGAAGGATCACCTTTCGTGTATACGCCTTTGCCTGTTCCGGTTCCCCGGCACCCACACACTGTCCGACAATGGTGATGAGTCCCAGTCCAAGCGCAACACCCGGAAGATACTGGAACGTTACCAGATTGCACGCCACCGCATAGCCTGCGATGGAAGCCGTGCCAAGCGTTGATACCAGACTCTGCAGCGCAATCTTTCCGAACTGGAACATGCCGTTTTCCAGACCGCTCGGAATACCGACTGCCAGGATGCGGCGGATCATATCCGGCTGCGGAACAAGCTGTGCCAGATCGTTTACACGGATCTGATTCTTCGGATTTTTCACCAGAATTACCATAGTAACCGCCGCAAACATGCGGGATACGAGAGTCGGGATCGCCACACCTTCAACACCCATGTGAAGCCCAAACACGCAGAGTGCGTTTCCTGCCACATTGATGGCGTTCATCGCCAGTGACACCTTCATGGAAACCTTGGAATTTCCCATAGACCGGAACAGCGCCGCTCCGGAATTGTAAAGCGCCAGGAACGGATACGACATTGCCGTAAACCAGAAGTAAGTCACTGCGTTATTCATGACCGAATCTTCCACCGAACCAAAAATAAGTCCAAGCAGACGCCGGTTTCCAAGAAACGCGATCGACGCGATGATAAGTGACAGAGCCGCTGTAATAAGCACCAGCTGGCCCGCTGCCCTGCACGCCTGCTCCGGCCGCTTCTTTCCAATGTACTGCGAGCACACAACCGCGCCGCCGGTCGCCATTGCCGATAACACCTGGATGACCAGAATGCTGATGGAATCCACCAGAGCCACACCGGATACCGCTGTCTCACCAACCGCGGCCACCATCACAACATCTGCCATTCCGACTAAAACAGCCAGAAGCTGCTCGACCAGAAGCGGGCCAAACAGGCGAATCAGGTCTTTCCGTGAAAACATTCCCATTGTTTTTCCCTCGTATTTTCCTTTTTCTTCGTTATTGTACATATTTTCTCAACTAGATATTATATAGAAGAAATCTATGCACTTTCATAAACTTAACTATACTTATTTTGCCGGAAATTTACAAGTATTACTTTTCAGAACGCAGATTCTAAGCTATACTATAGCATGTTTGGAAAAAAACATTTCCAGGCAGATATTCAAAATGCCGCCTGACAAAAGATATTCACAGAAAGAAAGTGAGACATTATGATCAATCCAATGAAACTAATGAAAATAAAAAATGCCTGGTCCCGCTTTGCGGCCCATCATCCGAAATTTCCGCTCTTTTTAAATGCAATCGTAAAGAAAGGCATTCAGGAAGGAACCGTTTTTGAATTTAAAGTAACCTCCCCGGACGGCCAGGAACTTGTAACCAATATGCGCCTCAGCACAGAGGACATCGAACTCTGGAAAGAACTCTCCGAAGCCATGCGTTAAGCGTGGTTACGGAGAGTTCTCTCGAATCCGAAGTAAAGTGAGGTTTTCCAAGTTATGCCTGCAGCACAAACGAAACAGACGCGCCAAAGACGCGTCCGCAGCATTCCCCGCAAGTGCCTGGCGATGGTTCCTGCCATCGCCATTGCAGTTGCTATATTCTGTTTTTCCAACCAGCCCGCCGCTGAATCTACCCGGATGAGCGACGGCGTTACACAGCTTCTTTTAAAAATTGCCGGATATCTCGGACTTCTGAACTTTCAGTCCGTCGATGTTCCCGCTATCTGTGCGCTGCTCAGCACGCCGGTGCGCAAATGTGCCCACATGACCGAATATCTGTGTTTTTATCTTTCCCTGGTATTCGGCCTGCACGCATGGAATCTGCGCGGAAAGCGCCTGCTGACTGCCGCGCTGCTCCTCACATTCTGCTACGCCTGCACCGATGAATTTCATCAGCTTTTTGTTCCCGGCCGCGCCGGACGCTTTACCGATGTGCTGATCGACTGCACCGGAGCTGCCGCAGTACGTTTTCTGATTCCCCGGACCGCCTGGTTTTCAGCACATTCCCAGGCATTGCAGAATCTGGATAAGCAAAATACATTCCCCCCGGATACCGATTTCTTACATAAATGACCGTTTTTGAAACGCAGCCAGCCGCATTGCTGCATAAGCAAGAATCAGGTCATGATCGAAGGCCAGCTTCGTCTCTTCTTCCTCCAAAACAAGCTCTGGCGTAAAACGGCCCGGAAGCTTCTCTTCCCGGAAGGGAATGCAGATCGTTCCCCCGCTTCCACGCAGTTCCAGCCTCCAGCGGAGCGGTTCCTGTTCTTCCAAATGAACCCGGAACCACTCCGCTGTTTTTGCATCGTCCCCTGCCTTCACGGTAATCTCGTTCTTTTCCACCAAAGCCAGATACGCACAGGTAATAACCCAGCGCCTCGGATCGCGCCCTGGTGTGCTGAATGTGCGAAGCTGCTCCAGACATCCGCAGTCCACCCCCGTCTCCTCCTTCAGTTCCCGCGCTGCGGCATCGTTCACCGACTCATCCGGATTCACAAACCCGCCCGGAAGCGCGTACTGGTTCTGAAACGGCGGTCTTCCCCGCCGGATCAGAAGAACCTCCGGATCATCCTCTCCATTCTGTGCAAAAATAACCATATCCGCAGTCACAGAAGGTTTTGCGTACTTTGAGTCATCGTATTTCTTTACAAATTCCTGGTCTTCCTTTGACAGTTTCATTCCCGATCCCTTCTTTCCAGTTCTTCCAGCGCGCGGTACAGAGCCGCCACATGGACCGACTGCTCAAATACACCATCCCGAATTGCCTTTCGCACATCGCCAAGATCCATGTATTCCACTGCTACATCTTCCATTTCATCCAGATGCTGCCCTGCCACCAGCTCTACATCCGTGGCCAGATAACAATGCGCATAAGCACTGGAATTTGCCGCATTCGGAGCCGTTTTCAAAAGGAAGCGGATATTACCTGCCCGAAAGCCTGTCTCCTCCAGCAGTTCCCGCGCCGCTGCCACCTTTGGATCTTCACCTTTTTCAATGCAGCCCGCCGGAAGCTCCAGAAGCACCTTCTCCACACCATGCCGGTACTGACGCACCAGAACCAGACGCTCATCTTTTGTCACTGCCACGACCACTGCAAAATCCGGGTCTCTCCGGATATAAAAAGGCTCAATGATCCTGCCATCCGGAAGTTCACACTTCGATGCCTCCAGCTGGACCCAGGTATCCTTAAATACAATGTCGCGTTTTAATACTTTCCAGGCCATATCACGTTTTTCGGCCATAACCGCACCTCCCCTCAACTCGTTACTCTCATTATACTGATATTGCAGAAGAGGTGCAAGAAATGAATGAACGACTCCTTTTACAAGGAATACTCCTGAATTGCCGCCACAATGCTGTTATTCTGCCATTTTGCCATGGCACGGCAGTTGATCTGCATCCGCTTGGGTATCGGTGCATTGTCCCGCGACCTTACCCCTACAATTGGCTTGTGCAACTCATTGGCCATATCGATTGCAAGATCGATCCATTCCTGGTATCCTTCGTACATTTCCGCAAAAAGCACCACACAGTTGCACTGCTCGATCCGATGATGCAAAAGCAGCTTGCGCCTTTTTAAATCCAGCCGTTCCAACGCATCATTGTATGTCACCGAGTCATCCGTCCACTTAAAATAGTTCGTGGTATTTAACCACTCGCATACGGTCTCATAAGTATCACGGTAATCGCGCGAACGGCTGATCACCAGGTGTCTGTCTTTCAATAATGGCATCTCAATCCCCCCAATTTGCCAGACATCCCCATAGAATTTCTTCGTGCCTGTTTTTGCGGGAAGACATTTGCCTGCAGAAGAATATCCGCAAAGGCAGGTGGGGAGAAACTCCAGAAATATGTCTAAAAAGAGGGCTGCTGCAAAATGGAACGTTCCTGCTTTCGTATGTCATTATTGTACACAGAAAGTGGTCAGTTCATTTTGCGGCAGCCCCTGTCTTCATGTGATGCCTTTATTCTACTGTACTTTTTTGCAGGACAACACCCTGCTGTCAGCTTTCAACGCTATTTGTCACCTTTTGATTTTCTACCAGCCGGCTTCCATACGCTGTGCGATCTTCTCTTTGTATTTCGGACTGATCCGGAATACCTCGCCGTTTTTCATGCTGATTGACTGGCTCTTTACAGAATCCACATACTGCAGATTTACCAGATAGCTGACCTGGACACGCACAAAATTGTAATCCTGAAACAGCTTTTCCAGATCATCCAGCTTTCCGCGGATGAGCGGCTTCTCTCCGTTTGCCATAAACACGTCAATATAATGATTTCTGCTGGTGAGATACATGATCTCATTTACATCCCAGACATGGTATTTCGCGCCCTCCGGCACAACCACACGGGTAACAGAAATTTTTCTTTTATAAGAAAGGATCGCCTGCTCCAGATCCTCATCCAGATTCGTCTTTCGCACAAAGTACAGCGGATTGGTATCAAAAGAGGCAAACACTTTGTCGTCGTAGGCGGATACAAACACAACTTCCTCAAACCGCCCGGACTTCTTCCATTCTCTTGTGATATCGATTCCATCGTGTTCCGGCAGCACAATGTCCATGAACGCAAGCTGATAAGTTTTATCGCATGCTTCCAGCTGACTTAAACTGCTCATGCGGTCGATCTCAAACTCCAGATCGTATTTCTTAAACAGTGCTTCCACCTTCATCTGCACGAGCTCTGCCAGAATCTTGTTGTCATCAAAAATCAGTGCTCTTCTCATACTTTTCTTCTTTTCTCCCCAACAAATACCGTACTAATTATTTAAACGAACTCATTATACTAGAGGAAAATATCTTTGTAAAATGGATTTGAAAGATTCGGAATATCGCACAAATAGCAAAGGAGTATCCGGCACGCAGATAGGGGATTTTACCATATAAAATACGGGGTTATTGAGAAAGCTGACATTTGTGAATCGGATTCAGTCATACTTTATCCTACCGAATGGACAGACCACTTTGACGTCCGGTCTGCGAATTTGTCCGCAAATGCCCCCTCCCGGGAAGCAGGTTTTCTCTGCCTGCTTTCCGGGAGGGGGCATATTTTATGCTTTATTCACGACTCAATTGCCTTTTCCTGCCTTAGTTCGCGCTTCCTGCCACAACCGTGCTGGAAGTGGTCTCCTGGGTCTCTGCTGCTTCTTCTGTGGTTGTTTCTGCTGCAGTCTCCTCAGTTGTCTCGGTCTCATCCTGCGGAACAACTTCGCTGCAGGTTACCTGGATGTCGATGCGGTTGTTGTTATACTTCATGGTGTAGCTGTTGCCGGTATCGGTGGTACCTTCGCTGGAGAACTTTGTCTCGCCCTGCTCACGCTGGCTCTGAACATAGTCGGTCAGCTTCTTGCCCTCGGTCTCGCCAAGTGCTGCTACCACGCTGCGCTCATAAGCGGTATTGTATAACTCACGGTCAGCTTCCGGAGCTGCATCGTACATATACATGATATCTGCTGCCTGGTCTTTGTCCTTCTTGCTCAGCCACATGCTGAAACGATAGAACTCACCGCTGTCGTTGCTGCGGAAGTAACGGGATACCTCCAGGTTATTGGAAGACATCTGTACCTGTGCAGCGGATTTCTCCGTGCGGGCACTGTTTAAATCGCTCACGATGTTGCTCAGAATGGTCTTTAACTCTGCAATATAACCGGAACGGGTAGTTCCGCTTGCTGCGTTTTTGCTCTTTGCGTCGAGTGCCGCAACTTTATCTGCTACTACTTTCTTGCCCGGGTTCGGCTTTGATGACTTCTGAGCAGCATCTCTTGCCTCGCGCTCAAGCTGCTCTTCGCTCTTTTCCTGACGCACGCCATCGGCATCCAGCCAGTAGCCATCTACGGTAGTCTCAGTCATACGGTAGCCATCCGGATCCAAGTGGTAAACAAGCTGTGTTTCCGGATCCGTAAACCATGTTGCAACCGGATAATTACCGTTATCGTACAGATATTTGCTCTTATCTCCGTATGGGGTACTCTCTGTTACCCAGCCAGCTGCAAATGCCGTCATACCGGTAGATAATGTCATCAGTACTGCAACTGCCGCAATGCCAAGTGCTTTCTTCTTCATATGAAATCTCCTCCAAATACGATCTTTATTTCAGTCAAATCCACATTCTGTCCTATATGTTATCTAACATGTAAAAGCATACCATAAATCAACAATCTTCACAACTACTTGAATCATGAAGATTTTATGACCATCTGATAAGATAAACGTCAGAAAAATGTAATGTCGGCCCAAAAGAGTGGTATAATAGCTGCATCATACAAAAAGGATGTAATTTATGGATACAAAAAAAGCACTTCTTGTCACTACAGTGAGTGGTTTTATCCCACAGTTTGAGATGAACAACGTCCGTCTCCTGCAAAGTATGGGATATGAAGTCCACTACGCCGCCAATTACAATACGCCATCTTACGGCGACGACAATCACCGTCTCGATGGGACCGGCATCATACGCCACCAGATTGATTTTGTCCGCAGTCCATTTAAACCGGATAACCTGAAAGTCTACCGTCAGCTCTGCACGCTGATGAACTCAGAACATTTCAGTCTTGTTCACTGCCATACACCCATGGGCGGTGTTATGGCCCGGCTTGCCGCCCATGCCACACACGCAGGACCTGTTATTTATACCGCGCATGGTTTTCACTTCTTTCAGGGTGCACCTCTCGTAAACTGGTGCTGTTACTATCCAATGGAAAAATTTCTTTCCCGCTATACAGACCAGCAGATCTGTATCAACCAGGAAGACTACGCATGCGCAAAACAGCATTTTCATGCCCGTCAGGTCGATTATATTCCCGGAGCCGGATTTGATCTGAACCGGATCCCTCATATGACCCCGTATGCCGTACAAAAAAAGAAGCAGTCCCTTGGACTGCCATCCGGTAAAACCATCATTCTGTCATCCGGTGAACTGATTAAACGTAAAAATCACGAAACTGCCATTCGGGCAATCGCGCAGTTAAAGCCGTCTTTCCCGGATATTCACTATGTAATCTGCGGCCACGGTGCTCTCAACGAACATCTACACCAGCTTGTCGCAGAACTGCAGCTTGGTGATTCCGTTACCTTTCTCGGATACCGTGAAGACATGCTGGAAGTATATCCGTGCGCGGATATTTTTCTGTTCCCTTCTTTCCAGGAAGGACTTCCTATGGCTCTTTTAGAAGCTATGGCAAGCGGGCTTCCAGTTGTATGTTCCAACATTCGCGGAAGCAGGGATCTTATGGAAGCAGATGATCCCGCAAAGGCAGACACTGCATCGCTCCTGCATTGCAAAGGCGGAATCATGACCGCAAAAGCGGATGATGTCGCTGCCTGTTCCGATGCGCTCCGCGCTATGTTAAACCCACAAAAATCCCTGCAGTCCATGGGAGATGCAAACCGTGTCCGCGCCGAAAAATTTTCATCGCAGGAAGTTACTGTCCGCATGAAAGCGATTTATCAGCGCATCTCCGGCCTGTAGTTTTTTGAATTTGAAAAAGCTGCTGCAGACAGTTCCTGCATTTCGTCAGGATCTGCCTGCAGCAGCCACATTTAGCAGACTACCCGCACCGCGCGTTTATGATTCTTAATTTCCGCACAGTCCACGGTTCCGCCATACTCTCCATCCAGCGTCCAGTTGATCTTCTCCGATTCCATCTTCAAATATCCTGTCTGGAAATAACGGTACATTTCACTCTGGAGATTTCCGCTCAACAAATCTGCAATGATCCGCTGAACATCCAGAATGTTCTGCGGTGTTTTTATCAGAAATACTTCAAACATTCCGTCATCCAGCTTTACCATATCGCTCAGCGGACTCCGGAAACCACCTATCGATTTTGAATTCATGACAAATCCCATGCAGAAATCATCTTCAACCGAACATCCATCCGCTTCCACTTTGATGTGATAGGACTTTAACTCCGTTATCTTCTGAATGCCGTTTAATATGTACGCCAGATGGCCAAGCCAGTTCTTGATTGACTGCGGCGTATCATAAGAAACTTCTGCCAGACTGCCAAACGCTGCCACATACACAAAATAGCGGTCATTGATCTGGCCTACATCAATCCAGTTTTCTTCCCCCAGACAGCTTCTTCTGAGGGAACGGGAAAAATCCTCATCGTAACCAAGCGTACGCGCAAAATCATTGGTAGATCCCATCGGCAGGTAACCGATGGGAATTTCGCAGCCGATCTGCATGCTCGCTGAAACCACGCTGTTCAAGGTCCCGTCGCCGCCTGCGCATGCAATAAAATCAATCTTCTCTGTTTCTAAAATACCCTGCATATTACTTATTTTTCGGATTGGCAGCAGTGTAACCAGATAATCCTGATCAAAGTAAAAATCCACGATTGCGCAGAGCTTTTCCTTCACCTGTGCCTTTCCGGAACGAGCGTTAAAAATGAATAATAAATGTTTCATCGTATCCTATCCTAATTCTCTTTCACACATATCCAGCGCAGAAGCAATCACCGCATCCATATCGTAGTAGCGGTACTCTCCCAAACGGCCTCCAAATACAACCTTTGTTTCCTTTTCAGCCAGCTCACGGTACTTTTCATACAGAGCTCCGTTTTTCGCGTCGTTAACCGGATAGTAAGGCTCATCGCCCGGCTTCCACTCAGAACTGTACTCACGGCTGATAACCGTCTTTGGCAGTTCATTTCCCTCATCATCTTTTCCAAATTCAAACCACTTGTGCTCAATGATACGGGTCCACGGTGTCTCCGCATCTGTGTAATTTACAGCGGCATTTCCCTGGAAATTCGGCTTGTCCAGAACCTCATTTTCAAAACGCACAGAACGGTATTCCAGAGCTCCCAGCGCAAAGTCAAAGTAAGCATCAATCGCGCCGGTATAGATTACCTTGTCCGCCATCTTATCGTAGGCATCCTTGTCCGCAAGATAATCCACACCTAATTTCACTTCGATGCCATCTAACATATTTGCTACCATTTTGGTATAACCGCCCATCGGGATTCCCTGATACAGCGCGTTAAAATAGTTATTGTCGAATATAAGGCGCACCGGAAGGCGTTTGATGATGAAGGACGGAAGTTCGGAACAAGGTCTTCCCCACTGCTTTTCCGTATACCCCTTGATGAGCTTTTCATAAATATCTGTACCAACCAGGCTGATTGCCTGCTCTTCCAGGTTCTTCGGCTCGGTAATGCCCGCCTCTTTCTTCTGCTCCTCAATCTTCGCTGCAGCCTCCTCCGGCGTTACCACACCCCACATTTTGTTGAAGGTATACATGTTGAACGGCAGAGAGTACAATTCCCCATGATAATTCGCTACCGGGGAGTTGGTAAAACGGTTAAACTCCGCAAACTGGTTTACATAGTTCCATACTTTCCGGTTGTTGGTGTGGAAAATATGCGCTCCATACTTGTGTACATGAATGCCCTCTACATCCTCCGTGTAAACATTACCGGCAATGTTCGGCCGCTTGTCGATCATCAGCACGGATTTTCCATGTTTTTTTGCCTCATGAGCAAACACCGCCCCGTAAAGTCCTGCTCCTACTACCAGATAATCGTACATGATGTTTTCCTCCCAGCTAAAATAAATTTTTAATAATGAATCTTCTTGTCAAACATATTTGCGTACTGCCAGATCCAGTATTGCTGCAATAACGGTTCATCCGATTTGGACGCATACCATTTTCCGTCCTCCTTCATATAGCCATTGATATTGATTGCCGGTATCTTTTCGTGAAGCTCGCTTAAAAATTTCTGATACGGCACCTCTTTCATTCCGGCAGTCTCAAAAAGCAGCGTTGACAAATAGTTCGCACTCGTTACCACATTCTGCTTTTCCTCAATATCATAGTTTGCCCAGATGAAGAATGGCGTTACATACTTCTGCTGTACCTCTTCCAGAGACCATTCTGATGAAGGCTTGCCATTCATGGCGTGATAAAATTCTTCCTCAACGGCTGGCTGGTGATCACCAAATAAAACAATCACAACCGGCTCGTCCACTTTACTAAAATAATCCAGAAGACCAGAAAGCGCTTCATCCGATTTCTTAATCAGGGTAAGATACTCTTCCACTTTCGGAAACTGGCCTTCGTATCCCGGCACCCGCAGCACATCATCGCCAAAATACCCCGTATCATATCCACTATGATTCTGCATAGTTACATTGAATATAAAGGCAGGCTTTCCGCTTCCCTGATTTTCTTCAAACTTTTCGATGATTTTCTGATAAGAACAACGGTCAGAAGTATATCTGTCTCTTATTAACTCCGGATCTTCAAAATCGTTAATATCCAGAAATTCATCAAAACCGAAACGCGGATATACTCGGTAACGGTTATATCCCTTTCCATCATACGGATGGATCGCAATGGTTTTATATCCCCGCGCTTTTAAAATCTGCGTAATACAATACGTTCCATCTTTTGTGACATACTGCTGATACGGCAAAGATCCCGGCAAAAATGATATGGAATTTCCGGTCAGAAATTCATACTCTGTATTTGCAGTTCCACCTCCAAGTACAGACACATAAATTTTTCCCTTTACTACATGATCGCTTAATGACTTGTAATAAGATAAATACGCATCATCATCCAGTTCCGGAGCCACTTCTTTCAGATTGGAAAACGTTTCATTCATGATTGCGATAACCGTCGGGTTAAATTCTTCCGCGCTGTCCGTCTGCTCATCATTTTCTACGAACGTGTCCACCTGACTTTCTATATCTGACTTGGAGTAGCCCTCCGGCTGCTGTATCACAGACCTGCGGACATTGGAAATAAAACTAAGCGCCAGGCCATACTTCTGTACATTATAATTCAGATTCCACAGATCAAGCGACTGCGCGAAAAACGCATCTGCCGCAATCAGTGCCACAATGATGCTTGCCGGAAGCGCACCGGATAAAACCACTTTCTTTTTCCGTCTGCGAAGTCCATAAAAACCTCCCAGCACGATCAGATACGCCGCCAGTAAAAGAACACCCACTATGATTTCACCCGGCAGTGTATATTTATAATTTAAAAATACATTTTTTGCCGTTCCAGCTGCCAGAAGATCCTCCGGAACAATCGGTGTTCCACGGAATAATTTCACATAAAAATTTACAACCGCGAATAAATAACAGACTAACACCTGACCGACCGCCGCGATCGTCACAGACCGGCCCATGAAATAAATAAGCAGATAGATTGCCAGATAGATCAGTGTGTTGCCAACTGCATAGTTCAGGCTCCAGTTATTATTTCCATTTACCAGTTCAATCACGATATACACATACACTGATGAAAGGATTCCAGAAACAACGAAACTAACCGTGCTTTTCAGGTTTTCCCCACATTTTTCACATTGTTCCAGATAGTGAAATGGAACAGATAGGATCAGTAACGACCAAACCATAATCAGGCAGCCGATAAAAGCCATTTTGTCTGCAATACCGCCACTTAGCATGCAAGCTACTGCCAGCGATAAGACCGCAATCACCATTGCTATTCTTCTTTTCCGGTCTTCTTTCAAATACCGAATCAGATATTTCGGCAAACTAATGCTCAGCCATAAAAACATAACCAAAAGAACAAATATTGCCTTGTGTTGGAAAATAGAAATTTTACCCAGCCTTCTGGTGCAGACTACCGAATCCCATTCCTTTGAATACAAATCCGTTCTGGCGACAGATTTTCCATTTACTTCTATTCCCGCAATTCCGGAACCTTCATGTTTTTGAAAAACCACTTCTAATTCCCTGGCAGATTCTACATGATACTGAAGGTATCCTGGTTCCTGCGGATTCACGATCAGGATGACGCCATCCCTCTGTTCCCATGGCCCCAGATACTCCAATTCATCAAAAGGGATTTCTGTTCCATCCACTGCCACGCTTGCAACCCGGATATCTGTTCCAAACGACAGCATATTTTTCTTTGCCGTCGCCTCGATCCGAATTGTTCCATCTACAGTGCCGCTGATGAATAATTCAGAAAACACCGTGTGTGATAATACCAAAGAAATTATCACCGCCATAAGCAGATGAATCATTATGGACCATCTTTTGTTTTCACTCTTGTTCATTCACATAAAACTCCTAATCTACTAACTTAGGCATTTATCCTGATAAATGCCGGAATACCCGTATATATTACCACAAATCCATTCGCTTGACACCCCCAAACAAACGCATACCATTTTATTCTATAATCAGCGGACGCGATATACACAGCAACAAAAGGAGCAGCTGCGCGGGAATCACGCTGCTCCTCCTTTTCACAAATACCGTTTTCTTTTAATGGTGGATCTTCCAGAGAAGCCGTCCCAGATAATTGTATTTTTCAATCTTCTGTAACCGTTCTTCGTGCCATTTCTGAATGCCCCACTGATGATTAATGGACTGTTCATGACGATTTACTACTTCTTCATGTCTCGAAAGAACTTTTTCGCATTCAGCCAGACGCGCCATGATCTCCGGATTCGCAGCTGTGCCTGCTGTATTTCCTGTATAAACCGGATACGGCTGAACCGTATTCTCCGACGCAAGATTGGTTATATAAAGTTCATCCGCCAACGGTCCCAGTTCCTGTAAAACAGCACTCATGTGCTTCCGTTTTTCACGGAGATTTTCATCCTTTACCAGACGTTCAAGCTCTGTATCGAAATACCGAATCATTGCATCAATCGTAAAGCCCTGTTCGATTTTTTTCCTGCAGTTTAAGGAAAGCTCTTCCCATTTTGTATGATCCGATAAAATAGACACAATAGCTTTTCCATAGCTTTCTATTTCTTCCAGCGAAAAATCCTTCGAATCAAAAGCTGCTGCCTCATCCTGTAAAAATGGCAGTAGTGCGCCAACTGTATCATCCACAAGATCCTTCTGACCGCCTACATCCGCACTCACAACCGGCACTCCCATTGCGCAGGACTCATAAGCCGTAAGGGCAAGTCCCTCCTTTACACTGCAGATCAGCGTAATCTTTGCGTCGCGGTAATATGGACGGACTTCGCTTTTGGCTCCCAGGAAATATACCGTTTCTTTCAGATTCATGGCCTTGGAAGTCTGAATCAGTTCCTGCTCTAGCGGACCATCTCCAATCACAGCAAATGCAGCATTCGGCACATACCGTTTTACATACTCTGCTATTTTCAGCATTAAAAACGGCCGTTTCTGCGGATGCAGCCTGCAGATAAATAAAATGATTGGCCGGTCTTCTTTTATTCCTAACTCTCTATAAAGCAACCCTTCACGTACTTTTGACGCGTCAAACAGTTTTTCATCGATTCCAATATGTACTGTTTCTACCTCATCCGGCAGGCGGTGAAAATGATCAATCATCACATCGCGGGTAGCACTGTTACACACATAAGTACGCTCCAGTACCTTGCCCATAATCGCACTGCTGCGCGCATGACCACCATTTCTCCAGTACCATTCCTCCATGTGGACATAATCCACGATTGCCACGTTCGGATGATTTTTCCGAATCCATGTCAGAAGATAATAGCCATCTACAGAATTGCTCTGGAATAAAACATCGATCTCTCTGCTCCGGATAAAATAGTCGATAAATTCCGGGTAATCGGTTGGTGACAGGAAATTCGGCAGATTGAATATCTCCGGCGTTACTTCGCGGAATCGCTGAAGCCATGTATTATCACTCTTTTCCGTCGTAATAATGCTGACCTCATATTTATCCGGATCCAGACCTGCAATCAGATCCAGATTAAATTTATCTGCGCCGCCCATAACAAGCCACGGAAGTAAAAACAGAACATGTATCTTTTCATGTTTTTCATAGGTATGGCGTGTCCAGTCCGAAACATGCAGATCCTCATAATTTTTCCATGAATTTGTCGGATACAAAACCGGTTTTTCTGGTTCAATCACAAAAGAAGCCGCTTCTTTTATGATCTTCATGCTGTTTTTTTCAATTTGCGGGTCATTATGTACAGAACCAAAAACACCCGTTTTACTTCGACGATACCAGAATAAATGCTCTCCTCGTATCTGAACCGGATAACAGCCTTTCGCAAGCAGTTTTAACCAGAAATGCCAGTCCTCATCAAATGGAATATCTTTCACCGAATATAAACCAACTTCTTCTGCCTTCTGCTTACGGATCAGAGCTGTTAAAGTAAGATGGTTTTCCCGCTTCATCCGCTCCGGGTCAAATGGAATCTCCCACAGGTATTCCTCACCTTCAAACCCAACCGAGTCTGCATAGGCCCAAGCTGCTTCCGGATTAAACTGCAACGTCCAGAACTCATACTCCAAGCAGGTTGGCTCAATCAGGTCATCGCTGTCCAGTGGAAACATATATTCTGTCACCGCTGCCTGAATTCCCGTATTTCTCGCGGACGAAGCTCCGGCATTCTCCTGATGGATAACCCGGATGCGCTTATCCGTAGCCGCTAACTGCTCCAGCAATTCCAGCGATTCCTCATTTGTTGAGCCGTCATCAACAATGATCCACTCAAACCACGGAAATGTCTGATTCAATACAGAATTGTACGTCTGTCTGAACGATCTACCGGCATTGTAAAATGCCGTGATAATAGAAATTAACGGAGTCCCCCCTGTTGCCAGTGGTTTATTCCACAATTGTAACCCCGGCTGTTTTGAATAATCAAAGCTCATAACTATCTCCTATCAATACCTTCATCTGTTTAACAGTGATTGAATATATCTTTCCTGTTCTGCTGAATGCTCCTCAAGCCATTTTTTCCCTTTTTCCAGCTCGCCGATCCATGTTTTCAGTTCACTGATCTGTGCTTCCAGCTGGGGAACCCATGCTTCCAGTTCATGGATTCTCTTGTCTTTTGCCTCAATCTGCTCCACATACCACTTCTGCGAATCCAACTGCTCCTGCCATGCGCGTTTGGATATTCCCATAAAATCATCTGCGAGCAGGCTGCGCTGCCAGAGTGCTTTTTCTTTCCAAAAAGTATGGAACAAACTTAAGTCCGGCAAAGTTATGTTGCTTTCATAGCTCCCGGATCTCTCGATAAAATCCCGGCAGCATTTTATTAAACTCTGCTGCAGATCTTTATACTTTTCCGTATTGGAAAATGGGTTCTGCCAGTCAAACTCTCTCTGCAAAAATTCACTGACGCTGCAGTGTGTCACATAATCCTTATAAGACGCGATTCTGTAGCGGGTGTCCTCATTATCATCCAGCAAAAGAAGAACTGGCACGCCCAAAGCCAAACATGGCAGCGCGCAATGCAGCCTCGTAGTGATCACACACTTTGCGCCCTGATATTTCTTTAAAAGGCACTCCACATCCCTGCTTCGCTGTTCCCAGTTCTGGTTACTGTACTTTTCATCCGCATTATGGCTGACAAATTCTATCTGGTCTTCCCCAACTGCTTCACAGACCCGCTTCCGCACTTGCTCCGGAACATCAGTCAAAATGTACTTACCGTGTTTTTCCGCATCCGGATATGGCTCCAGTGTCAGAGTCAGACATCCGGAAAAATAAGCATCGATATCCCTCTGCTTCATTTTTTCCAACGTGGAAAAGTCGCGGCATCCGATCGGCGCGTGTTCCACCAAATAATCTTTTCCCAGGCCATCCAGATAAGCATCTTTTATCCCATGAAACTTATTATCCGTAAAATGAATCCCAATAAACAAAGGATTGATATACGGAGACGGCGGCCAGTGCGATTTTTCATGTAAGAACCATCCATTCAGAATGGCTGAAACTGGTTCTTTCTCCTCTGGAGAAAACAGGTCCAGGTTTTCACGATCGATAATATAGTCAATCGATGGCAAAAAACGTGATGCCGCATAAGATAAGATATCATCACCAATATTGTCTGTTTTTAAGTAAACAACCAATCCGTATTTCACAAATACCGCCTTTCTTAAAACCATTTTACGATTTTCTTCACCAGTTCCCGTCTCCGGCTTCCATATGGAAGAACCTTTGTTGCGAATTTACGGATTGCCGGATCATTGCCCAGCTGCTGCACAGCAGATCTCGCTGCTGCATTCTCGCTTTCCTCCATAAAACAGCGTTTGATATGCCGCAGCAAAACCGGATACCACGGTGACAGCTTCGCGTATTCCCAGAAATACTCCGCAAAGTCGCAGTCCACCGTATCCCATGGCTTCTGATAACCGGCAAAATGGATCATGTATGGATTTTTCCGTGCCTCTGCGTACTCGCCATACAGTGCTCTTGGTGCCATTTTCATGATATCCATACGGCTTCGTCCCGGTTCCTGCCAGTTCATCAGCGTATTCCACTGCTGCGGTATGTAAGATACCTTATTTTTACAGATAATGTTCATGACATCCTGATCGTGGCAGCGGAACGAATTTTTTAACGCAAGCTGGATCATTTCTTCCGAAGTAGCCGTTTTTCTCAAACGGTCCAGATCGATCAGCAGTACACCTGCCTGGAAGTAATCATATGGGCTGTCCAGTCCCAGTGTTTCTGTCGCGTATTTTTTCCAGTCATTCAGATTCAAATTCATCTGCCCCGCAACATCAATATCCTTTGCGGCACCAATGATAGCTCCATTCAGGTCCATATCATAAAGTTCCGCAACATCATGATCCACAACCATATCGCAGTCCAGATACAGAATCTTATGATAATCCGGCATAATTTCCGGAATGATCAGACGGTAATATGTCTCGACAGACAGATGCTGGTCCACAAACAGCCGGTCCGCGTCAAAGTACTCACAGACTCTCGCAAAGCGGATGGAAATATTCGCTCTGTCCTTCGCTGCCATCCGAATCAGGCGCTGGTTTTTTTCTGAAATATCGTTGAACAGAACAATGATGTCGTACTGTCTCTCCGGTGAAGCATTTGCCACCACCGAACGGATCATAACATCCAGATACGGCGCGAATTTATCGTTTGCGGAAAGAACGACCGGCACTGCGTTCTCATAAGCCGGTCTCAGTTTTACCTTCGGCGCTGTATCACGAAACAGTGTTTTCGGAAGTTCAAAGGACTGAATACCACTCTGCTGTTTCAGATACATGCAATAAATACCGCACAAACGCTCTGCCAGATATCCCATTACCCGGTACTCCTCGACACTGTACCAGGTCGTATTAATCTTCTTTTCTGCTTCAAACAGAATATCAAACAGCCATGCGCAATAGTTCTGGTAAATTTCCCTCTTCATAATGAACATATTGCATTCATAGGCGGTAGAGGAACGCATATAAGCGTCTGCCACATCCCGAAACTCCGGATACTTCTCTTTTAAAATATCCAGCGTGATATCCAAATCCTCTCGGTGCTGGAATGGTACCACTCCGTATTCGCGGTAAACATCCATCAGGGCACCGCCTTCCTGGATGCGCGGATATTTTCTGCCCTTTACTGTAATCACATCATACTTTGTGATCAGTTCTTTCATGGTCTCCGGCTGCAGTTTCAGTTCCTGAACCGCTGCCTCTGAGATCCGGTCATACGCAATATTTCCCCACCCGTCATCCCGGTCGATATCCGGGTCGAAAGAAAAATATCTTCGGTAATGGAAAAATCCATAATAATCGGCATCATCGTTTTTCCAGGCCCAGTACTGCGCTGTTAATTCACAATATGTTTTGTTTTTTTCAGAAATCGAATCCCCTTCATCGTCATGCAGCATTCCTTCCAGATGACTGCCAGATAACGCGGCTCCTACCTGTATCGGATACAGATAAGGGTTCTCAGGAACATAAGATGGCTTATGACACACCACATATATTTTAATGTTCGGATCGTTCTTATCACATTTTCCCATTCGGCGGTTCCTTTCTACTCTAAAGACAGACTGTGCATATAGGCATCGCAGACACCCGCTGCCTCGCCCTGCATGATCACATTTCCTTTATCCAGCCAGATCGCGTGGTCGCACAACTGACGTACCGTAGGCATGGTGTGTGACACAAACAACAGTGTTGTTCCATTCTTTAACATATGCTGCATGCGCTCCTGACACTTTTCCTGGAACGCTGCGTCTCCTACCGCCAGCACTTCGTCAACGATCAGGATTTCCGGCTGTACGATCGTGGCAATCGCAAATCCAAGACGTGCCGCCATACCGGAAGAATAGTTCTTGATCGGCATGTTCATAAAATCCCGCAGCTCCGCGAACTCTACGATCTCGTCGTAATGGCTGTCCATAAATTCTTTGCTGTATCCAAGTACTGCGCCATTTAAGTAAATATTTTCGGTTGCTGTCAGTTCTCCATCAAAGCCGGCACCAAGCTCGATCAGCGGAGCAATGCTGCCCCGCACCTCTACCGTTCCCCGGTACGGCTTTAATATTCCACAGATGAGTTTTAACAACGTGGATTTTCCGGAACCGTTCGTTCCGATCAGTCCCCATGCTTCGCCTTTTTTTACTTCGAAATTGACATCTTTTAACGCCATAAACTCCTGAAACATCAGCTCCCGTTTCACAAGCTTGACAAAATACTCTTTTAAGTTGTCTACTTTTTCCGAAGCCATATTAAAGCGGACTGCCGCATCCGTTACTTTTATCATGAAATCCTGTTCTGATGGCATCCTGCGCACCTCCTATATATACAGGATAAATTTATCCTGTGTTTTCAAAAATGCCCACGTTCCGAGCACCAGCATAAACAACGCTGCCCCGGTTCCTGCTGCCATTAAATACAGATCCGGCATCTGGCAGTTCAAAACGATCTGACGGAACTGCGTAATGTAAAAATACATCGGATTCAGTGTCATGACCAGTTTGCGCAGTGCATCCGGCAGTAATGTGATCGGATAAAATAATGGTGTTAAATACATCCATGCAGTCAGCACGGCATTGTAAATATGCTGAATATCACGAAAGAACACACATCCCTGCGCAAGCAGCATGCCAAGTCCAAGGCAGAAGATATACTCCTGCAGCAGTACAAACGGGATGAGAATATAATACACGTTTACGGTAACACGGCATACAATAAATACGACTACCAGCGCTCCCAGTGCAAACAGCGTATTGACAAAAGAACTGGTAACTTTCGCCACGGTAAATACATACTTCGGAACGTAAGTTTTCTTTAACAGTGCCGCATTTCCGGTTATGGAAAAAATAGCCTGCGTTGTCGACTCACTCATAAAGTTATACAGGGTCTGGCCAATGATCAGGTATACCGGGAAGTTCACAATATCAGAACGGAACATGTTTGAAAATACGATCACCATAATTACCATGACCATAAGTGGGTTCAGAATGCTCCATAAGTATCCCAGAAAGCTTCTGCGGTATTTCAGTTTTACATCTTTCGCTACAAGCTGTTCCATTAAAAAGCGGTACTTATAAAAACCGCCCAATCGCTTTAAAAATATATCCATAACTGCTCCTTTAAATCATCATCGTAAAAAAAGACTGCGAAGAATCATACGTCTCCGGCTTCCTGCCGGAAAGGCCTGATTCAGTTTCCGCATATCAATTCGGATCTCATATTTTGTCGGCTTCAGCCGGAATGTCCGGATATTCGATACAGATTCCTCCTTTCCCGGTTCTGTGTTATAAAACTTCAGATAAGGAAGTTCCGCGCATACTGCTCCATGCTCCCGCTGATACAGATAGAAAACACCAAACAGGCGCTCTGCCAGAAAGCCCATCTGCCTCGGCGGCACCTGTTTTCCTGCCTCTGTGACCTGCTGTTCGTATGCCTGAAGAATGGTAAACAGCCAGTTCATATAGGAGTCGAACAGGTTTCGCTTCATGACATACATATTCATATAGTATATTTCATTTGAGGCCATATACTGGTCCGCAGCGCTGGAATATTCCGGATACAGCGTCTTTAATATCGTTAAGACCTGCTTCAATTCTTCTTCCGGATGATACTGGCAGTACTGCCGGTACACGGTTGTGTTGATCTTTTCCCGGAGAACTGTCAAAAGGTCATAATTTCGAATCGTCTGTTCCATCCAGTCCGGTTCCAGGCGGTATGCCGTAAGATCATCCCAGACCGCATCCAGTTCCCGGTATGGCAGCGGATTTTTCCCAACCGCCATCCTGCCATTTGGTTCTACCGGATAGATTTCCGCAAATGACAGATATCTTCTATAGTGAAAAAAGCCATAATATTCGCATTCTGTATTCTTCCACGCCCAGTACTGCGCTGTCAGCTCGCAGTATTCCGGGTTCTTACTGGAAATATTATCGCCAGTATTGTCGTACAGCATACCCGGATAGTGCTCCTCTCTCAGAGCCGTTCCAACCTGTACCGGAAAAAGAAGTGGATTTTCCAGCACATAGGACGGTTTATGGCATGCCACGAAAATACATATTTCCGGTGATGTCATCATTCCTTTACACCTTCTGTACTTTCTTTCATAAACATGATCTTAGGTGTCATGATAATCAATTTCAGATCCAATAATAAGGAATAGTTTCTGATATACGTCAGATCCAGTTTTAATTTGTCATAAAATGTGGTGTTGTACTTTCCATATACCTGCGCGTATCCGGTAAGTCCTGCTTTTACTTTCAGGCGATATGGGAACTCCGGAATATCTTTCTCGATTTCCGCCGCCAGCTCAGGACGTTCCGGTCTCGGTCCTACAAGTGACATCTCGCCTTTTAAAATATTGAAAAGCTGCGGCAGCTCATCCAGGCGAAGTCTTCTTAAAAAGCGTCCGACCGGCAGAATACGGTCATCGTTCTCCGCCGCAAGTCTCGCGCCGCTCTGCTGCTCCGCATTCTGGATCATCGTCCGGAACTTATAGATCTCGAACTGTTTTCCGCCCTTGGTAAGGCGTGTCTGCTTATAAAATACCGGACCGCCATCTGTCAGCTTAATGCTGATCGCAATAAACAGAAACAGCGGTGATGAAATGATAAGGCCTGCAATCGAACTCACAATGTCTACTACGCGCTTTGCAAATTCCTGTTCTATCTGCAGGCCCGTATTTCTGGAAAGCAGAAGCGGAGAATCAAACATATTCAGCTCTACAGAGCTTCTCAGCAGGATATCTGAGATTTTCGGAACACTGTATGTACGGATGCTGTGAGAAAAACAGTATTTCAGGATCAGGTTTCGTTCATGCGATGGCATATCGCCAATGATCACTGCTCCAAACTTGTTGATCTCCGGAATCAGCACATCCATTCCGGCACGGTAATTAACTATCTCACAGATCTCGTATTTGTCTCCACGTGAATTTACCTTTTCAAACAGGTGATAATCGTACCGGTCACCCGAGATGAACAGCATTTTTTTCTGCGGAAAGATTCGATTATAAATGTACTGAAAAGCCAGGGTCCATACCGTGATAATGACCGCATCCACTACCACGATAAAAATAAGCGGTAACGGTGTGGTGAATTTTTTATCCTGCACCGCGATCTGAAAATAGGTGATGATGTTTGTAAACACTACTGACAAAATCTGGGAATAGATCAGATTTCCGCGCCGAAGCACCGCAATCTTAAATCCTCCATATGTCTGCATAAAAAAGATGAGCAGCATTCCGTAGATAAAGATCATCATCCAGTTTCCACGGCGGAAAAACGGATAACTGATCACCTGGTTATAATACCTGATCCAGACTACTCCATATACAATAGTCAAAAAGGCCACCAGCGCGAATGCAAACCCCAGTTTTATCAGGCGTTTGTATCTTTCATATGAATTCATTTTCTTGCTCCAAATCCTCGTATCTCTTTCTTTTTTGGCATAATAAACCTAATATAGTATACCACCTAAGCCCCTATTCCGCAACTTTTGGCCATTGAAAAGCTCTGGCAATCCTTTAATTTTTTATTAACTGCGCCATTTTTTGCACAAAAAGAAGAGATATGGCAGCATTCCCATATCTCCCTTTTTCTGCTTTTATAAACATTTTCCGCGATGTACGATTGCGCTTCCGGTTCCCAAAGCAAGCCACATGATCGGCGTCGCAATGGGAAGATTTAAGTTTACAACTGCCTGGAAACTGTAACAGAGCACCGCAAACAGGCATCCTGCTGCGCAGACAGCTTTCCACGCTTCTGCTTTTGAACCGTCATCCTGGGAGTTTTTCCAGAAGCGTTCCATTTTTCTGCAATTTTCAAAAATAAATACCACATAAGCCAGTGTACCAACCGGTCCGATCGTCAGCAAAAACTGTAAATACTCGTTATGCGCGTTATCGAACACCTGACCGGTCAGCTGGACCATATCGCCCATAAGCTTCTGGGTCGTCATAATTCCAAAGGTATCTGGTCCATACCCAAACAGCTTATGCATGAATGGGAAATCCCGGTATAATTCCACAGATTTTTTCCAGATAAATCCACGGTTTGTTCCCCAGGAATCATTAAACACCAGATAATTCCCAAGGCTTCCATATCTGCTGCCATGTCCCAGAGCATTTGCATCGATAAGCAAAGCGCAAACACCAAGAAATCCTGCAATCAATATACCGATCCAGACTCTTCGCAGCACTGGATTCTGTTTCTGCTCCGCTCCCCGGCCAAAAAGAACAAAAACAATTACCGCCACTGCCCACAACGCAATCGTGATTCCCATCAGCCCCGGAAGATTTACCAGTACCTGGAACAGACTGTCCAGACCAATTACCGTATCTGCATAAGCCTGGTTGATGTAATCAATACACTGAATCACGGTCGCAAACGTTGCAACCACAACCAGATAACGGACCGTCCCCTTCCTGCTTCGGAACGCAATCAGCGGAAGGAACGCAAACAGCGCGCTCAGCGCCAGGTACGCATTGTCACTGCATCCAAATATGATTGCGAAAAACGTGACTACCATGCAAAGATAATACCAGATTAACTGGAAACGCCCCTCTGTTGTCGTAAACATTGCTGCTGCCGCTCCCATCACAAGCGCCACATATGCCGTATACGTATTGATATTTCCAATTGTGGATGTGAAAATTGTGGACTGCTCCGGTTTAATATGATCTCGGAAATGCAGAATATCCATCTGGAAATAGTCTGTAATGCCAATATAACATACAATCATCCCGGCAATCAGAAAAATCTGCAGTGTCCAGCGGTTTGGATGCCAGAAACGGCTGACGACAAAATAAACTGCCACATACAGCGTTATCAGAAACAAGCCGCTGTACCGACCCTCATTTCCCCAGAACGATTCATACAGATACTCGGACTGCAGCGTAGAGATCAGCGCCACGACCCAGAATACAAGAACCGCCACATCCGCAATGCCAAATGTTTTTTTCCACGCCGATGGCTTCAGGCTAGAAAACAGGCTCTGGGCATGCTCCCCCTGAAACTCCTTGATATCAATAAAAAACAGAATCACTCCCAATACCAGTAAAACACCCAGCATCATAAGAGCACTTAGGTAAAAACACTTATACTTCGTTTCCAGGATATTAAAATACGAATTGTCGTAAAACAGAGACACCATTACCGTTGCAAACACCAGAAAGGTGGTGATTATACCACTCGTAATAGAAGAGGCATTCGCCGCAAAGGGATCCATTCTGTTTTGTGCTGATCTATCTTCCATAAATCCTCCATTTCTTTCACAATATATTTTTATCATCCATCCAGATCAAACCATCTGCCCTTTATTATAAGTGCTTTCTCCCGTTTAAACAACGCCTATTTTCGCCCCTCTCTCCCCTGACAATAATTTGCCTTATAGGAAGTATAATCGTCTCGTAATGCAATTTGGAATTTCGAAGCAAATTCAAAAAAGTAAAA
>CAKRRJ010000020.1 GCA_934394615.1 uncultured Lachnospiraceae bacterium
GATTTTCTGACATACAAAATGCAGCGTACAGGTAAGAAGTTGGTTCGTATTGATCGCTGGTATCCCAGTTCCAAAACTTGCAGCTGCTATGGAAAGGTAAAAGAAGATTTGCAGCTGAGCGATCGCATTTATGAGTGTGTATGCGGAAATCGAATGGACCGGGACGAAAACGCAGCGATTAATATATGCAGAGAGGGTATTCGAATATCTGGAATGATGCTAGATATGGAAAAGAAAATTTCCTGATCTTTGCGGCAGAAATTCCAACAATATTATTCTAATAAAACCGTGGGACACACGGGGATAGCTCGCTTATGCTTTTGCCCTGATCGGGCAATCGAACGAGAAGCCCCCACTTCAAGCGTTAGCTAAGTGGGGGGAGCATGTCACCTTTATGCCTACGCAGCAGCCGGGCGGATGATCTGGAGCCAGTTTAGCCATGCGTCTAACCGTCTTCCCGGATTTTTAGCAGTAATCATACAAAAAACAAGCATGCAGCGAAAATAACCAACAAGCAGCAATCCGGATTCATCAAAAAGCCATCATGAAACATCAAGCAGTTTTGATTACTGTGCAGGAATTGAACCTGCGACAATTAGGATTCCCTACCGCTCTATCCGCTGAGCTAACATCAATTTCCATTAGACCGCGAAGTCTAACAGCCACTCCAGCCTTCACTGGAAATCCCCTTTGCGGGGAGGCTAAAGTTTGAGATTTTCGCTGCACAGGCAAAGTTCTTTTAGAATGTTACCTGAATCTTCGTGGTGGCATTGGAGATCTTGATCGCGGTATCCAGCTCTGTGTACAGATCTTCCCGCTCCGCTTTCATTTTTGCCAGTCTGCCCGAGAGATCCATCGGATCCACCAGTTTGTAGCTGTTTGCTTTCAGATACTCATCTACCACAGCCAGAGATGCCGCATCCTTTTTGGTTTTATCGCCGCCCAGAATGTTGTTGCGCATCACCTCGGCAGATGTCTCCAGGGAGTTCTGCGCCCGCTTCAGCTTGTTCAGAACATCCAGCATCTGGTTCTGCATAACCTCGATCATCTCCGACTCAAAATCACATTTTTCCCGAAGCTTCTTATCGGAAAGGATCTCCACCCGGCTGAAATCTTTGCAGGAAGACAGCCTCAGCCGCTGTTTCAGGGCAATGGCTGCTGCCACCGTGTACTCTCCGTACTTTGTCTTTACGATCGTAGTCGCATTGCTCGCAATGATCGCTGCGTCGATCTCATCGTAATTGCAGATCAGGTCCTCGATGCTCTGGACATCGCTCTTTGCCTTCTCACAGAATACCTTCTCTTCTAACAGCATCTCTGCGGTGCGCTCCTCGCACTGCTTTTTATAATCGACAACCCGCATCTCCCGGATTTTCTGAAAGATCCGGTCACGCAACAGATCGCGCTCGTTCAATGCGTTGATAATCAGCATTTCTCTCATTCTGTTCTTCCCCTTTCTGCGAATGGCTTTCTTTTTTGTTTTCTGAGTTCATCATACCATACTGCATTTTTAATAAAATTCCAATATCCGCATTTTTCGTTAAAAGGGGAATTTTTTTATGATTTTTTACAGAACAAGTTCCTGCGCGATCTTTTTTAACGTCTCCGCCGACTGGATCAGACGTGTCGTCTCGTCCTCGTTCAGCGAGATCGGCACATGCGTCTCCACGCCGTCGAGGCCCAGCACGGCAGGCATGCTCAGTGTAATGTCGCAGATGCCGTACTCCCCGTGCATCAGGGAAGATACCGGCAGAATGGAGCGCTCGTTGCGGATGATGCAGGCGCAGATCCTGCGCACGGACATGGCAATGCCATAATAAGTCGCCTGTTTTTTTGCGATGATGTCATAGGCGCTGTTCTTCACCGATTCCGTGATCTCATCCAGTTTTGCTTTCGGATTGTCGAAGCCGCGCATCTCGCAGAAGGTGTCCAGCGGAATGCCGGAAATATTCGTGCTGCTCAGCACGGCAATCTCGCTGTCTCCGTGTTCTCCCACAATGTAGGAATGAACACTGCGGCTGTCTACCCGCAGATATTCTCCCAGCGCATACTTCATTCGCGCCGTATCGAGCACGGTCCCAGAACCAATGACACGGTTTTCCGGCAGTCCGCTTAAGCGCAGCGCCGCATACGTCAGAATGTCCACAGGGTTCGATACGATCAGCAGTATCCCCTGAAAATTCCGGCTGGCAATCTCCGGAATGATGCTCTTGTAAATCTCCACATTGCGGTGGACCAGATCAAGCCTTGTTTCATCCGGCTTCTGGTTTGCGCCCGCCGTCACAATGATGATGGCGGCATCCGCCGCATCGTCGTAATCACCCGCGTAGATTTTCATGGGAGCCGCGAACGGAACGCCATGGGAGATATCCTTCGCCTCCCCGTCTGCCTTGTCCGTATTCACATCGAGGAGCACCAGCTCCGAAAACAGCTTGCTCTGCATCAGGGTAAACGCTGTCGCAGAACCAACAAAGCCGCAGCCAATGACTGCGGCTTTTCTGGGTTTTATCACATTGCTCATAAGACTTCTCCTTCCCGGACCTGCAGATGCGTGACTGACACATCCGCCAAATCCATGGCTGTTGTTTTTCCGCCGCTGTTCCCATATTATGCAGGCAGCAGCGCTCTTTCTTCTCTAGTCTTTGTGAGAAATGCGATCTGTATACCAGATGTATAAAATTTTTATGAAACAGAATGTGCCAGGGCACAGCTGCTTCGTCAGTCATCTGCCCTAGCGTCCATGCACCAGTTTTTCCGCGTCTTTCATCCAGTCCACACGGAAGAAATACACGGCCATGCCCACTGCGCAGACAGCCCAGGTAAGCGGCCATCCGGCCATCACGACCATCAGGCTGTGGGTTGCCGGAACGGTAACCGCCAGGTAAATCTGGCGCAGCACAACAAAGCAGCCGACCATAAAAAACATCGGCACGCTGGATTTTCCCGCGCCGCGCAGCGACCCGCTCAAAATCTGTACCACCGGCAGTGTCAGGTAGCCGTAGGAAAACAGTTTCAGCATGGCGGCACCGTTCGCTACCACGGCCTCATCGTCCGTAAAGAGCTGCACCAGCGCCTGTCCCTCCCGGTTCATGAGCACGCTGCCAAGCAGGATAAACACCGAACATAAGATCCACGCAGTTAAAATGCCCCGCTTTACCCGCTCTTTCTTTCCCGCACCGATATTCTGGCCCACAAACGTCGTGATCGTCATATTGAAGCTCTGCAGGATGAGCTGCAAAAATCCATCGATCCGCACGGTCGTGGAATAACCGGCAATGGCAGCGGTTCCAAAGCTGTTGATGTAAGATTGCACAATGACATTGGAAAATGCCGTGATGCTCTGCTGCAGTGCCGCCGGAAGTCCCACCAGCACGATCTGTCCGGTCATCTCCCGGTGAAAGCGAATCTTTTTTAACTCGACCCGGTAGTCCTCGTTTGTGCGCATAAGCTGGCGCATAACCAGAAACGCGCTGACCGCCTGGGCAATCATGGTTCCAAGCGCCACACCTGCCACACCAAGGCGCGCCACACAGACTAACAGCACATCCAGGATCACGTTTAAGACACTGGCGATTGCCAGATAAATGAGCGGATCCCTGGAATTTCCGATTGCACGCAGAATGCCGGATCCCATATTATAAAAAAGAAGGAACGTGATGCCCGCAAAGTAAATCGTCAAATACAACGTAGAATGCGGCAGCACTTCCTGCGGCACGCCGATGGCCTTTAAGAGCGGCCTTGTAACGGCTATGCCAACGATTGTAAACAGTACGCTTAAAAATAAGGTAAGAGCCAGCGCACTGTGAATGGCCTGGCTCATCTCCTCTTTTTTTCCGGCACCAAAATACTGGGCGATCACGACGCCGGCACCCACCGACAGTCCCATAAAAAATCCGACCAGCATCTGAATCACGGAACCCGACGCGCCGACCGCCGCCAGCGCGTTGGTGTCAACAAAGTTTCCCACGACATAGGAATCTGCCGTGTTATAAAGCTGCTGAAACAGATTGCCAATCAGCAGCGGTATCGCAAATACAAGGAGCGACTGAAAAATGCCGCCCTCGATCAGATCTGCCTGTTTCCCCCGCACGTTTCGCACCCCTTATCCAATTCCTGGGGCAATTTTTCGACAGCCCCGGTTCTCCGTCTTCTTATTTCTGATGTTCTTTTAAATATTCCTCGGTGAGTGCTACTGCATCCATAATACACTGCGGGCAGCTGCAGAGTACCTTGCCGGTCTCCACGCCTTTCAGCTCACGGCACAGATAAGAGCCGTTCTTCTCCTGGAACTTCTTCACATATTCCTTAACCTGCTTGTAGGTGCTTCCTTTCGTCGGAGCGCCTTTTTCCAGATTACCGACGCTGTTTGCAAGTCCGATCACCATCATCATGCCAGACAGAGCGCCGCACATCTCCATCATGCCCATGCCAAGGCCGAAGCCCTCCGCGATCTTAAACATCTCCGTCTCATCGACTCCAAACTCCTTACAGAAGGTGCATGCCACCGCCTGCGCGCAGTTGTAGCCCTTGTCGTGTAATGAAATCGCGTATTCTGCTTTTGTACTCATGTTGTTTTTCCTCCATATGAATATCTGATATTTTCGGCGCGGCAGACGTCTGGCCTGCAGCACTCAGCTCTGATTTAAGTATACTCCGAATTACTCTCTCTGTCCACCTGGCAAAGATGCGCGAATGGTATACTGTGTTACTGTTCACGCGTTGCGCAAACAGCAATGGATTTTGGTGTATAGTAACGCTACTACAGCTTTGCAAGCAGTTCCTGTATGGTTTCCTCCGGAAGCTCCGGGAACCACACCGGCGCACTCATCTCGTCCTTATGTTCCCCGATCATCTTTTCCATCCAGACCATGTTGTACCAACGCCCAAACTTGTAGCCGCACTTGTAAAACTCTCCGACAAGACGATAGCCGATGTGGGCATGGTAATTCTCGCTGTTGCGGGTCAGATGTTCATCTTCCACCTCCGGCACACCAATGCAGGCTTCCATGTTCAGGATTCCCATTGCCTTTAAAACAGCCTCCAGCACGCGGTTCAGCCTTCCGCCCACGCCGGAATGACGCAGATTTTCATCTACATAAATGGAGGTCTCCACTGCCCAGTCGTAGGCTGCACGGGCATGGAACGGTCCAACATAAGCATAGCCAAGGATTTTCCCGTCCTGCTCTGCCACCAGATATGGATACTTCTGTAAGGTATGGTGCATTCTTCCCCGAAATTCTTCCAAAGTTGGAACCTCATATTCAAAGGTAATGGCCGTTTTGATCACATACGGCGCATAAATCGCTAAAATTGCTTCTGCATCGTTTTCCGATGCCACACGAATCCGGATATTGTTCTCCTCCATAAATCTGCCTCTCTTTCTCTGTCAAACAAAATGCTCTGATCTTTCAGGAGGATTCTTATATGAAACAAAAAATTCCTGCTGTATGTATCATGAGGAATCCTGAAATTGCACTCATTATACATCAGCAGGAATGAAAAGTCCATCCTGGCAAAATCTGCTGCCAGAACTGTATCAAATGGCATTTTTTGCAATGAAATTATTACCCGTGAATCGGTATAATGCGCCCCAACTCTGCCATGGTACGGTGGGAAATGGAAATGACGGTCCGGTCTGCCGATACCTGCTAAAAAGGTTGCGAATGTCGCAACGCTCCAGCCCTGCCCCAGTACATTTTTGCCGCCAAAATAGAAAATGAACAGCACACCGGTCATGGAAAGGACACGGTAGAGCGGCTGCATCACCGCAATCGATGCCACATAGGCGCCATCCGCGATGCCGGAGAAGTCCCATTTAAGATCTGGACCAGGCAGCCGGTCATGCGGCCCTCAAACCACGGTCCCGCCAGAAGTCCCAGATTGTAGATCAGGCCGGAAATTGTAATGACGCTCAGAACCTTCCACTCCCGCCAGAAGTAGCTGCATATGAATACTTTTTCCGATATGATTCCCATAAGTTATGTAAGGACGCATCTTCTGCAATAGCAGGGCGTTTTTTATCATAATAAAATGCAGCTTCCAGTACCAAACATACTCTGGAAGCTGCATTTTTCAACTCAATTTCTATCTTACTTCGGCCAGCACTTCGGCAATCTCGGATTCTCCACGCGCACCGGCTCCGGGTAACTCTCCCCGAACAGTTCCAGCTCCACATGATCCAGGATCTCCGGCTCTACCGGGCGGTTTACTTCTACGCCGGGAATCGGGAAATCGACCGGAACGGTCGGAACCTTTGCGATCCGCAGGATCTCTTCCATGCCGGAAATAACTTTTCCGAACACCGGATAAATGCCCTTGTGGTCCGGGCAGTCGCGCAGCGGAAAGAAAAACTCACAGCTTGCCAGTCCCGCGTCGCCGTAACCGCCCATGCAGACGCAGCCCGGATGGGAATCGAGCGGTGTCACGTCCGGGTTTAAGGCAAACTCGTTCGGGATCAGGTACTGCATTTCCTTATGGCCAAACGCCGTGTAGCTCATATCGACCCAGTTGCTCGGCACAATGCGCTCAATGGCATGATGGTCCAGATAGCCGCGGGATGCCGCATAGAGAAAGCTGTTCACGGTATTCGGCGCGGACTCCGGCAGCAGCTCGATCACGATGTCGGCTCCGTTTGCCATATGCAGGGTTGCGATTGGATGTTTCATGCTCAAAAGCCCTCCTTACTCAATGATCTGCAGCGTCTTCGGATAGTGGTTCAGCACTTCCACGCCATCCTCAGTCACCAGTACCAGATCCTCCACGCGCACGCCGGTGTCTCCGGTTAAGTAAATGCCAGGCTCAATGGAGAAGATCATGCCAGGCTTGGTCTCCCAGGTGTTTGCGGAGGAAACATCGCCAAACTCATGGCAGGACATGCCGATAAAGTGTCCCAGACGGTGGGTAAAGTTCGGTCCCCAGCCTGCATCGGTGATGAGGTCGCGCGCTGCCTTGTCCAGGTTGCGGATCTCCACGCCCGGATGGATCTTGCTGATGGCAGTCTCATTTGCTGCCTTTGCGGTCTCGTAAACCTTGCGGTGCTCGTCGCTGACCGTCTTAAAATAGAAGGTACGGGTCATATCGGAGCAGTAGCCGTCCTTGATGCAGCCTACATCGAACAGCACGCAGTCACCCGGTTTTACTACGGTGTTATCCGGGGAATGATGCGGGTCTGCCGCATTTGCGCCGAACGCAACCAGCGGTGGGAAGGAATAGCCCTCAGCGCCCAGGCTCAGATAGATGTCTAACATCTGGTCTGCTACTTCCTGCTCGGTCACGCCCTCATGGATCAGTGCCTTGAACTGTGCCATGGCCTTATCGTTGATGTCGGATGCCGCACGCATCTTCTCCTGCTCTTCTGCGTCTTTCACGCCGCGGGTCACATCCACGGCCGGGGAACCATTCACAAAACCTGCAGCCGCCTTCATCTCCATGAGCGGCAGCAAAAAGCGTGCCTTTAAGTCTTTGTCCACGCCGAGAACTGCGTCCTTGTCCAGGTATTTTGCCACGATCTCAGCAACCGGATCGGTGTCGGAGTACCACACCTTCTCCACGCCAACCTCCTGCGGCACATGGAACAGATGATTTAAAAAGTAGACATGATGGCCGTCTGCTTTCAATAATAATGCGTAAAAACGCTCGATCGGCATCATGGAAACACCAGTCAGATAACAGATGGACATTGGGTCCGTGATCAGCATCTGGCTGACTCCCTGCTTCTGCAATTCATCCAGAATGCGTTTTGCTCTTGCTTCGTTCATAGTAAAAACCTCCTCATAAGTTGTTCTTTTTTGTAACTGTGAAGGTACTGAACAGTTACCATTTTTTCTCAATAAACCGCTACTTGCCAAAAGGGGCGCCTCAGACCAGACAGGTCCTCGACGCCACTTCCATCATACTGTTTCTTTTTGTTTCTGTAAACTAAATTTTAGAACTGGGTGCGCAGCTTCGGATCCAGCAGGTCGCGCAGGCCATCGCCGATGAAGTTCGCCCCCACCGCCATGGTAAAGATCGCAAGACCCGGGAAACCGGATACCCAGAATTTATTAAAGTAATCTACACCGTCGGATACCATCATGCCCCACTCCGGAGTAGGCGGCGCGGAACCAAGCCCTAAGAAGCTTAAGGTGGAGAACATCAGAATCTTGTTTCCGATGTCCGTTGTCGCCATAATCAGCACGGAGCTGACGCTGTTCGGGATGATCTCTTTCATCAGAATGCGCATGCGGGACGCTCCGAGCGCCTCTGCCGCATTGACGTACTCATTCTCCTTAACGCTTAAGACCACGCTTCGCATAAGTCTTGCATAAGTCGGCCAGGATACAATGACCAGCGCGAACATGGTGTTGAACAGGTTGGAACCCATCACGGCGTTGATGATCATCGCCAGGATCAGGGACGGAAACGACAGGATCATCTCAGAAAAACGCATCATGACATTGTCGAGCCAGCCGCCCACATAACCTGCCAGCGCGCCATAAAACGTGCCGATGACACCGGCAATCGTCACGGAGAGGCATCCGGCAAGCAGGGAATACCGTCCGCCGTAGATGACGCGGCTGAAAATGTCGCGTCCAAAGTTATCGGTTCCAAACAGATGCTGGGCCGACGGCGCATTTAAACGCAGAGTCAGGTCCTGCGCGATCGGATCATACGGCGCAATAACCGGAGCAAAGACAGCCGCAAGGATCCATCCCAGGCAGATCACAATTCCCAGCGTAAACAGGTAATTGGATTTCAGTAATTTTTTCAGGGAATATATCATTAGCTGCACCTCACTCTTGGGTCGATGATTCCGTACAGAATATCTACCACCGTATTAATGATCATGTAATTCAGCGCGATCAGAAGCGCCACGCCGATGATTGCCGGATAATCCGCCGCCATGACGGACTCATACGCGAACTGGCCAACGCCAGGCCACTTAAAGATCGTCTCAACCAGAACCATGCCGCCAAGCAGGTTTCCAAGGCCCAGGCCGATGACGGTCATAACCGGGATCAGCGCATTTCCGAGCGCGTGTCCGATGATAAGACCCAGGCTGCTGAGTCCCTTCGCCTTTGCGGTACGGATGTAATCGGTTGAGAGCGCGTCGAGCAGGTTGGAACGGGTCGTACGGGTAATAAGGCCCATGGTGAATGCCGCCAGCACGATACTCGGCAGAATCAGATGCCGCACCGCGTCCATCGCCTTTGCGGTGTTGCCCTCTAACAGGCTGTCTAACACATACATGCCGGTCACGGTCTGGGGCGCGGAAAAGCTGTTGCTTAAGCGTCCCGGTCCCGGGAAAATCTTCAGTTTATAATAGAAGAAATACAGCATTAACAGGGCAAACCAGAATGCCGGGATGCTGACACCGGTTACGGAGACAGCACGCACAAACTGGTCGATCACGCTGTTTCGGCGAATGGCAGAAATAATACCAAACAGGATGCCGAACAGGGACGCGATCACGATGGAGAACAGGGCAAGCTCCAGCGTTGCCGGATAGCACCTTGCCAGGTCGTCGAGAACTGGCCGGTTCGTACGGATGGATGTTCCCAGGTCAAAATGCAGCAGATCCCGGATATAATAGAAATACTGCACGATCAGGGGCTTATCCAGTCCGTGTCTTGCCCGGTAGGCCGCTACGATCTCCGGGTCATTTAAGGCTCTCTGGCTTAAGTTCGCCACCACCGGGTCGCCCGGGATCATCTTGGTTAAGATGAACACCAGCGTAGCGACACCAAGCAGCATGACGATCAGATAAACCACGCGTTTTCCAATAAATTTCAACTCTCCCATTTGGTATCTTTCCTTTGTTATTTTACATTGATTTCAGTCAGGTCGATGGTGTAGGCATCGAAGATGTCCACGCCTGCCAGACGGCTGCTGTGCGCGATGTGCGCCGGAGCCTGTGCAATGACGATGAACGGGCCATCCTCATACATCTCGTCCTGGATCTTTCCAAGTACGTCTGCACGCTCGGTATCGTCGGTTGCTGCCATTGCGTCCTCATAGAGGGCTGCCAGATCCTGGTTCATGTCTGCGGTCCAGCCTGCGCGCTTTCCGACTACGCCGCCCGGTAAGAACTCAAGCTGTACGTTCGGATCGCTGTAGTCTACGCCCCAGTACATCACAGTGAAGCCCAGGGTGCCGTTGCGGTACTCATCGCCGTAGCCCGCTGCCCATGCCTCGGTCTTAATGTTCACGTTGATGCCGATCTGGGATAAGTCATCTTTTACTTTCTGAGCCAGGTCAGTTAAGAGGATACCCTCCATATCCAGGTCAGAAACGGTCATGTCCACGTCAAATCCATCCGGGTAGCCTGCGTCTGCCAGCAGCTGCTTTGCCTCGTCTAAGTTGGTGTAATCGTCCGGGCGCTCGCCCTTGCTTCCCATAAAGCCATCCTGGATGATGGAGTAAGGAGTCAGGGTTCCCTCTCCGCAGATCATGCGGATGCCGGAGTAATCCAGTGCCTTGCGGATTGCTTTCTGTACATCCGGGTTGGAAACCGGGCCGCCGTACTGCTCATCCATGTTCATCATCACGAAACCGATCATCTTGGTGGTTCCGTCCACGATCTCCACGTTGTCTGCGGATTTCAGCTCATCCATGGTGTCATCGGTCAGGTTCAGTGCCACATCAATATCGCCGGTGGACAGGGTCATCATCTGGGTGTTCGCATCCGGCTGGATCTTTAAGATGTATTTGTCTACGTTGGTTGCCTCACCCCAGTAGTTCGGGTTCTTCTCCAGAACCACTTCCTCATCCGGAGTGTAGCTGGTCAGCACATACATGCCGCTTCCTGCGCTTGCGCTGTCGAGGAAGCTCTGAGCGGTATCGGTGGAAGAAGCATCCTCCGCGTCGGTTCCGCCGTTCTCTTTTACGACTGCGCTGTCAAGAACAGCCAGGGAGCTGTAGGTCAGCTTGGAAAGAATTGCGCTGTCCGGCTGATTTAAGTGGAATACTACGGTCTTGTCATCCGGAGTCTCAATGCTCTCGATGGTGTCGCAGATAAAGGACGGGTTGCCCTTTAAGTTCTTGGTACGGTTGATGCTGAATGCCACATCCGCGGAAGTAATATCATTGCCGCTGGCAAATTTCAGGCCATCTTTTAAGGTAACGGTTAAAGTCAGGCCATCCTCGGAAAACTCATAGGAGTCAGCAAGGCACGGCTGCGGGGTTCCGTTGTTCTCATAAAATTTGAAGAGGTTCTCATAGCAGGCATTAACAATGAGCTGCGGGTACTTCTCGTACACATACCCCGGATCCAGGGTGGAGAATCCAGCGCCCATGGCAATGATGACGGTGCTTCCATTTCCATCGGTGCTGCTTCCGGTCTCAGCGCTTCCGCTGGTTCCTGCTGCTGTGGTGCCATCTGCACTCTGTCCGCCGCCGCATGCCATAAGGCCTGCTGCTACAGCCATGGAGAGGGCGAGGACTGCGATTTTTTTCTTTTTCATAATATTTTCCTCCTCTTTAATGTTACTGTTCACGCGTTGCGCAAACAGCAACGGATTTTGCCGATGCTTCGCATTCCAAATCGGCAAAATCTGCTGCCGTCACAGTATCATACGGTATTTTCAGTTCAGAAAATGCCTACCCGTGTACAGTAACGCATCTCTATCTGAACGGTCCTTCCAGAAAAGACCAGCTCATTCATTATTCATATAATGTTGGGGGCAAAAGGTCTTTTGCCCCATCTGATACCGGATTGTTCCGCACTACGTGCTCTCACAATCCTCAAAACATTTGTAATTCGCTCATTTTTCTTTGAAAAATAGCTACTTACTCATGTTTTTGGCGGGCCCCAAGGTCAAAAGTTTTTCTGCAAGCAAGCTTGCGTCAAACTTCTGACCTTTTGACCCTGGTATCAGTCATATAACAGGCAGGCCACATAATGTCCCGGCTCTACCTCTTTTAACTCCGGCACTTCCTTTGCGCACCGGTCGCACGCTTTCGGGCAGCGGGTGTGGAACCGGCAGCCGGAAGGCGGATTGGACGGGCTTGGAACCTCGCCGGTCAGGTGAATGCGTTCCTGGCGGTCCACCGCGTCAACCTGCGGGATTGCGGAGAGCAGTGCCTCCGTGTACGGATGGTACCGCTTCGCGTACAGCTGGTCGTAGGCGGCGATCTCAACCATCTTGCCAAGATACATCACGCCAACGCGGTCGCTGACCTGATACACAACATTTAAGTTGTGCGAGATAAAGAAATACGTCAGTCCAAGACGCTCCTTTAACTCCTGCAGCAGGTTTAACACCTGCGCCTGCACCGATACATCCAGCGCGGAAACCGCCTCATCGCAGATGATGAGTTTCGGTTCCAGTGCCAGCGCGCGAGCAATGCCGATACGCTGTTTCTGTCCGCCGGAAAGCTCATGCGGATAACGGCTCAGATGGTAGGTGTCCAGTCCGACCAGATGCAAAAGCTCCTCAATGCGGGCATCCACATCCATCTTCCCGGTCATATGATGAATCTCGAACGGCTCCATCATGATCTGGCGCACCGTGCGCCTCGGGTTTAAGCAGGCGGACGGATCCTGGAAAATAATCTGGGCTTTCTTTCGCATCTGCTTTAAGGCGCTGCCCTTTAAGCCGGAAATATTTTCCCCGTCCAGGTAAATGTGGCCATCCGTTGCCGGAATCAGCCTGATGAGAGTGCGGCCCAGCGTGCTCTTTCCGCAGCCAGACTCACCAACCACGCCAAATGTCTCGCCCTTCATAATGTCGAAAGACACATCATCGACCGCCCGGACTGCTCCGGATTTTTTATCTTTTCCTTTAAAATATACCTTTACATGATCGGCATGGACCAGCACGTTCTTGTTAGTTTCCATTGCCGTCACCTCCTGTTGTCTCATTTGGATCGCAGAGCCAGCAGCGTACCTGCCGTGAGTCGCTCACCTCAAATACCGGCGGCTCCTGCTTTTTGCACTGCTCAGTTGCCTTCGGGCATCTCGGCCAGAAACGGCAGCCCTCAATGCGCTCCGTCGGGTTCGGCACCATACCCTCAATCGTGGAGAGCGGCGCGCGCTCTTTGGTAATGCACGGGATCGCATTTAAAAGTCCCTGCGTATACGGATGAAGCGGAGATTCAAAAATCTCCTGTGCCGGTGCTTTCTCCACCATACGGCCGTTGTACATAACCATAACGGTGTCGCACAGCTCGCTCACCACACCAAGATCATGGGTGATAAAAACGACCGATGTGTTCATGGTCTGGTTTAAGTCACGAATCAGGTCCAGGATCTGTGCCTGGATTGTCACATCCAGCGCCGTGGTCGGCTCATCCGCGATGAGGATCTGCGGCTGGCAGGCAAGTGCCATGGCGATCATGACACGCTGGCGCATGCCGCCCGACATCTGGTGCGGATACTCGTAAGCACGCATGGACGGATTCGCAATGCCGACCGACTCCATCATGCGGATGGCTTCCTCCATGGCCTCTTTCTTCTTCATGCCGCGGTGCAGCTTCAGCGATTCCGCGATCTGCTTGCCGCAGCGGATAATCGGATTTAAGGAAGTCATTGGTTCCTGGAAGATCATGGAGATCTCGTTGCCGCGGATTTTCTGCATCTCGCGCTCTGAAAGCTGTACCAGGTCTTTTCCGTTATAAAGGATCTGACCCCCGGTCACTTTTCCCGGAGGATTCGGAATAAGCTGCATCATAGCCAGGGAAGAAACGCTCTTTCCGCTTCCGCTCTCGCCCACAATGCCAAGCTTTTCCCCTTTGCGGAGGCTGTAGCTTAAATGATCCACCGCCCGCACGGTTCCCGCCATGGTCTTAAATTCCACACAAAGATCTTTGATTTCCAGTAATGTTTCCGCCTGATTCATATATACTCTCTCGTTTCTGTCAGTTTAAAGCGTCAAAGCGCCAATGCAAAAAAAATAAGGCGCGACGCACTGTTACAATATGAAAGTGAGAATACCATATTTTAGGAAAAAATTCAAGTATTACGGCGGAATCTTTTGCGGAACTGTAACACCAAAAAACGGAGCCGGTTTATTTCACCAGCTCCGCCTTCCGCTCCAGACTGCTTAACATTTCTTCCATAATCTCCTGTCCCCCAGTGTGTAACCTGTGTTTCTTACTGATTGGTTCCAGTATAATCAAAGGCGCTTTTGGAGTCAACAAAAGCGCCTGGAAAATGTTAATTTGTGGATGTCCGACGAGTTTTTTCTTTCTGGATGATCGTACCTGTAATGTTTCTTCCTTTTTCAAGGTTTTCCGTGAACTTTTCCAGCCACTCCGAGTATGTTTCATTCGCCTTCACATGAGGAACCTGAATCGGTATGGTATAAAAAAAATCGTGTTTATTATATTCTGAGATCGGATGTTTTAAAACAGTTTCATTTACTTCATCTGCTCGATTGGTCGGGAACATAACGCCCGTAGCGTGGGAATCAATTGCAACCATATCCCGAATACACTTATTATAATCTTCCATGACCTCGCTTACAGAACTGCCTTCAAAAACGCCTTCCCATTTTGGCTTACATTTTGCATCCAAAATCATGAATGGCATCTTTTCCATAAAAAACACATAATCCGGGTAGCTTTCCTGCCTGTAGTCATATTGTCCGTCCTTCTGTAAATAGCCAAAATTCCGCACAAAAAACTGCGCTCTGTATGTAACATCTTTTGGCAACTCTTTCCCGATCACTTCATCTTCAAGAAATGTCTCCCAAAGATCCGGTAAATAAAACAGCATTCCCTGTGTTTCCTGTTCAGCATTGCCATCAAAAATGGAAATGGCTTCATCCCGCAAAATTTTCAGACAGGTCTGACGCAGTTCTTCGTATTCCGTAAAATAAGGATGCGCAATTATTTTCGTGTTTTTATTGATCAAATAGCTTTTCTTAATCCCGGAAAATCCGATTTCATTTGATAAAAAATCCACTGATTTTTTCAGATCAGGGATATTATCAAAATTGTTTGTCACCAGTTCATAATACTTGTTTTTCAGATGCTTATACGCTGCAACAATTAACTGGTTCAGGTAGTTATCAATCGTATTTTCTCTGTAAGAGTACGCAATCTTTCCATTTTTTTGTCCCGCATTCAGACGGATATGTCTGGCTACATCAATCGTACCCTTCACCCTGTCATCATTTTTTTCAAACCTTCTATAGGTCTTATAGTATCCTTTTAAGCAGGCTCTCTGTAACTGTTCTTTAAACCAGAATAACAGCAGATAATCAAAAATTTCATCTTCACTGTTTGGTACCATATTATCATTAAATTCAAGTTTGTTCTTCAATAACATGGTCGATAAGAAAAATGGTTTTCCAACATTTCCGTTCTCATCGACATCCAATCGGGATTTTATTTGAAGTGTAACATGAATCTCTGTCTCTTCCTGATCGGCATCTGTTAAGAAACTTCCCATAGGTACTTTGATATCTTTTTTTATCACACCTACAAGTCCACCAAAATATCCCTGTTCCTCTTTTACAGAAAAATTAGGATCAAACAGTTTCCGTTTTCCTCTTGATGATCCCGACGAGTTAATGACAAACAAATCCTGCCTGCAGATTCCGTTTGGTGCTACTTCTTCCAGAAATACGTCCAGTATTCTTCTCAGCATTTCTGGATCCGATTTTGAATCTGCCTCACTCTTAGGCACAACTGTCCCATCAAAATGAATCACCTGCTCAATTCCATCGCAATAAAAGGCCGCACGTTCTACCGCCTTTGAAAGCGGCTGATAATCTTGTCCTACAAAGACAATATCATAGTTTTTCGAATGATCCATATGATTAATTCTCCAAATGTAATGCTGTTTTACACTGACTGATTAATTTCTCAACATCTTCCCGTTTTCTTCCACGCGTGTATTCTCTTATAATAGAAGCGATATTATTTTCAAAAATAGTTTTTAGTGAACCTTGGATTCCAGAGCCTATATCTTTCATATTCTTGAAATATGCCGGCCCAATGTGGTAATCTTCTGTTAATCCAAACTTATTATCTGGTGATGCCAAAGCATGATTCATATCAATAATAACCTCTGCAAGTTTGTCAATGTTTCCCTTATTTTCCTCATACTGGTCTTTTTTCTTTTCCTTAAAAATATCATGCAATGATGTTCTCATGATTTCATTTGCCCGGATATTAACCCATGTAAATCTTCTGCGAAGCGCAAAATCCATCGAATCCACGCTTCTGTCAATATCATTCATGGTACCAATAAAATATAAATTTTCTGGAATGTAAAATCCATCCTTAAACACATCATGTTCCATCGGAACAGCTTTTCCATCTTCTGCTATTTCATATGTAATCAAATTCTTATACTGGGTGTCAAATTTATTTTTCTCACCTCTGTAAGATTCCTCTAAACCAAACATCAGCTCACCAAATACCTTAGCCAGATCGGCACGGTTGATTTCGTCTACAATAAAATAATAGTTTTTATCCGGTCTGTTTTCTTCTACGATATGCCTGCAAAATGCTTTAAACACCCCATCCAGACGCACAAACGTAGACTCCGTCTGCCCCACAACAACAACTGGTCTTAAACCTTCCACAAAATCAGAATAATCGTATGATGGATGGAACTGAACAAACTTAAACTGATTTTTATCTACTTCTCCATTTTCTTTATCTTTACACATTTCCTCTACATATTTTCTGACAGAATACGTTTTTCCTGTACCAGGAGCTCCGGTAAAAATAACCTGCTTATTCGCTTCAAGTGCATCTTCTACAATATCTCTAACTTTTTTATCAGAATTATTTTCCATATTTTTCCCCTCTTTACTCAATTCCATTTCATCAGAACCGTCTATTGCTTTCCTTAACTCTTTTTTCTTTTGTTCGCTTAATCCGGACTGGTTTAATTTCACGATCACATTGCTCAAGGTATCGGTTGGTTTAACGCTTTTCACAAGCTCTTTAAACTTTTCATATTCATCTGCACCTGTCTGGATCTTATTGATCTTAAAAAATCCCCGTGTCACATTTGACTGCCATGTACCATCTCCACTGGGCGCTATTCCTAAATTATATGTTTTATTCGGAATTGGTGCTTCTACTCCACCTAACACTAATGCTGTAACCGTATCGTAAAGTCCCTTTGTTCCTGAAAACTGGTTTCTTACATCTATGATTCTCTCTACATTTGATTTTGATCCAATTTCACCAACCGTCGTTGCTTCATCAAATCCCCATAATTCTTTTATCGACATAATCATCTTCCTTTTCTATCTGTATCATTTAACTTACAAATTATGTACACAACACCTTTACTATAACATCTTTTTATCTCCCAGCCTATACATAAACACGATTTCCTGCGTAAGATATATGCGCATGTTTCTTGTCCCTTCATAAATGTTTCTATCCATCATGTTCTTTATCCTTCCCTTTGTTTCCAAAACCCCAATATTTATATTTGCATTTATAGTATAACAGGGCACCTATTAAAATAAATTTCAAAATCGGAATTTTTCATCAAAAAAAGGGAGGGGTATCCCTCCCTGCACGCACCGAAACGTGTCTGTCATTCCAGTCTCAGTTATTCGGCTTATTTATACAAAATCTTTGCTCCACAAAATGACCATTTTAACAGTTCCTGCCCTTTTGCAGCCAGAATAATCTGATCACAGTCACATGCGTAAAACATGTCGGTCACGCGCTCCAAAGACGAATCACAAAAACCGCTCAGATCCAGCTCCGGTACCTGGCACCATTGGAACATCCCTGACATGTTTTTTACTCTTGACGTATCAAGATAGCGAAGATCCAATTCCGTAAAACAGTTCTCAGCAAACATGTATGACATATTCGTAACCTTTGAAGTATCAAGGGCATAAAGTCCTTTCACCCTATCTGTCCCACTATCGGCAAACATGTATGACATATTGGTAACTTTTGAGGTATCGAGCTGGCTTACATCCAGTTTTCCCGCACACTGGCACCCCAGAAACATTCTGGACATATTTTTGACATTGGACGTATTCAGTCTGCTCAGATCCAGCCTGCTGCACCCGCAGCGTTCAAACAACTCAGACACATTGGTCACATGAAAGGTATCCAGCTCGTCAAACTCTAATATTTCGATCTCACTGTTTCGAAACATTCCCTTCATTTTTCTCAGCTTGGAGGTATCCACTCCTGCAAAATGAATCGTATGAAACTTTCCGTCCTCAAATAAATACGATGCATCCTCCGGAAAAGCAATTGGAGCCCCGGAACATAAAATTGCTTCCGAGTCTTTTATTACCAGACAAACATCTTCATCCAGTTCTGCTACAGCATACCCAAGCATCCTGGCTTTTACCGAAAAACTTGGAGAAGTCCGGAAGGACAGGGAATATAGCTCCTGTCCCTTACTTTTCAAGAGTACATCCCTTACTTTTTCCATTAATTTAGTCGTAAGATATAGCGCCATATTCCATGCGTCCTCCATTGTATTTGTTATCTTTTACAGCACATTTCCAGAATCATTTGTATGTAATTTTGTTAAGCCCCAGCAGTTCTTTCAGTTCTGTCTGCCCCTCCTCTGACATCAGAATTTTTTCAGCACTGCACTGGTAAAACATATTCCTCGCATCCCTTAAGCATGAGGTGTCAAATCCGCGGATATCTACCTGCGGTGCCTTACATTTGAAAAACATCCGACGCATCCTGGTTACCCGCGAAGTATCAAAATTACTCAAATCTAATTTGTAAGCCCTGCATCCTTCAAACATGCCTGTCATGCTTTTTACCTTGGAAGTGTCAAGTCCTGAGAGATCCGTCTCGTCCAGATATTGGTAATTTTTAAACATATAAGACATATTCGTCACGTTAGAAGTATCCAAATACTGGATACCTTTGATTTTTACAGAAGAATTTTCAAACATGCCGGACATCGTTCTCACACTGGAAGTATCGAAATGTCTGATATCCACACCGGGAATTCTGCACCTCCGAAACATCTTTGACATGTTCACTACCCTGGAGGTATTAAAATTTGTGAAATTCAGTTCGTGAATTTCACTACTTTCAAACATTTTTTCCATATTCTTTACATTGGAAGTATCCAATCGGCTCAAATCCAGCCTGTTTATGTTACATCCTAAGAACATCTCAGACATATCTGTTACGCCGGAAGTATCTAAAGGGCCAAAACACAGTTCTGATATTTGACAATAAGAAAACATCCCCTTCATGTTCGTTACCTTGGATGTATCCAAATTGCCAAAATTCAGCCGATCTATCCGACAGCCGTAAAACATCTCGGACATATCCGTTACATGTGAAGTATCAAGCTTGTCAAAATAAATTTCTTGCACATTGCAGTTACGAAATAGTCCGCTCATACTCCTTGTCCGAGAAGAATCTATCCCGCGAAAATTTATTCTTGTGAATACTGGTACTTCGTGTAAATAATGAAACATAGCGACTGCAAAAAACTCCGAACAATCATCTGGCAAACAGATTTGATCATAGGAGCACAAATATACCATCTTACCGATTACAAGCAAACGAAATTTCTGATCAAATAGAGAAATCTCATCTGCAAATTCTCCCACTAATTCTACCCTGCGTTGTATCTTAATAAATGTTTCATCTGTACAGCAAGATTTGAACGATAATCCATACAGCATATCATCTGGATCACTCATCTGAATAATCTGTCGTCTAATCAAAATTTCCGCAACTTCATCTATAATATCCCTGCTGAGATATACACTCATTTTACTTCTCCCTATAGCATACTCATCTGGCATCCGCTTTTGCTGGGCATTTTTCTAAACTCAGCTATATACAATTTTGCTAATGCCCAACAGGTCTTTCAGGTCTGTCTGCCCGTCTGCCGACATCAAAATCTTTTCAGCACTGCACTGGTAAAACATGTCCAACGCATTTGTTAAGCAGGAGGTATCAAATCCGCTGACATCTACTTGTGCTACGCTGCATTTATAAAACATCCGAGACATAGTTTTTACATTTGAAGTATCAAAATTACTTAAATCTAATTTATAAGCCCTGCATCCTTCAAACATGCCTGTCATACTTTTTACCTTGGAAATGTCAAGTCCGGAGAGATCCGTCTCATCCAGATATTGATAATTCTTAAACATATGAGACATGTTTGTCACGTTAGAAGTGTCCAGACACTCAATACCTTCGATTTTTGCGGAAGAATCTTCAAACATGCCGGACATAGTTCTCACTCTGGATGTATGAAAATGTCTGATATTCACGAAGGAAGTCTCACAGTTCCGAAACATCTTTGACATATTCGTTACCTTGGATGTATTGAAATTTTCTAAATTTAATTCATGAAACTTACTATCTTCAAACATATTTGACATATACTTCACTTTCGAGGTATCCAAAGTGCTCAAGTCCAGGCTATGTATGGTGCAATGAGAAAACATATACGACATATCTTTTACGTTTGAAGTATCAAGACCTGTTAAATTTATTTCTTCTGACACCGGACATTTACAAAACATATATGCCATACTTTTTACTTCCGATGCATCCACTCCTTCAAGATTTATTTTCTTGAACTCTGCCAGATCGTAATCACAATCATCGCCAATAAAACCTCCCGAAAAAAGATAAGAACAATCTTCCGGCAAGCAAATTTCATCATGAGAACATAAGTATACCTCTTTGTCTATTACAAGCAAAAGAAATCTCTGAGGGAGCATCTGATCCCAGGATTGTGTTGTAATCTCAGTTTGAAACACTTTTTTTCCTTTTAAAGCCGCGTTGCTTTCCAATTTTTTCAGCATTTCATCTGTACAGCAAGACACAAACGATAATTCATAATCCTTTCTCTCATTTTCATCAGCAAGATCATATAAAATTTGGTTTACGCTCTCCATGGTACAACCGTTAAGGTACATTTTCATTTTTCCTCTTCCTGTAAAAGTCTTTCATTATATATCCAGACAGGCTATTTTTTGAATAATTTATGATATGCCACCAGCAAACTCACGTTATCGCTTATCATCAACTCCAGACATTTCACCAGTTTTTCCTGGGTAATTTCTCTCGGAATCACGCTGCAGTCCACCTCTTGCCCCCACGTTTCCTTATATTTTCTGCTCAGTTCCCTTACTCTTTCGATCGCAGAATCATCAATCACCATATGATTTTATTGTTTCCCTCAGCTTTCTCAAAATCTTCACCATTGCATAGGTATCCAGCTCACAATATTTCAAAAGGTTTTCCCGGAGTTTCGCAAGTTCTTCCAGCGGCAATCCGGTCATCTGATCAAATGCGCCGGACGCTTCGCTTCCGTTATGCACCTGATCCAGATTGTGGTAATTTAATTCCGGATCGTCCGGGAACAGGGCAGGCAATACTGCTTTGATGGAATAGGATCCTTTCATCGCCTCTGTATAATAGTCCTGCTGCTGAAACGGAACTGCCAGATCGTGCAAATGATCACAAATGCTCAGTAAATGCTCTTTCAGATCCGGGAAGCATTCGCCCAGTTCCTTTAACCGCCCCTGTTCAAACGACATATTGTAGGCGAGCACACATGCCTGCATTGGAATATCCTGACAAAGTCGTTCTGCCAGTGCCCGCCTGGGATCGGTTCCTTCCTTTGCCAGAAATGCCTTATGAATCAGCGTTCCGTCTTCGTATTCAATATGCAGGGAATACTGAAATGGGATCTGCCGGTACGGTCCGCAGCCGTCCCATCTCGGTACCGGTGTGAAAAGCGTCTCAAAATCCAGATGATAAACCGGATACGTCAGAGTATGCAGAAATTCTCGGAGTGCCTCCCGGTCAATCGCCGCGGACTTATGATAATACGCGGTTTCCACCTGCCTTTGCTGTTTTTCGTTTAACCTGAGTTTCTTATTGATAATATCCTGAAAAGAGACGATCCCATCGTGATAGGCCTTATACTTTGCGTTTTTATAAAACCCCCAGCCTACATCAAAGACAGACTGTTCCGGAACATTCTTTTTCTTCCGGCAATATTGTTTGTAAGCGCATTCGTAAGGATTTTCGCAGTATGTATCGATGTCGCGCTCTGGTTCCTCCGCGGTATCTGCCGCCTGCCGGATCGCAGCGACATTTTTTTCTACTTCCGAAAACTTTTCCCTGCACAGGTCTGTCTGGTCTGTCAGCTGAAACAGGTTCTGAATATCCAGTTCGCCGTGCCGTACATAATCCGTATTGACCAGCAGGAGTGATACCTTCTTCACATTCACTCCACACTTGGTCAGCACATAATACTGGAAGGCAACATCTTCCTTGTAAATGTCCGATACCTTGACGGAACTCTTCACTTCGACAATCTCCCAGCCGTCTCCGTTTTTATGAAACAGATCCACCGCACAGTATAAGCCATCATACAGGAAACTGGCTTCCGCAATGGTTTCGGTCCCGGCTTCCATCTGGCGTTTCGTCTCTTCGCACATGGCAGGCTTATCTTCCTGGTACTCGATCAGTTCATACTTGCCAAAATAGCTGCGCGCCAGGTCTCCCACCCTTGTTCCATTCGCAAGCACCGAGTCCCGGAAAAGATCTGCTGCCTCCTCCGGTTTATTTTTGTCCAACCACAGCATTTTGGGGCACTGAATGCCTTTACAGTATCTCGATTTGCTCAATCCCATACTCATAAGTTCCATTCTCCTTCATCTGATTGCAAATCCTTGCTATAATTTCCATGTTATCAGCAAATTGAGATATTTTCCACCTGTTTTCTTACTATTTCGTTTTTATTTTGTTAGGATTCACGTTTCACTGCCGTGTAAGTTCCATTCTGATAGATGATGAGACAGCTGCTCAGTTTCCGGCTGGTTTCTTTCACCCCATCCAGACGATCAAAGATTCCGTCTGGTTCCGGTCTTTCGAAGCTCAATCCATTTTTGGTTGTTTCTGTGTAGACCTTTACTGCTTTTTCGTACCAGGCAGAAAGGTACAGCTTTTGCTTTCCAAACCGCTCCTCCAGATATTCGCCCAGAAAGGCCTTTGCATCTTCCACATGGATGCCGCCATCCAGAGTATCCTGCCCCAGGACCGATTCCGGCTCTGCCAGAAGATTGCGTCTGCATGCTTCAAACATTTCGTCTTTTTCAATCTGATAATTTTTCAAAAACAAGGTTCCAATCACAGAACGGAGGTTATTTCTTGATACTGGTACCAGAACCAGTCCTGTATCCCCGATTTTCCAGTACACCTCGTCTCTGTTTTTCACAATATCGTTCTCATTCATAACGCGGAACACATAATTTCTTAACACCCACGCCCGGTCATAACCCTCTTCCGTTTCGTCCTCGTAATCTTCATCCTCATCCTCTCCATAACATTCGTCTTCGTCCCGGACCGGCTTTTGCTTCAGCTCCAGCAGAATATCGCCCAGCAGCGCTTCGGCGTCCACTCCGGCTTTCTGCATGTTGTAAAATCTCCGGAAATCCACCCTCATCCATCCGCCGTCTGTGGAAAGATCGTAAATTTCGTCCGAAGCCCAGACACTTTTATTTCTGATCACAAGATTTCGGTCGTCACACTCCTCGTGAATTCTGCCAAATGCCCACTGCTTTAATGCTTCCAGTTCTGTTTTCTGTGTATTCATGTTCATTCTCCTCACCTAAAATTTATTTTTCGTTACTGTTCACGCATCGCGCAAACTATTTTTCACATGCTTCCATCAGCTGATCCTGTTTTACCTGCTCAAACAGCCGGTCAAACGCCGCATTGATTTTCGTTCGCTCCTCACCGCGCGGATATGCATAATAAGTTTTTCCGTTTGACGTAAACATATGGGACTCCGCATGGGCCACCAGATAATCGTTCCGCATTCCGGCTGCCGTCAGCTTATCCCGTACATAACAGGCAAATGCTCTCGCAAACAGCTCACAGTTGCTGCTCCAGTATCCGATTCCATGTTTCTGATAGCAGCAGTCAAACGTCTTGGAGTCGAGATAATACTGTGTATGTACATTTTCCTCAGACCAGATCATGGTGTCCAGTACCTGGAACAGTTCAGCTGGGATGTTTGTATCCTGTGCGCGCCCGCATTCACTTGCCAGAACAGCCGTTTCCTCATCGAAAGCTGCTGCATAGTGCAGGTAGTGATCGAACGCGTGGCCCCATTCATGAGCCAGAGAGCCGGCACCTTTGATTCTGGTCAGGTTGATGACGCGTCGCATGAATTCATAATGTGCCGCCGCTGCAGCCCGGCCGCCCGTACCACGCGCACAAGCCTGTCCAAATGCGGATAGGAGAAGCGTTTCTTTCCAGGTTTCTTCTCCCTGCCGGAAGATGCTTTCACGCTTCCCTTCGCCGCAAGAGCCAGCGCTTCAATTTCCTGGTCTGCTGCTGCCTCCGACTCCAGATTGTAAGCCAGGACCTGCCTGGTAAGGTCATCCATCAAAAACCAGGTATTGGCTTTCCAGATCCGTGCGTATTCTTCCGCCTCTTCCAGCTGGTAGAACATCTTTCCCTCATCGCAGCTGACCGCCAACCGGGTTCCGAAAGGTTCTCTGCACTCGAAGCAGATCTTCTTCTGGTCGTAATAATACTTGGAAATGCTGCTTTTGCGAAGTGTGTACCCCGGATCCGGTTTTTCTGTTCCAAATGCCGCAAACGTCTTCTTTTCTTCCAGGTGAGAGTTCTTTGAAACCCAGCAGGCATTCAGAAATTTTCTCCACACGCTTCCCAGGTCTCTCTTTATGATCCAATACTGCTTTTTTAATCTGGTCTCTGTAACCAGATCCTTACTTGAAAAAAAGTTTCCAAAAAACTGTTCTGCCTCTGTCCGCGTTTTCACTGCCATCACTGCATCCCGGAGGTCCTCGACGAAGGAAACGTAAACGTTCACATTGTTTCTGCAAAAATATTCAGAAGGTCCTGCCGGTAATGCTTTTCGCACCTCGTTCTTCCAATAGCAGACCCACTTGTCTTCGCCGCTGGCAATGAGTTCCTGCCAGTTTGGTCTTGGCCAGACATAATCCTTTTTTCCGTAGGCTTCCTGCTCTGCCCGGTTCATCTCCTGCAAGTCTGCCGCCTGCAGCGCGCGTGCTCTCCAGATATCTTTACGTGCTCCGCCAATCTTCCTGCCAAAATCGTTGATTTTCTTTGCCATTGCATTTCCTCCCGTGCTCTGCGATAGTCGAACGTACATTCTGTAGGTAAAAAAGAAGCCGCCCGGCGGCCAACCGAGCGGCTTGCTTCCGATAAAGATACTATACCAAATCCCTTATCGGAGAAAATTTCAAAATTGAAATTTTAATGTATTCTGTTTTTTTTAATCAATTCTGTTACTGCATTTTCTATTTCGATCGCCTCTGCTGATTTCACGGTGTCATAGGTTTTTCCCTGAACAATTGCTGGCTGCCAGTCAGACGGTTCATCAATCCAGTCACTTGGATCAAAGAAAACAACATTGGATAAAATGATGGAACCGATCTCCTTACCTGGTTCTATGGTTTCACCATTGTTTATGAGTTTCACTTTTTCTTCAAAAACAGAAATCGTACCACATCCATTTCCCTGCTTATATTTCTCCCATGCTTCTTTCACCGTATTGAACTCAAACAGTTTAAACTCCGCTGCTCCCACAATCTTGCCGTTTAATCTGCTGTCTTTTGCTGTGTTGCGCAGCTTAAAGAGGAACAGGTCTCCTGGTTCGAGCGCCTGAAATTTGCCGGAAGCTGCAGATCTCCAGAAATCAATTTCTATGTTTTTCTGACCAGCCGGAAGATATTTTTTTTAAAAATCGTACCATTCATAATCCGTTACCCCTACATAAAACTTTCCCATAAATTGAATCCTCCTGTATATTTTGTTTTTATCAAAATCTGAGTTGTGATTCCACAGCCATTATACCATGGAACTTTCCGCTGGCAATGACTGATTTTGAGCTTCCCGCAAAGTTTGCTCATACACAGTTCCAATGATGGTCATGTTCCACTCCCACCCCCAGAATGTATTGGGATTTCTGCATGCATCGATCCATGAGTTAAGGTTCTTATCATGGAATGCATAGCCTGTGCATTTCCAGTCAATATAAAACCCGATATAGTTCTGCCCCCATCCGTTACAGGTTCCATAACAGATAACTCCGGTTCCGGTCTCGCCGCTGTCCACGCCGTCTGGAGAAACATTCTCAACTCTGATAATATCGCCCTCAAACAGCTCCTGGCCACCCACAAATTCTCCGGTGCCTCTGCCCGCCGACTCTCTGACAACATCCACCATCGTAAAGTTTCCCACATTCGCAGAAGAACGGCTGTCTTCACATATCATGCCAGCAAAATATTCTTCATTGCCAAATATATCTAACCCTGCACGAACTTCGAAATAGTTTCCATACACCCATTCCCCTTTTTCCAGGTTCCATCCTCTGTCTCTTTTTCTATCCATGCTTTCCCTCCTGCAATGAATTGCTTATTGATGTTTCTTAATGCTATTGTACCAGTTCCTCTGCAAGTATTGATTCCAAAATTGGAATTTTTAGCAAAAAATAGTGCTGATATCAAAAATAGCCGGAAATATTTTCCTCAATCTGATATCAGCACTATGATTTTTTTTATTTCACCCGCGTGAGCAACGCGATCGTCTCGCAGTTCGCGGTTGCCGGGAACATGTCCACGGCGCAGGCTTTTTCTAATTTGTAGCCTCGCTCCTGCAGCACGACCAGGTCCCTTGTCAGGCTGGTTGGCTTACAGGAAATGTAGACCATGCGGTCTACGCCGAAGTCGATGATCTTGTCCAGCGCCTTCGGATGGATACCGTCACGCGGCGGATCCAGGATAATGAGGTCCGGCTTGTCTTTCAAGTCGCCGATAACCTTCAGCACATCTCCGGCAATGAATTCGCAGTTTGTCAGTCCGTTTCCTGCCGCGTTCTCTTTTGCGGCCTCCACAGCTTCCTCCACGATCTCCACGCCTACGACCTTCTCTGCCACCGGCGCGATGATCTGGGCGATGGTTCCGGTTCCGCTGTATAAGTCGAACACGACCTTGTCCTTTGTCTCGCCGACATAGCTGCGGGCTGTCTCGTAAAGCACCTCAGCCCCCAGAGAGTTGGTCTGAAAGAAGGAGAACGGGGTAATGCGGAATTTCAGTCCCAGAAGCTCCTCATAGAAGAAGTCCTGTCCGTATAACACGGTGGTCTCGTCGCTCTGGACTACATCCGCCAGGCTGTCGTTGCGGATATGAAGGATTCCCGCAAAGGTTCCATCTAACTCCAGTGCCTGCATGCAGGACAGCCAGCCAGCTAACAGCTCCTGCTCGGAAACCGGAGTCGTATGTTCCTCAGTCACACCCAGATTTTCGGTCTGTCCGGAGGTGACAAGCGCTACCAGGATCTCGCCGGTCTTAACTGCGCGGCGCACCAGCAGGTGACGCAGGTAGCCGGTATGCTGCATCTTCTTGTGGTAAGCGATGTGCTTCTCCGTAAAGTAATTTAAGGTTGCCGTTAAGATCTTGCAGAAGTCTTCATGCACGATCTGGCATTCCGGCGTGTTTACAATATCATAGAAACTTCCACGGCGGTGCATGCCGAGCGCCAGCGGGCCGTCTTTGTATTCATCTCCGAAGGAAAACTCCATCTTATTGCGGTAGCCGTCGGAAATCGGGCTTGCCTTGATGCCCTCAAACTCGTAGGAATCGCAGACTTCATCGAGGAGCGCTTTGATCTGGCCCTCTTTGATCTTTAACTGTTCTTCATATGGAAGGCTCTGGTACAGGCAGCCTCCACAGATGCCAAAATGCGGGCAGGCTCCCTCGCTGCGCTCCAGCAGGGATTTTTCCAGAACTTCCAGAAGGCGTCCCTCGCATTTGCCTTTTCTCTTTTTGTTCACCACAAACCGGACCTTCTGCCCCGGGATGGCATTCTTCACAACGACCCGCTCACCGTCTACATGTAACATTCCCTTGTTTGGGAAGTCGATGGTCTCCACGACCGCTTCAAACATATCTCCCTTTTTCACGTTCAGTCTCCTAATTACACAATAAAATAGAATGTACCTTGGCATAAAATAGAATGTGCCTTGGCACAAGAAAGGCGCATCCCGGTCTGCGAGACACGCCTATTATGATTTCGTATTTCCGTTCCGAATTATTTCTCGTTGTCGTCCTCATCCTCGAAGAAGTCATCGTCGAAATCGTCGTCGAAGTCGTCTTCAAAGTCCTCCAGGTAATCCGGAGTAAAGAAACGGTATACGCCGTATGCGATTGCTGCTACTGCTGCTACCACTCCGATGATGGCAAGGATCCAGAGAATGCAGGTTTTCTTTTTCTCTTCTTCCTCTTTTCTGTGTAAGAACTCATTTAACTTGGTGGAATTCATGATTTCTTCCATACGCGCCATTGCGTCTTTGCTCATGTTATCAAAACGATTCATACTGCCACGTCCTTTCTACCATATTCCTGGTCAGCTTTGTGTTCAAAGCCGTTACATTATTAAAATTATAGCATCTTTTCTCTTTTTTTACTATCCCATTTTATTCAAAAATGCAATTTCTATGCGCTGCATGATCACAATTCCTGTTACTATTCACATGCTTCGCATTCCAAAACCACACTCCGTTTTGCTCAGACTTTCTGCAGCTTCGCAAACGACGCAAACATCTTCTTCACGCCTGCCTTATCGAAGTTTACGGATACCTCAAAATCTTTTGCCCCGTCTTTTACGCTCTCAACGGTTCCCTCGCCGAATTTGATGTGGCGTACGCGGTCACCCACGCCGTAGTCGAGTGCTGCCGGCTTCTGCACGGTAAAGGCTTTGCCGAACGCCGGAGCCGGCGGCGTTACGGACTGGCTTCCGAATCTGCTGACGCCGAGACGGTTCTGATTCTTATACCATGGAAGGGTGTCGTCCTCAAAGTCATCGCGTTTGGCGCTGCGCCCCACTCTCGGCTCCAGTTTTTCCATCGTAATCAGCTCGTCCGGAATCTCGTCTACAAAGCGGCTCACCTTGGAATAGTGGGTCTCGCCATTGATCATGCGCATGCGGGATGCCGTGATGACCAGGCGCTCTTTCGCACGGGTAATGCCAACGTAACAGAGACGGCGTTCTTCCTCAAGCTCAGTCCGGTCATCCGACATAATGGACATGCGGCTCGGGAAGAGTCCATCCTCCAGGCCGCTTAAGTAGACGACCGGGAACTCCAAGCCCTTTGCGCTGTGCAAAGTCATAAGCGTCATGCGGTTCTCGGAATCATCCATCCGGTCCACATCGGCCACCAGGGCAACCTCTTCCAGGAACTCGTCCAGAGATGGCTGCTCCGCCTCCTCGCTGTAACTGACGGCCTTGTTCATGAGTTCTTCGATGTTTTCCATGCGGGTCTGAAACTCAATCTCGCCCTCCGCCTCCAGCTCATCCTTATAGCCGGTGTCCGCAATGATCTGATCGATCAGTTCCCGGATGCTCGCGCCGCCCTCCACGAGTGCCTCGCGAAACGCCTCGATCTGCCCGGTAAAGACTGCAACCTTCGCCACGGCTTTTCCCAGTCCCGGCACGGCTGCCGCGCGCAGGCAGGCATCATAAAAGCTGATTCCCTGTTCCGATGCCCATGCCACAATCTTGCCGATGGATGCCGCGCCAATGCCTCGTTTCGGCACATTGATGATACGCTGAACTGCCAGATCATCCCGTCCGTTCGCGATCGTCTTCAAATAGGAAAGCACGTCCTTGATCTCTTTTCTCTGGTAGAAGTTCACGCCGCCGACCAGACGGTACGGAACGTTGTGCTCAATGCATTTTTCCTCCAAAAGGCGGGACTGCGCGTTTGTGCGGTAGAGTACCGCATAGTCCTGGTAATTGCGTCCATCTTTTAAAATGTCGCGCACAATGCCGTCGGCCTCCTCGTAAGCGTGCTCATACTGATGGAACACCACCGGTTCGCCCTCTCCGTTTGCCGTCCACAGGGTCTTATCTTTTCTGCCCTGATTATTACGGATGACTGCGTTCGCCGCGTCGAGAATGTGACTGGTTGAACGGTAATTCTGCTCCAGCTTAATGACTTTCGCGCCCGGGAACGCACTCTCAAAATCCAGGATGTTGCTGATGTTCGCGCCCCGGAATTTGTAAATGGACTGATCATCATCACCCACTACGCAGAGATTTTTGTACTTGCCCGCCAGAAGCTCGATCAGGCGAAACTGCGCCGTGTTGGTATCCTGGTACTCATCCACCATGATGTATTTGAAACGCTCCTGATAATACTCCAGAACATCGGTATTCGTCCGGAACAGATCCACCGTCTTAAAGATCAGATCATCAAAATCCAGGGCGTTGTTCTTCTTTAACTCTTCCTGGTAATGCTGGTACACTTCCGCGATTTTCTTCGCGCGCCAGTCTCCTTCCGCGTTCAGCCGGAACTCCTCCGGGCTGATCAGCTCGTTTTTCGCGTTGGAAATCGCAGAGAGCATGGCGCGGTCGCGAAACGTCTTCGGATCCAGTTCCAGACGCTTTAAAATCTGCCGCATGAGTGTTCTCTGATCGTCGGTATCGTAAATCGTGAAGTTTGTATTGTAGCCAAGATTGTCGATAAAACGGCGCAGGATGCGCACACAGGAGGAATGGAACGTGGAAACCCACACACTCTCTGAACCAAAGCCGACCAGCTTGTCCACGCGCTCCCGCATTTCCCCGGCCGCCTTGTTCGTGAAAGTGATTGCCATGATATTCCACGGATTCACATCTTTTTCTTCAATTAAGTATGCGATGCGGTGTGTCAGTACTCTGGTTTTTCCGGAGCCTGCTCCCGCCAGAACCAAAAGCGGTCCCTCCGTGCAGAAGACCGCTTCTTTCTGTCTGTCATTTAAAGTATCATAAACTGCCATTACGCTGTTATCCTTTCAAAATTCAAGCCATATCTGTTTTTGGATTCCTCTTAGACTCGTTACATTGTAGCATAAAAAGGCAGGTACCGCAAACCTTTGTTCGTGGTACCTGCCTTTTATTCTGCGGATTGCCCGCGTGATGCACGGAAATTACTCAGCGTATGCAATAGCCTCGATCTCTACCAGTGCGCCCTTCGGAAGTGCTGCAACCTCGAAAGCTGCTCTTGCCGGGCATGCACCCTCGAAGAAGGTAGCGTAAACTTCGTTCATAGCACCGAAATCAGCGATGTTATTTAACAGAACGGTGGTCTTAACTACGTTAGCCATGCTCAGTCCGTCGCTCTCAAGAATGTTCTTGATGTTGGTTAAGGACTGCTTGGTCTGTGCTGC